>CATLAX010000001.1 GCA_949878575.1 uncultured Alphaproteobacteria bacterium | reverse complement strand
TTCAGATGATGTTGAATTGGTGGGGCATTGAAGACATGAGTTTCCGGCCTTGTTTTGTTCGTTCAAATATCTGCCTGCCTTACACGACGTGTATGTTTTGGAAGACGAGCATGCCGCCGCAAACGAACCGTTCATGCCGATAAACACTAGCGCAAAAGCGCACACAACAAGGTGCATAAATCTGGACATTTTCCCTACTCGTATTTTGAATGCAGGGCAATGTGCCGCGCCGGCCGAGTTCAAAGGTAATATTGCAAAAACCAATGTAAGAGAAAAAAAGTGGACGTTTTTATTATTGTGTTTGGAGGGTATAAAATGTTGCGGAAATCAGGGATTTTTAATGGTGTAAATATGCCTAAAAAAATCCTCCATTTTTATTAGGCATAGGTATTATGCCCTGCATACCAGGGATTATATGGAATATATGAATTTTTGGCAAGTATAAAAATAAGCATTTTTTTATTTTGGCGTTTCTAATAAAAAATCCCGGATAACCGGGATTTTCTTTACCACATTACATAGCCTTCTTTACACTTGCGTTCGCACTTTTTGGTCGCAGGGTTCCATTTCATGCTTCCTGTTTCGTCTTCATAGCCGTTCACATCGCAAATAGGCTTACATTCGTTGTCTTCCAGGTTGTACATTTCGCCCTGGTACATACATGCCGATATTGTACAGCCGCGGCTATAGCTGCTGGCGGCCAGCTCTCCTTTTACGCCGAACTTGTTCTTGCAGTGGCCGCACTGCTTTGTCGGTTCGTTTGTTTCCAGCGGATCGCTTGTAAAGCCAGGATCGCAAGATGTTGCCACACATTCACCCCAAGATTTTGTGGTATGGTTCCATTCCTTTTCGCCGATGCCGTGTTCTATGACACATTCCTGAACATCGCGCACACATGCGTTGGATGATATGTGATATCCGTCCTCGCACTCTTTGATTACACAGATGCCATATGTGTTCTTTTTGTAATCCCACTGTTTTTCGGCGCGCAGGGCGTTCGGGGCGCTGCATTCCGATATATCTGATTCACATTGCTGACCGTACGGATGCCATCCGGACTCGCACTTGTCAACCATGCAGTTACCGGTGTTTTTATAGCTCAGTGCATGGTCGCGGTTACATGCCTGGCACCGTCCGTTCACCATTTCAAACGACGGTTTGCAGGAAGTTACCACACATACGCCGTCAACAATGTCACACGGGTTTCCGTCATCCGATATGCCTTTGTATTCGCACTTGTTCGGCCAAAACGCCTTATCGGATTTCGGTACGGCCTTGCCGCCTTCTATGTCATAGCCCGTACAGGTGCGATAACAGCTTTTTGCATCCGCCGCACCTGTCTCTGACAAGGGCCAGCTACCGTCACCCAGGCTTGAACACGATTTTTTGTCATCGCAGTCATCGCCTGTGCAGTCCGGATCCGGATCGCAGAAGTGGCCGGCCGGGCATTTCGTGCATGCGCCGTTTTCAAGCGTAAAGCCTTTTGTACAACGCGATATTTCGCATGTATCCGGCGCCGAGTAATAATCGCGCCCAATCATCGCCGCCGCATTTGATGCGACATCACAATCGCGCCAGCATGTTGCAACATCCGTATTCCCTTCGTCTGATTTCGGATGTGTGCCCTTTGTTTCCGTGGCGCATGTCTTGCGGACATCCGGTGTGCAGATTTCGCCTGCCGGGCATGCAAAGCAGTCAGATGCCTTGCCGCTGGTTGTGGTCTGGGTTGTCTGGCCGACCGGGCATGATTGCCTTTTGGTGTCCGGATCCGGGCTGTAATAGCCGTATCCCACCTCTATGCAATCCAGCGCGTTTACCGCCAGGTTTACATAGTATCCGGCATGACAATACGTCAGTGTCCTTTGACCGCAGCTTACGCTGTACTGTTTGTGTTCCGGATCCCAATAGCACAGCTGGTCACCGCCACCGTGGTCTGACACGTATTCCAGGCTTGCCTTGTAACAGGCCGCCGCACTGGTCGCTGTTGTCGTGCTGCCGGTGACGCCTTGTTCCGGACAGGCCTGGCGTTTGACGTCGTCGGTTTCACTGTAATAGTTTTGACCAACCTCGCTGCAATCCGTGTCGGATGTTTTTGCCAGCCAGTATCCGGCCCAGCATGTTTTTATTTCCGCATTTCGGCAGTTTGTTTTATATTCCGCCGCGGTTCCGGTTCCGTCGGTATAAGAGCAACGCTGTATCCCCGCGCCGTATGTCGCCGTGTACTTTTCACCGTCGCGGAAACACTGTGTCACACTAACAGAACCTTTTGCCTCGGTTGTGCCCTTGTTGCCGTTCGGTCCCGGGCATTCATACTGGCGTATATCTTCTGCCGGACTGTAATATCCGATTTCGGCCTGTTCACAATCCATGCCGGATTTGTCGTCGCCTTGCCACATTGCGGTGTTCAGCCAATATCCCGCATCACAGATCGTTATTGCCTGGTCTGTGCACGAGTCTTTATACATGCGTTCCGCTTCGTTGTAATAGCAGACCTGTGTTCCGCGGCCGTGCGCCGGGGCAAATTCAACCGTTTTGTGGCACGCCGCACTGGATGTTGAACCCGCCGCTGATATGCCGCCATCCGGACACTCTGACAATCCGTCCACGCCGCCGTCTGTGGCGTATCTGCCGCCGGGGCAGTAATGGTTTGCCGTACACGGCTGACAGCTAAGCTCTTCGCCGGCGTAATACGTACCCGCCGCGCATTCTGTCGTGCCGGCCGCCCATTTTGCCGTAACGGTGGCGTTTGCAGTTGTAAACGTCAGGGCGGAATCATCCGTCAGCAGATTGCCGGCCGAGTTTATGATGGTCTTTGAACCGCTGACATAGCCTGCAAATTCATATCTGTCACGCGCCGGCAGCTTTGACAACGATGTTACCGGGTTTACCGCGGCCAGTTCCGCAAACCATCCTGTTGCATATTTCAGATACAACTTTCTGGGGGCGCCCGCAGATGTTGCACCGTTGTCGTCCAATGTTATTTCATAAACATTCGGCGTCCATATTGCATACAGGGTGATATCCGTGCCTGTGGCGGAAATATTTTCCGTAACAGTCATGCCTGCGGTGTAACATTTTCCGGTTCCATCTTTTGCGGTGCACCATTTGCGCTGCGTTGTATAGCCCGCATTTGTCAGTCCGTTTGTATCGGGGATTTCGCAAGCCCCGCTGTCAAACGTGCACTGTATGGTGGCCTGGGTCGTTCCTGAACCGCCGTTTTTGTCCAGTGTAATGGTATAGCGGTTCGGCTGGCATGACGGGTTTGCCGTGTTGTTGCCGGATACCGTATAACCTGTGTCGCAAACAACGCCGAACAGACATTCCGCATACTGTGCGCTGCTTGTTGCGTTAACGGTTTCACTGGCCGGTGTGACAGATGTTGCATGTGCAACCTCCTTGCGGCAGTTTTTATAGCACTTTTGGACAGAATCCGCAGGCTTTATAGAGCCGGCCCATCCCGTCGGGCATTCCGTCTGATTAATATCAGGTGACGGGCTGTAATATCCGTTGTCCACGTCCGTGCACAGGTATGAGCCCAGTTCGCGGTACCAGAATCCTGCATTGCATTCCGTCGCTTGAACATTGCGGCATTCCGTATAGTCGCCGGTTGTCGCCGCGCCCTGGAACCAGCAGGTTGCACGACCTTTGCCGTTTTCAAACTGGCGGTTTGGATAGTTTGTCGTTGCCTTGTATTCCGGATATTCTATAAAGCATTCCGTAACAAGTTTTGCGCCTTTTTGTGTTGTTCCGCGGTTGCCGTCCTTGTCTGCCGGACATTCAACCGGGTCCTGGTTTTCCGGACAATAGAACCCGACCGGGCATTCATCCGGATCATCCCAGATACAGCGCGGGCTTTCCGATGCAGTACTGCTAACGGGTCTGTATTGTGCATCACACTGTGCGGTGTACTTGCATGCATCGTATTTGCCGTTGTTGTAATAGGCGTTCTGATTGTTCCAAATACCCGTACCATGGTCTATCTCTATTGTGGCCGGGCACGTTTTATAACACTGCGTCTGGGCTGCGGCCGTGTCAGTGCTGGTTAATCCGCCATCCGGACATCCTGTGCGCTTGATAGAGCTGCCTGGGTTGTTCTGATCCGGCTGTAACGCTTCGCCGGAAAATGCGGACTGGGCGGGGCTGTAATAGTTGTTGCCAACAGGGCTGCAGTCTTTGTCGGTTGTCTGCGCCAGCCAGTATCCGGCATTACATGTAACAATTACAGACTTGTCACAGTTATAGGTATATCCGGCGTCACTGTTGACGTCTGCAACCGCCGCCTGGTGATAGCAGCTGCGGCGTACGCCACCGTGCGTGGCTCCGCCATCGGCACCCGGTTCCAGCCAGATGTTGCCCAGATAGCATTGCTGAACATTATCTGATGTCGTACCGTTTGTTGTAACATTCGGGTTCTTGGACTTTGCAGGGCAGGCTATTCTGTCTGTCTGCTTGTCCGGGCTGTAATATCCGTTTCCGGCCTCGCTACAGTCTTTGTTTGTAGGCGCCGCCAGATAGTAACCCTTTGCACACGTCAAGACCTGCTGGGTCTTGCAGTCCTTGGTGTATTGTTTTGTTGACGTGTTCAGATGGCACGTCTGGCTGCCAGAGGCCTGGCCTGTGGCGGACGTATATTCCACGTTTGTTGCAAAGCATTGGGATGCGTCATAGGAACCCGCCTCAGAGCTGATTGTTACCGTCAGGCTGTTCCCGTCAATATCCGTGGCGGCCGTATATGTGCCGTTTTCTGCCGCGCAGGAGTTTAGACCACGATCAGACCCGATGCCTTCATAGGTGGTTACGCCGGGGCAGTACGATCCGGCCGGGCATTCCTGGCAGGAACGCGTTGAGTCCTTATAGTATTTGCCTTTTGCACAGACTATTTCCGGATTTTGTTCATATGTTGCAACAATCGTAACATTGCTGGTAAACATTTTATAGTTTTTGGGCAACGTACCGCTGGCGTCTATAACCTTTTCACCGTTAAAGTCATACCCATAGCATGTATAGCCGCCAGGTTTCACAGGCAATGTAACCTTGGTTATCTTGTTTGTTGCGGCGCTGTCACTGTACCATCCGTCATTATACTTCAGATATATTTTGGATGTTTTTCCGCCGTCAAAGTCCGGATTTAGCGTGACTTCATACACAACGCTTTCACATTCACCGCCATTGACCTGATAGCCGGTGTCGCACAATAGCGTATCATCCGTATACCGGCATTCCGGAATAGCCGTTCCGTTATAAAATTCTTGTGCATTTACGGGTTTGTGCGTGCCGTTTGTCACGGTCTTGTCTGGACACGGCGTATAGCATAATCCGGGTTCTGCGGAATTCTGTCCGGCGGTTGTTGTCGTTATGTCTGCGCCGGACAGATCTTCGCACAAATATTTTGCGGCATCCCTGTCCGGACTGTACGCGCCGAATCCGACATTTACGCAAATGGTGGAGTTTACCTGTTCGCGCCAGTATCCGCCCATACATGCATCAATGGAAATGCTGCAGTCGGCTGTATACCCGGCCGGAGACGTCTGCCAGTAGCAAGTTTCGCTGCCATAGCCGCTTTTGTCGGCAAATGTCTGATTTGCCCTGGTGTTGTAGCATTGTGCAATATCAATTGCATTTTTGCTGGAACCGACAGTGCCGCCGTTTGAGCTGGCCGGGCAGGCCGGCTGGCATCCGCCGTTGGCATCGCTTTCTGTTCCTGCGGTTACTGTGCCGCCCGGGCAATAGTGGCCGTTCGGACAGCTTTGGCCTGCATAATTCTGACCCTGGGTGCATTCAAACAATGCGGCTTCCCAGTGGGCATAAAGTGTTGCATTTGCCGTAAATGTCGTGTTCTGCGGCAGTTCTCCGTTGGCGGGGATTATCCGATCGCCGCCTGTGCGGGCGTTATAATAACCCAGGAAATGATAGTTTTCACGAGTCGGGACAGAAATGCTTCTAATCTCCGAGCCCTGATAGCTCCATTTTGTGTTATATATTTGTTGGAACTGCCACAAAACAGTTTCATCGTCTGCCGTATAATTACGGTTTAATGTTATATCAAACGTTCCGGCATCACAGGTGTTTTGTTCGGAATTATAGTCGTACCCTGTCTTACAGGTAACGGTTATAGAGCAGCTGGATTCTGGAGCCTCGCAATAATCGCTGGCCAGGTTGTTCGGATCATAATACACACCGCCCGGAGTGCTGCTGGTGCCGTGGACGCATTCTTGCGCATTTTCCGGACACGGCTGCGGGTCGCATGCTTTGTAACATGTTGAATAACACTGTGTCGGCGAATAGTTAAAGTTTATCTGCGAGCGTGGCCATTTTGAGCTGCCGCTGTCATCTTTTAAATCTGCGCAAGATTTACAGGTCTGTATGTCGGAACTGGTATAATAACGTATATTGCATTCCAGTGTTTTCAACGGGCAGCTAAGATCCTCGCCTTCTTCCGCCACACATGAATCGAACCGTGATCTGTAATACAGTCGTCCTTTTTTCTGGGCGGTTGTGTCAAATGTGCAATCCCATGAGTTTGCGGGACATTCTGATGGTTCCGTACAGCTTAGCTGGCATGATGTAAAGCACTGTTCTGGGGCACTTGCGCCTGTATCAGAATAAGTATATTCGCCGCCCATCAGGCTGGAACATTCTGTATAGCATCCTTCCTCGCCTTCGTTTGTTTCACCGGTTCCGGGGCAATAGTGTCCTGATTCGCAGGTCACATGCTCTGAGCCGTTGTATTCCTTACCGGCCTGGCACGAAACCTTGTTCTGGGTATAGTGCGCATACAATGTGACGGATGTGTCTTTCTTGTTCCATGCGCGTGCGGATGCGCCACTGGCCGTATAATATTGTGTTCCGCCGGTTGCTGCATCATAAAAACCGCTGAAAGTGAAATTTTCTTTTGTGGGACGTATTGTTGAGAAATTTGGGATACTCGGCATTGCAGATCCGTATGTGGCCACCAAATTGGTTGGGAATGTCCCGCTTGACGTACCGCTGTTCATATTAAATGACAGTTTACTGGTCACACCGGTGCATGTCGGCGTTGATGTGCCGTTGCCGCTAAGCGTGTAACCCGTATTACATGTTGCAGAGTATGTTACAACACCCGCACTTGACACCGTCAGCGTGCATGTGCCCTTGGTGGAATCCGGCTGTATTTTACAGTTTTGGGCCCATGCCTCGCCCAGGACCGCGTCGTCGGTAAACGTTGTATTTACCGGCAATGCGCCTGTTTTTGAAATTACGGGCGCCCCCAGTGATGTATTGTTTACCACCAGCGGTTTTGGATCCTCATAATACCCCAGGAATGTGAATCCATCCCATGTTGGCACCTTTACGGAAGATATTGCCGTGGTTGCTGTGCTGTTTGAATACCATCCTGTGGCATATTTTTCATATATATGGCCGGATACAGGTTCGCCGGTTAGTGTAAAACTTGTTGCACTATCGGTAATTCCATACAAGGTTATAGTGTATATATTCGGGGTCCAGCGTGCATACAGCGTGGTTGTCGTGCCCGGGTCTGTTGTGAGCCAGATGCGGTTCGGTGTGCCGTCAGCGGTATAGTATAGGTTGCCGCCTGTGGACGCACTGGTGTTATACCAACCGCCGAATGTATAACCCGTGCGCGTCGGTGGTGTTGTTAAGGTGCTGTTCTCCGGCACTTTGTATCTAAGAGTGGCATATACGCTGTCCGGTGTTGTACCTGTACCGCCGTTCATATCAAAGTCCACCCGATATGTTTTACAAGCATAATATGTATCTGCAGCCGGGTTTTTAAATGAGGTTGTCGTGGCGTAGCATAAGTCTGACGTGCTCCATCCACCAACTGCCGTGTTGGTGGGCTTGTTTGTGGCGTCTTTTGACCACGTCAAGACTGATGCAGAACCAAAATCACAGTTTTGGCCTTCTGAACATATTATGGAGGCATTGGCCGTACCGGATGTTCCCTGTATTGTACCGGTGCCGCCGTTTTTGTTCAGTGTTATCGTTTTTTTGCAGTCTGATTGTTCATCATGATTGGAAAGGCTTGTTCCCGTTGTTGTATAACCCGAGATGCATGATGTACAAGATGCTGTACTTCCAATAGTAGACTTATATGTGTTTGCCGAGCAGACGGAGCATGTGCTGCCGTTTAAATATGCACCGGGTGCGCATAAACAGTCAGTTGCCGCGGTTGAACCCGTTCCTGTGGTTGTGCGATTAGCGGAACATTGAGTCTGACTGGTCGCGGCGGTGGTGGATACGTAATACCCTATAGAGGCTGCTGTACAGGTGGTGTTGCCCGCTGTGCTTTTGTAATGTCCCTTTTGGCATGCCGTGCAGGTGCCAGATGAAGTGGAGGCGTTACCTTCATATCCAGCCTTGCATTTACAAGCCGACACACTTGAAGATCCGGCGTTGCTGGTTGCAGTAGTACCACAGCTGTTACGCCCCTGTATGCCGCTGGAAAGTCTATATGTTCCGCCGGGACAGTAATATCCTTGTTCGCATACCGTACATGTTTCAGAGTATGCCGGCAGATAAGATCCGGCCGGGCATCTCATGTTCCATTGCGCATACATGGTACTATTGGCGGTGAAATAAGTGTTAGAAACCAAAATTGTACCGGCGGCATTAATATACTGGTAGCCTCGTTTCATAAGAGTCCCAGATGAGGAACCTATGTATGAACGGACATTATTTGACCAAAATCCGTTAAACACAAATGATGTTGTTATGTAGTTTGTTGTTACAGAACTGCGTTTTATGGTGCTTAAAACATTAGTGGGCAGTGCGGTTATTGACGTATCATAAGACGCATTGTTGGCCGAATACTTAAAAGCGCTGCCATATTGTTCATACAACCAGTCCAAAGATCCCGTGCCCCCGGCATAGTTTGCGGTGATAGTATATTGTTTTGCCTCCCAATGCGCATAAATGGTAGTGTCTTTTGTAAAATATGTTTTTGAGTCAGTAATTTTGCCATTGGCGTCTATTATTTGCGTGCCACCTGATGTGGATGTGTAATATCCGGTAAAAGCATATCCTGTTCGTGTGGGTTTGGTAATACTGGATATTGTCTCGTCATCCGCATTATTAAATCCAAGGCCGTACACTTCATAAATCGTGTCTGTACCGCCAGTTCCGCCGTTTTTGTTCAATGTTATGGTATAGATTTTCGGGCGACAATATGCATTATATTTTCCGTTGTTGGCAATGCTGGTGTAATTAGGCTTGCAGGATGTCGTATAAACACATGTGTTGTTAGACACGGATACACTGCAGTTCACTGTATTCGCGTATGTTGTGCTGCATGGCGTACATGCGGTCCATTTTGCATAAAATGGTTTGTTGCCGGTTGATCCTTTCGCAACCTGGGTGACAGCGCTACCGGTAAGGGATGAAGATGTATACCATCCGCCGAACGTGTAACCGGCACGCGTCGGGGTACATAAAGTAAATGTGGCGGATTCTATTGTATATTTTATGTTACTGCAACCACTGCCGCCGTTTAGGTTATATGTTATTTGATAGTTTACAGCCTGGCAGGCGCCGTCTTGTTGGTCCACGCGTCCTTGTTCGCCATCCTGGCTTTGATAACCCGGTTTACAGTTGCACCATACATTTGTATTCCCTTCAGATGATGTTGAATTGGTGGGGCATTGAAGACATGAGTTTCCGGCCTTGTTTTGTTCGTTCAAATATCTGCCTGCCTTACACGACGTGTATGTTTTGGAAGACGAGCATGCCGCCGCAAACGAATTAATCGTAAACAATGCAACAAATAATGATGCTAAAAAAACCAGGAAATAGCGCTTTTTTTCCATGTCTTCCTCTCTTTTGTAAATCATGATAGAAAAAATCCGGCATATGGCGCAAGGGAAAAAATATACTTTTTAAATCTTGCAATGATTTTAATAAAAAAACACGCCAACGGCGTGATAAAAATTTCAGATGGTGGGTTAGGTAGGACTCGAACCCACGACCAAAGCGTTATGAGCGCTCCGCTCTAACCAACTGAGCTACTAACCCACGGCGCATATTATATAGCATTTCATTTTTGTTGCAAGCTAAATTTTATCTGTATTGATTTTTTATCTTATTTATGACAACATATGGGCATATGTCCGATGTAATCCCTATTTTAAGCGATACCCAGATGGCCGCGATGCAGGCACTGGAAAACACAAACTCTAATCTGTTAATTATGGGACAGGCCGGAACGGGCAAGTCTACATTTGTAAACTATCTGCGCGCCGCGTCCAAAAAGCGTATAATATGCGCATGCCCGACCGCGGTTTCGGCGCTAAATATTGCGGGCCAAACCATTCATTCGCTGTTTCAGATTCAACCGCGCGACTTTATTGTTCCGGAATTGCTTAAGTTAAAGGCAAAAACACGAAATGTGTTGACCGGGGCGGATGTTCTGATTATTGATGAAATATCAATGGTCGCCCCGGATTTGCTGGATGCGATGGACATTTTGGCGCGCCAGGCCCGGCGTAACAATGCGCCGTTTGGCGGACTGCAGGTGTTGGCTATCGGCGATTTGTTTCAGTTGCCGCCTGTTATAACGCGTGACGCGGCCGCGCTGTATGCGCAAAATTACGGATATGAAAACGCTTATTTCTTTGACAGCAACGTGTTTAAGCGCGCCGATTTTATAAAATACGATTTTAATTTGGTTTACCGGCAAAACGACAAAGAACTGTTGGACAGTTTAAGCAGACTAAGGGCCGGCGACGCAGGGGCGTTGGAATTCTTTAACTCATGCCGCATAGAAGACGCCGCACGCCGTGAAAATGCAGTTATTATTACGCCTTTTCGTGCCGTGGCCGAACGAATAAATGCGGCGCGTCTGGCCCAGATAAACGCGCCAGAGGTTGCATATAACGGTGAATTAACCGGCAATTTTGCGGAACGCGACGTGCCGGCGCCGTTGTCGTTGGTGTTAAAGGTCGGCGCGTTGGTGGTGTTTGTTAAAAACGGCGACAAATGGCACAATGGATCCATGGGGATTGTTCGGGCGCTGGGGGCGCGGGAAATTGTGGTGCAGCTGTTGTCGGATAACCATGAAACCGTATCAGTGCGGCCGGAAAAATGGGAAAAGATAGAATACGCGCGCGATGAAAACGACCGGCTGACGGAAAACGAGGTCGGGGCGTATCGCCAGTTTCCGTTAAGCCTGGGGTACGCCATGACAATACACAAGGCTCAGGGCAAAACCCTGGACGCGGTGGTGGTTGACATGTCACGCGGTGCGTTCGCCCACGGCCAGGCGTATGTGGCGCTGTCCCGGACGCGGCGTTCGGCGGATATGCATGTTGCGTCGCCATTGCGCCCGCGGGACGTTATCTTTGACAGTCGTGTTTTGGATTTTATTGGCGGTGCTAACTAAAATTTTTGCTTTGATTCAAAAACATTTTTGCCCGTGCGGACACAACCTGGCCGCCGGCCACCAAATAGTGATCATATAGATATATTCCAACAGCATCCAGCATGTCGCGGGTTTGTGTCGTTATTTCTATGTCCTGGGACGAGAAAGGCTTGTCGCTGGCCGGATGATTGTGCAGCAATACAACATTGGCCGCATTTACGT
This sequence comes from uncultured Alphaproteobacteria bacterium, assembly GCA_949878575.1. GTDB lineage: Bacteria > Pseudomonadota > Alphaproteobacteria > Rs-D84 > Rs-D84 > Enterousia. The sequence continues at coordinate 503,517 of CATLAX010000001.1, read as the reverse complement.
TCAGTGCGCGCCGCAGAATTTCACGCGGATATACCGCGGATTGATCTATGGTCCCTATGCTGTGACAGTCGTCCACCAACAGGCGCTTTTCCCTGTCCAGATACAGAACATGAAATTCTTCCACCGTTTTCCCGCCCAGCAGCGTCAGGCAATAGTTGACAAGGACGGTGTCGTCATGAAAAATGGGGTTCTTGTCCAAATGCTCGCGGTATTCGGTCAACATTGCATATCGCAGTGCTTTTAGAAAAATTGCGGTATTGCGCCCAATGCCGTCTTCGGCCATTAATGTTTCCAGCGGCAGACTGCATATCTGGTGCAGGCCGCTGTATTGCTGTATCAGGCGCCGTGCCAGCGGGCGCACGTCGCGCCGCGGAATTACAAAGGACAGCAACAGTTCCAAGAATTCATAGTCCGTGATTTTGTCATCCAAAAATTTTTGGCGCAGTCTTTCGCGGTGTCCCGAATGAAAATAAGAATCCTGCGCCGTCATGACGTTGTCCCCGTGTGCGAATTACAGATTTCGTGACATCATGACCGCATCAATGCCGTCATAATATTTCGGTCGCACGCCGATGTTTGCAAATCCCGACTGTTCGTATAATGCACGGGCGGGGGCGTTGTCTTCCGCGACCTCCAAAAACATTTTTTTTGCGCCGCGTTTTTTTGCATCCTCCGCGGCTATTTCCAGCATTGCCGCGGCAATGCCGCCGCGCCGCGCGTTCGGCGCAACACCCAGTGTTATTATTTCCGCCTCATCCGCGACGACGCGGTATACGATAAATCCGTTTTGGCTGGCGATTATGTCGCACCCCGATTTTTTCAAGTCGGCAAAATCCGTCGCACACCACGGTTTGTGCGGAAAACATTCGCGGTGAAGATTTTCTAGTTGTTGCAGCATTGCTTGTTTGTTTCAACATAACTGGGGCGCAAATACATCGGAACGGCGGGGGGCGTGTCGCCGGCCGCCAGTTTTTCCATAACTATTTTTGTCCCCAGGCGCAGATCAAACGGCTTGTGTCCGACCGTGCGCGGACATTCCATCTGGCGTGTTTCCAGTTCGTCTATGCCCATGGTTTGCGGCGCCGTGCGTGGTGACGCCACAAAGAAGTCGCCCCGGCCGGAATCTATTGCAACAAACGCATCAGGCGCGGCCGCCAAATACAATTCAAACGCATTTATTCCGACCCCCGGAATGTTCAGCCCCAGACCCAAACCCTTTGCGTATGCGATACCCAGGCGCACGCCGGTAAAGCTGCCGGGGCCGACAACAATTCCGATGGCGCTTAACTCGTTCCATTTTGCACCGCAGTCCTGCATAAATTTTTCACATTCCGTGGGCAGTGCGACGGATTGCTTTTCGGCTGTCACATGGCGGTAATTGTTGTCCAAAACAAATTCAATTCCGGCCCCAGATGTGTTAATGATTAAAATCATGCCTTTGTCATCCATTATTGTAATTGCATACTATATACTGGCGCCAAATCCGATGCGCTTTGAAAATCCGGCGGATTTGCGCACGGACAGCAAATCGTCTATTTTTTGCACCGTAAATTCTGTTGCAACATCTTCGCCGTCGTGTTCCAACAGTGCGCGCCGCAGTATCGCCGTTAATTCACGTTGCAACTGGCGCACGCCTTGCTCTGACGTATAATTTCGTATTATGTGACGCAGCGCCTCGTCGGATATTTCAATGTTGGCCGGGTTCCATCCGGTGTCTTTGGCGGCGCGCGCAATCAGATGCTCGCGCGCAATGTTTACCTTGTTCTCTTCGCTGTATCCGGGGATTTCTATGATTTCCATTCTGTCTTTTAATGCCCCGGACAGGTTCAGGCTGTTCGCCGTTGCTATAAACACAACGTTTGACAGGTCAAAATCCACCTCCAGATAATGGTCGCGAAATGCGTGGTTCTGTTCCGGATCCATTATTTCCAGCAATGCCGCCTCCGGATCGCCGCGCCAATCGCGCCCCATTTTGTCTATTTCATCCAACACGATTACCGGATTGTTTGTATGGCATCGTTTCAGTGCATCCATGATGCGGCCCGGCTGGGCGCCGATGTATGTTTTGCGGTGGCCGCGAAAATGCGCCTCGTCCGAAATGCCGCCCAGTGATATGCGGTGGTATTTGCGCCCCAGTGCCTCTGCTATTGATTTGCACAGTGATGTCTTTCCCACGCCCGGTGCGCCGACAAAGCAAAGTATTCCGCCGCGGTTGCTGCCGGTTTTTTTCATTACGGCGATATGTTCCAGTATGCGTTCCTTTATAGGCGTCATTCCAGAATGCTGGGCGTCCAAGGTTTTACGCGCGGCGCCCAAATCTATTTTTGCCGGCGGTGTTTTTGCCCACGGCATCGCCAGCAGTTCATCCAAATAGGCCTTTAACAGCGCCGCGTCGTTTGACATTGGCGCCATGGAACGCATGCGTCGCCATTCCGACATTGCTTTTTCGCGCACCTCCGGCGTCAGCGGGGCGCTTTCTATGCGGCGGCGCATGTTAATTGCATCCATTTCATCGGCGTCTTCGCCCATCTCTTTTTGAATGGCACGCATTTTTTCCTGCAATATCGCCTCGCGCCGGCCAGATTCCATCTGCTGATGTATTCTGCGGTTAATTGAATCTTCTATTTTTGCTGTTTCCGCCAACAGGTTTACCTGTTCCAACAGTATTTCCAGTTTTTTCTGCCATGATGTGGCGCGTAATACGGCAATCGCCGTATCCGTGTCAATATCGGCCATTTGGACAACGGCGTCAACAAATGCAGGCAATGGATAGTTTTGAATTATATTGCGCAGCTTTTCAATCTTTAGCTTGCGGCTGGACGCCATGGCCTGCAGATTTCCCGCAATCCTGTCGCGCAGTGCGGTTGTCTGTTCCGTTTCATCGTCGTCCGCGCATTCAATCCCCGCAACATTTGCGGTAAACAGGCCGCGGCCAACCGATATGTCGTGCAAGGACACGACGCCGGTTGTGCGTACGATTGCATGAATTGCGCCGTCCGGCATGCGCAGAACCTGGGCGATGTCGCCGATTGTGCCGACATCGTATATGTCGTCAACACTGTTTGGATAATTCCAGCTGTGCTGGGCCGTCAGAACAATTCTGCGACTGTCGGCCATTGCGGCCTCTATACATGCGACGGACAATGAATTGTCAATGTAAATAGGCACCGTTAATCCGGGGTGTACGACAAAATCTCTAAAGGGAAGTACGTATTCTTTCATAGTGTTTCATAATATAAATCTTTATTTGCAAATTTTCAAGGCAATAAAAAATCCCCCGTTCAGGAGGATTTTCAGTGTCCGCCACCGAATATTAACGACGACGGTTGTTGTATCCGTTGTACTGGGCGCCGGTGCTGCTGCGCTTTGACAGATAGCGCGCCGCAATCAATACCAGCCATTCCAGTGCCAGCAGACCCATCCCCAGCATTTTGTTGGATATGTCGCCGGCCCAACCCAAAACGTATACAATCTGGGCGACAAAAGAAATGTACATGATGCCGAACATGCCCGTAAAAAAGATTTTTTTAACTTTTCCAAACATTTTTTTACCTTTTATTTATGTATAAATCAAATGCCGGGTTTCTGGTGCCAGGCACCCGGCGGGCCCCGCAATAGCTAAAGTGAACGCGGCCAACAATCGCCGGCGGCATTCTGTGCCATATTAGGCAGCCATTGCAAGGCGAACATTGTCGTTCGCAGCGATTCTATCGCCATTCAGTTTTTATTCGGCTTTTTACGACGGCCATGTCGGATTCAATCTTTTGCCTTTACCGCGCCTGTCGAAACTATGTCAGCCCCATAGGTGTTTGTCATCATGGTGGAGCTGCCGGGTACCGCCCCCGGGTCCAAAACGTTTATTCCGCAAAGAATTCAGAATCATCACCGCTTTCGCGGCAGCTTTATTATAATCTTTTACAGTGGAAATTGCAAGTTTTTAAGTTATAATGCCATAAAACAGGAATATAAAATGAAGTTTTTGGACAAGGCAAAGATTAAAATCAAGGCAGGCGACGGCGGAAACGGCGCGGCCAGTTTCCGACGTGAAAAATATATAGAATTCGGCGGTCCGAACGGCGGCGACGGCGGCCGTGGCGGTGATGTTGTGTTCCGTGCGGTGCCGAATGTAAACACGCTGATAGACTATCGTTTTAAAACCAGCTTTGCCGCCCAGCGGGGGCAAAACGGCATGGGAAAAATGCGTACCGGATATTCCGGTGAAACCCTGTATCTGCCGGTGCCGACCGGCACGGTAATTTTGTCCGAGAACGAGGAAATAGAATACGCCGATTTAAACCAGGATGGAATGGAATATCGCGCCGCGCGCGGCGGAAACGGCGGATGGGGAAACCTGCATTTCAAAAGCCCGACCAACCGCGCCCCGCGCCAGGCCAACGACGGACTGCCGGGCGAAGAGCGCACTGTTGTCCTGCGCTTAAAGCTGATTGCGGATATAGGACTTGTCGGATTTCCAAATGCTGGGAAATCAACGTTGCTGGCGGCGGTGACGTCGGCGCGCCCGAAAATTGCAAATTATGCATTTACGACACTTAATCCGCAGCTGGGGGTGATGTATGCGCATAACCGTGAATTTGTTTTGGTGGATTTACCAGGGTTGATTGAAGGTGCGCATACCGGCGTCGGCCTGGGCGACAGATTTTTGGGCCACGCCGAACGAACAAAAATGATTTTGCATGTCATAGACGGGACAGAGGCCGACTGGGGGGCAAGGTACAAGGCCATTCGGCATGAAATGGATTCTTATGGCGGCGGTCTGACGGACAAGCCGGAAATGGTTGTCATAAACAAAATTGACGCGATAGAACCGGATGATTTAAAACAGCGCATGGCTGATTTCAAAAAATCTTTTGGCCGCAGAAAAAAGCCGGAAATATTGACCGTCAGCGCCGCCGGACGCATCGGTCTGACAGAATTGATTGCCGATGTTGAAAAAAAGTTTTTAAGTTTGGAGAACACGGATGACTAAATCCATAGACGTCGGATCCGTGGAAATGAACGCAAATATGGCGGCAAAGCGCGTGCTGTACAAAGCGCATTGCGAGCAAGGCGAAAAGGCATGGGATTCCGCGGGAAAAAACTATCCGTTGCAGGATGTTGACATAGACGATGTTGAATATATTGCCGGCGCATGGCGTGTTCAAAATAAATTTGACAGTCCCATTCAAATTGTGCGCGGTCAAGAGTTTGTTCTGGGCGAGCGCATAAACCGTATGGAAAAAAATTTGTTTGAATTTTATCGCGCGCGCAGGGTGGGGCGCAACTGTTACGGGCGCTTTATAATAAACAGTGTTGACACCGTTGTTGCAAAATATGACACGGACAAGGAAACACACTGGGCATATGGCCGCACAATAGAAGAGGCGCGCGCCTTTTTAGGGATACGTCTTTACGACGAATACATGGATCTGATACATTCCTATGCCTGCAAAGGCCGGCTGCAAGGCGGCCGCGGCGGAATGTAAAAATATTTTTGATTTTTATGCTTTCGTCTGTTAGTATTTCGTCGGAAATTAATTACAAAAAGGAGTAAAAATGACAGTATCCCTGAAAGGTACACAAACAGAAAAGAATTTGCTGACCGCGTTTGCCGGTGAATCCCAGGCGCGCAACCGCTACACCTTCTTTGCGTCAAAGGCCAAGAATGAAGGTTTTCAAGCTATTTCAAAGATTTTTCTGGAAACAGCCGACCAGGAAAAAGAACATGCGTCACGTTTGTTTAAGTTCCTGGAAGGTGGCGATCTGGAAATTACCGCATCTTTCCCGGCCGGTAAAATCGGTGACACGCTGGAAAATTTAAAGGCGGCGGCATATGGCGAACACGAAGAAAACACCGACATGTATCCGAAATTTGCCCAGATTGCGGCCCAGGAAGGATTCCCGGCAATTGCAGAAGTGCTGAAAAATATCGGCTATGCGGAACGTTATCACGAATCCCGCTTCCGCGCCCTGGCCGAGGCTATGGAAAACGGCACACTGTTCAAATCGGATAAAATTGTGATGTGGCGCTGCACAAACTGCGGCAACTGGCACATTGGAACAGAGGCTCCGCAGGTTTGCCCGGCGTGTCTGCATCCGCAGGGTTATTTCATCAGCGAAGGTGTAATTTCTCGTTGCGACACCAGTGAAGGCTTTTGTGAATACACAAACAAGGACTAATAAATCCATTACACAAACAAAAAGACCGACTTTGTCGGTCTTTTTGTTTGTTAAAAATGTTGAAATGAAATCCAAAGCTGTGCTAATCTTAGCCCAGGATAGGAAAGCGATTAATCTTTTATGTTGTCGGGGCGCACCGGGGCCAAAACAGATGAATTATAAAAATAGTATTTTTAATGAAGACTGTTTGCAGGGAATAAAAAACATTCCCAACGATACATATGACATAATTATTGCCGATCCTCCATATAACATTGGCAAAGATTTCGGAAATGATTCCGACAGGCAAAATCATACGGACTATATAGAATGGGTGAAATTATGGCTGTTGGAATGCCAAAGGGTTCTGAAGCCCACGGGCACAATGTTTATTTATGGTTTTGATGAAATATTGGCTCATATTTCCGTGCTTTTGCCCATGCGCAACCAGCGCTGGCTGACATGGTATTATACAAACAAAAATGTTCCGTCGTTGAATTTTTGGCAACGCAGTCATGAATCCATAATTTGTTATTGGCGGGACAGTCCGATATTTAACCGCGACGATGTTCGGGTTCCGTATACTGACGGATTTCTTAAAGGCAGTGCCGGGAAAACCCGTCCGACATCAAAAACAGCCCGTTTCGGCGGAAAAAAACAAACTGTTTATGAGGCCAATCCCAATGGCGCATTGCCACGGGATGTGATTTGTGAATCCACATTGGCGGGCGGCGCGGCGTTAAGGGAAAGGATTATTTACAGCAGGTCACAGGACAAAATAATAAATCCACGGGACAGGACGCGATATGACCAGTCTGATCTAATCATACATCCCACACAGAAGCCGTTGGCTGTGACAGACAGACTGATAAAATCATGCCGCCCAAAATCCGGGTTTAGTGTGCTGATACCGTTTTGCGGCAGCGGCAGTGAATGCATTTCTGTTCTACAAAACGGTGGTACTTTCACGGCATACGAGATTAATCCTGATTACGTTTTGCTGGCGAAAAAAAATATTGAAACCTATCATCAACGGCTTAAATCAGGCCTTTAAACGCATTGTCTGTAAAAACGACAAATCCGTTGTCAAACCTGTCCAGCGTTCCCCCAAAAGGGTTGAACTTTACAAAATTTTTTGCGAAAGGCTTTAACTCGTTTGCCTTGTGATTTTTGTTTTCTTTGTAATAGGGATTCTCATAGTCTTTGGGTGTCGGAACCTCGTACCTGATATATTGAATGTTGTTATTTTTGTCGGCACCGTCGTCCATGCGGGCGATTTCTTTGCGGTTTGTTTTCTTTTTTACCTGTACCAAAATTGTTTTATCTGCTGTTGTTATTTTAAAATCAATATTGTTCCTATCCAATTCTTCGCCCATCTCCACAGTGCCGGCCCCAAATACTTTTTCGGCCACATAACCACCATGAATCTGAGTTATTAAAGACGCCCAGGTCCTGTAAATTCTTGCCTTCAGACCACGCAGGAAACAGTCGCATTCCGTGCCAAAGCCGGATTTTGTGTGCCAAAATTTATAAATTTCTTCTTTATGCGTTGGAAAATACACCGTGTCGTAATATTCTTCAAATGACAATGGCGTCCCGTTGTTGTCCTTGTTGTCCCAGTATTGTTCATACATGGTTTTTAACGCCTGTATGTTTTTGGGCAAATCCAGCTCTACAATTTTTGTGGCCGCATATTCATTCCTGTACTTTTGCAGGTCTATGGATTTTAAAAAATCTTCAAACTGATTCAAACTAAAACGCATTGTTACGTCCTTTAAAGATACGATAAGAAGTTTATCATATCTTATCTGGGTGTTTCAATGCGTTTTTATGTCTTGCACGTTTATAGCGTCCCGGCGATCAGCTCTTGCCCGATGTAATATTTATAGGAACGTGGCACAAAGCGCATAAGAATAAAATCGGGGCTGTCCGGCCCGGCGTATCCGAACTTTGAATATTCGTCGCGCCAGTGTGCGCGCCGCGTACAGGCGTCGTCTACAAATTCTATTTTGCCGTACAGACGAACCGCGTGCCGCGTCGCCGCATCAAAATAGTACAGGCAGCATTGCGCGTTGTGTGACAGTTGGGCAAATTTTGGCGTTTTCCGCCCGGTCATAAAATACAGGTTTAAAGAATCCGCCGACAGATTCATTGCATTTGTGACATGCCGGGCGTCGGGTGCGTCGCCGTCGCATGTGGCCAGTATTACGGAATCGCACGCCCGCACAACCGTCAGAATTGAATCAATTTTGTCTGCTGTCATCTTTTTTCTCCAGTTCATCCAACGCACGGCGCAGTTTCCTGACGGAACTGTCCGCACATCCGCGGCCGCGCCATGTCATTAATTCCGTGCCGGTTTTCTGATCGGCAATAGAGACATTGAAATTCCACCACCAAAATCCGTTAAAGGCACACCATATCGGTCGTATGAACTCGCGCCGCTCTTTTACCTTGACATAATAGCGCGCATTTGCCGGAACTCTATAGGATTCACTGCTCATCTTATAGTCGTCGTCATCATATGACCGGTCTGATTCACCGGTTGCACGGCCCACAACGACATTATACCCGCGCTTGGTCAATTCATTTTTAATGCTGCGCTGCATCGTATAGCCGCCGCGTGTGGCGTATACTATTTTTCCAGGCTCCATTGTGTTTGGGGTTACGGTTATACTGTTGCACCCGGCCAGGCATATTGCCGCCGTTGCATAAGAAAACATTGACTTCATGCAGGATTCCTTTGTTGAACAGTGGGTATATTATCCTAAACCAAACCATAAAGACAAGTATTTTAATACTTGCTAAAACCACTGTCGTGGGCTATGGTAATGCTGAAATTTTATAGAGTTGTTCATGACTGTTAAAGATTGTTTGTTAAAAATAACGAAAAACCCGTTTGTATATAATTACAAGCGCATGTGGCCGTATGTAAAGCCGTATTGGTTCCGCGCGCTGTTGGCCATATTGATTACAATACCCATCGGGTCCCTGGATGCGGTTATAGCATTGTCGTTAAAGCCGTATATGGACTTGGTCATGGTGGAAAAATCCATTCAGGCGTCATGGTATATTCCTCTGGTTATAATAGCGTTCACAACCCTGCAGGGCGGGCTGGGGTATATATCAACATACCTAAACACATGGACAGGGGCCAAGATTACAAATCTGTTGAAATTTGATTTGTATAAAAAAATGCTGCGTTTTGAAACAAACTTTTATAACACAAAAAATTCCGGCGATGTGATTTTCATGTTCAACAACAATGCCGACCTGGCCTGTGCGGGGTTGTTGAAAAATTTAAAGACATTCGTTCAGCGCCTGTTTTCGTCATTGTCGTTGATTGCGGTTATGTTTTATAATTCATGGCAGCTGGCGCTGATTTGCGTGGCGGTGCTGGTGTTTGCCTTTCTGCCGGCCACCCGCATAAAGCACCGCATAAACTCTGTGATAAAAAAGTCCATATCGGCCGATGCGGCTATTTTAACCGCGTACAATGAATCATATGCCGGGAACAAAACAATAATATCCTATAATCTGGAAGACTGCCAGACGAACAAGTTTTCCAAGATTCTGGACAACATATTCTGGTTGCGCATAAAAATGATTCAGCGTACCAGCTGGCTGTCGCCGCTGATGCACATGATTATGTCAATCGGCATAGGTCTGGCGATATGGTACGGTTCATACCTGATACTTAGCGGTCAAATATCCAGTGGCAGCTTTGTCTCATTTTTAACCGCCCTGATAATGCTTTACACCCCGTTAAAAAGTTTGGGCGGAAACTTTAACTCCATGGTGATGTCTTTTATGGCGATTGACCGCGTGTTTGAAATACTTGACGCCGAACCCAAGATAAAGGACCGCCCCAACGCCCGCGATTTTGACGGAAATATTAATAAAATAGAGTTTAAAAATGTAAACTTTGAATATGTTCCGGGTGTTCCGGTATTGAAAAACATAAACATTACCGCGAACAAAGGGGATACCATTGCACTGGTTGGAAATTCCGGCGGCGGAAAATCCACGGTGGTAAGTTTGTTGCCGCGTTTTTATGACCCCACAGGCGGTACAATTACGATTAACGGAACTGATATCCGTGATTTCACGTTAAAATCGCTGCGTCAAAATATCGCCGTTGTTTTTCAGGACAATTTCCTGTTTGCCGGCACGATTCGTGAAAACATCATGCTGGGCAATGAAAACGCGTCAGAGGAAGATTTGCAGCGTGCAATCAAGATGGCGTATCTGGATGACTTTATCAGCACGCTTGCCGCAGGTGTTGACACGCAGATCGGCGAACGTGGAATATTGCTGTCGGGCGGCCAGAAACAGCGCGTTGCGATTGCGCGTGCGTTCTTGAAAAACGCCCCGATACTGATTCTGGACGAGGCTACGTCCGCCCTTGACAACAAGGCGGAGGCCGTTGTTCAAAAAGCCATAGAAAACCTGATGCGGGACAAGACCGTGTTCGTTATTGCGCACCGTCTGTCAACTATACGCAACGCCACAAAGATAGTTGTTATAAACCAGGGCGAAATAGCTGAGGTCGGCACCCATGAAGAATTGTTGGCGATAGAGGGCGGGGCGTACCGCGCACTGCACGACATGCAGTTTAAAACAAACAAAAGCAAATAAAACAACGACCCAGGAGGGTCGTTTTTATTTTGGCGCACCCAACAGGATTCGAACCTGTAATCTCCGCCTTCGGAGGGCGGCGCATTATCCAGTTGTGCTATGGGTGCAATCTGTTGTGCGTATAATTATACAGCGATTTCCGGCAAAATCAAATGTGAATTGTTAAAAAATTCATAAAATATGGATAAGGCATTTGGTGCGGCAAAGAACCAACAAATACGGCAATGGCATCATTGCCGTATTTATGTGCTGTTGCACTTTTATGCGGAAAAATTTCTATTTGCTTTTTCTGTTGCCAAACATCCACATAAAATATTTGCCTTGGGCGTTTATAGTGGACAAAGCCTTTATTCTTAAACGGTCTGTGCGGCGCTGTGACATGTCTTCCACCATGTCCAGCATTTCATTTATATCATAGCCCAGCTTTTGCCATCTTGTCCCCATGCCGGCCAACGCGAAATTGCGGTCGCATATTGTAACACTGTCCAGATCTATGAAAGACCTGAATCCACCATCCGGTGTCACAATAATGTTTTTGGGCGATATGTCGTAATGATAAAGCCCCAGTTCCGTTTTAGGCCCCTTGTTCATCAAATAGAACATGCCGCCGATCATAACTGCGGCAATTGTGCCGTATACATCTTTTAGACCATGGTAAGCGGTCTGTTCCGGCGTTTGCGCCTTTGCGCCGAAAAAGTTGGGAATTGGGATGCAGTCCATTTTTACAAAATTTCTTATGACGTCTTCATATACGCCGCGTATGTTTGAATCAGTGGCGCCGGCGTCAATATGTTCCTGTAATGTATGGCCGGGAATCATGGGATACGCTTCAATACAGATATCGTTGTATCTGAGCATGCGCGCATCAGGGGCGGGAATTTTATAACTTTTATAAATTCTGCCGGCAATTACATTTTTTTCAATAACAGGGCGGGCGTTGAATTTTAAAACAGTGACACCCCGGGCGGAATTAGCAAAAAGTACATTTTTTTGAATGCCGGATACATTTGGCGTTTCTATTGACGTGGCGTCGGGACAAACATGTTTTGCGGCATCTTGGTACAACTCAAAATTATTTTGTTTCATATTTTTAATCCCTTTGCAGCAATGCCAGCATAAAATCATCCAAGTCCCCGTCCAGAACAGCATCGGAATCCGTTTTTTCAACACCTGTGCGAACATCTTTGACCAGCTGGTACGGATACAGGACATAGTTGCGAATCTGGCTGCCCCATTCAATTTTCTTTTGCGCGGCCTTGGCCGCATTTTCTTCTTCGGCCCGCTTTTGCATTTCCAGTTCATACAGTTTGCTGCGCAGCATTTTCATGGCCATTTCCTTGTTTTGGATTTGACTGCGCTCGTTCTGGCATGTAACAACGGTGTTTGTCGGCAGGTGGGTTATGCGAACCGCACTGTCGGTTTTATTAACATGCTGGCCGCCGGCACCGGATGAACGGTACGTGTCAATACGCAGGTCTTTGTCGTTAATCTCTATTTGAATAGTATCGTCAACATCCGGCCATACGTCCACTGATGCAAAACTTGTCTGGCGTTTGCCGTTTGCGTTAAAGGGTGATATGCGAACCAGGCGATGAACGCCGATTTCATTTTTCAACCATCCGTATGCGCGCAGTCCCGATATGCGATACGTAATATTTTTTATCCCGGCGGTGTCCCCTTCGTGTTCTTCTATCACTTCTATCGCAAAGTTGTGGCGTTCGGCCCATCTTGCATACATTCGTGACAGCATCTGGGCCCAGTCCTGGGCCTCTGTTCCGCCGGCGCCCGCCTGTATAAACAAAAAAGCGCCGTTGTTGTCCGCAGGATCGCGAAACAGCGTTATAAATTTGGCCCTGTGCGCGTCATCGGCCAGTTTTGTAATGGCGGCGACGACATCCGGGTCGTCCGGTGCGATTTGATACAAGTCGGCCAGGCTGCTGTATTCCGATTCCAGCGATTGCAGTTCCGACAAGGATTTTTCCAGCACAGATTTTTTTTGAAGTATTGTGCGCGCCTTCTCAGGATCAGACCATAAATCCGGATCGGATGTTTTTTTATTTAATTCTTCTATTTCTGCAGACAGTTTTTCCGGGTCAAAGATACCCCCTGACGGCACTGATGTCGTCGGAAATTTGATTTAAAATCTCATTTGGCATAATCATACAGGGATGATAACACGTAAAAAATGCAAATCAACTTAAAATGAATGTTTGCCTTTTAAATCGGCTTATGTTAAAATTAGCCATAACGAGAGAGGTTTTCATGAAGAAAAATTCGCTGATATTCGGTATTTGCGGCCTGTGTGCATACATTGGTGCGGCGTCGGCTGTGTCAGTTGCCGGCGGTTCAAATGCGGGACGCGTGGGGGTGTATTCATCCAATTCCGGCACAACGGGAACAACCACGGCGGGCGGGCGCGGGAATCAGGCGCTTGTGAATGCGTATAAGGCCAATCAGCGAAACACATACTATATGGCGACCCAGCCTGATGTTGACACTGCATGCCGCGAGCGAATATACAAATGTCTGTCCGATTATTGCGGCGATGTAACCGCTGTTCCGGGCCAGCATGAATCACGGTGCCAGTATACGTCAGAAACAGAACTGTACAATTATGCGATGCTGTGCCTGCAAAAGGATACGTCGGTATTACTGCCGCAGTATATGGCTAGCACGGTCGGCGGCAACGGAATGAATACGGCGGCCCGTTTATGCCCGTCTTATGTTCAGCAAGAGGTTATGGCGTACCTGTCCATGGCTAACATGTCAAACCAGCTGGCAAAATCACATTCCACGTTGTGTTTACAGCGCCGCCAGGAACTGGAGGCGGCAATGGCATGCCATTCTGTGGCGCTGGCGTACGGCAATGAAACCGCCAGCAAATTAAATGCACAGTTAACCGATTACTGCGGCGCGGGCGTGCCGGGTGGCTCCACCGAAATGGTGACACGTTTCGCCAATGCGGGAAATGTGGGCGCAAACATATGGGGATGGGCGGAAAAGATTGTAAGCCTGGATATGAACAACAAGGGGGCCGACTGGCAGGCGGCGGTGGATTCCGTTCTGGCGGGGTACGCCAACCGCATGAATTTGGCATGTGGCGATAATCTGCAGATAAACACGACAAATTATTCCAGTGGCAATTCCGGCCAGCCTACAAATTTGCAGACGGCCGCCGCACTGGTCAGCGGCGTGGCGTTTCAGAAAAACGGCACATCCAGCACGCCGGGCGTCGCGCAGAATCAGTCTTTGTATATTGAAATCAAATCTTTATATCCGTTGTACAGCGAGTCGGAGGCAAAACAGGTTATAAACGCGGCCATGGCCAGCGAGCCTACCGTTACCCAGCCGTTCCTGACATCGGCCCAGATAGACGACATGCAGACGGCATACAAACGCGGAACAAAGGTTTTTGTAATAAGCGACGGCACCAGATGCTATGTCGTCCCCGTCCAGACAATGACGGACTCGGAAAAATCTTTGATTGCGCAAACGTTTGCAAGCTGTCGGTCATCATTGTAACAAAAGCCGCCTATGGCGGTTTTTTTGTTATGGATATCACTTGAATAAAATCAGATTTTTTGATATAATTTTGACCATGAAAATATCCAGAAGAAATCTTTTGAAAATAACGGGCATAGGCGCTGCGGCGATTTGCATGATGCCCCGTATTGCGTTTGCCGCACGAAATTCTTTGCGTTCCATGCGCACCGGGGTGCAGCCAGGAAACAAGACGCGGCTGGTAATTGAAACGGCAACCCGGCCGACATATACGTTAAGCTATCCGGAAAATCAGCTGGTTGTGCGTTTGGCAAATACCGCGGCGAATGCGTCGCTGTCGCCGGCAATGGCGGCAGGAACGCTTATATCCGGCATATCACAGGCCCAGGTTGGCGATGCGTTGGAAATTCGCGCGAATTTAACGCGGCCAATATCCGAAATTCCAAAGTCACAGATTATGGTTCTGTCCCCCAATGGCGATACCGATTATCGTTTGGTCTTGGACTTTTCCGCGGGTGCCGCATCCGGCGCGGCAAAGCATGACGCCGCGCAACAAATTGCGGCCGCCGCGCCAGCGCGGAAATATACGATTGTAATTGATGCCGGCCACGGGGGCAAGGATCCGGGCTGCATAGGCAAGGGTGGGACAAAGGAAAAAGTTATCGTGCTGGCGGTTGCAAAAAAACTGAAAAACAAGTTGGATGCGGCCGGCTTCAAAACATATTTGACGCGCAGCGGCGATACGTATCTGAAACTGGCAGAACGTGCGGCGATTGCCGAAAAGCATAAGGGCGACCTGTTTATTTCCCTGCACGCGAATGCCAACCCCAGCCGTTCCATGAAAGGTTTTTCAATATACACTTTGTCTGAGAAGGCCTCTGACGAAGAGGCGCAAAAGCTGGCGGATGCAGAAAATGCCGCAGATAAGATTGATGTCAGCGGATTTTCCGAGTTTTCAAAAGACATACGCATAGCATTGTCAGCGTTACAGCAGCATGCCGTGGCCGAGCTTAGTGAAGAGTACGCAATGGGATGTGCAAAAACATTCCGCTCGTCCGGCATAGAACAACAACCGGGCGCCAATGTTCGCCATGCGCCGTTTGCGGTGCTGAGATCAACCGTGCCGGGGGCGCTGGTTGAACTGGGGCACTTGTCCAACGCGGCCGAAGAAAAATTATTAAAATCGGAATCTCATCAAAACAAGCTGGCCAACGCCATTGTAAAGTCTATTAAGAAATATAACTTTGACGTGTAAATACACCCGCCGCATGGCGGTTTTTTTATTTGGCGTTTAATCATAAAAAAAAACACCCGCCACGGGTGTTGAATTTTATGGCGGAGAAGAAGGGATTCGAACCCTTGATACGGTTGCCCGTATACACGATTTCGAGTCGCGCGCATTCGACCACTCTGCCACTTCTCCGGCGCGGGTAATTATACAGGTTATAATTCTTTTTGCAAGGGTTTATATTGACTTTGAACGCGCCGGGTGTAAAATGGCACACGCCATGAAAACATTTAACGAACAGGTTTATGATATTGTCGCGCGAATCCCGGCCGGCCGCGTTGCAACATTCGGCCAGATTGCACGAATGATGGGGCGCCCGCGCATGGCGCGCTTTGTGGGATATGCATCCAACAACAAGACGTCGTGGCACCTGCCGTGGCATCGCGTCGTTTTTAAGGACGGCAGTCTATGCGGCAGCGGATTTTTTGAGCAGCAATTCCGGGCTTTGAAAAAAGAGGGCGTAAAGTTCACAAAGGAAAGCAAGGTGGTAATGGAAAAATACCAGTGGGATCCGGAACGCGATGATGCGCCGATTGATTTACGGGATTTGCCGCTGGTGTTTTAAAGAATCAAACGGGGCGGTGCCCCGTTTTTATACAATGTTTTTAGGCTTCTTTTTGCCGCTTTGTTTTTTCTGCAGCTTTTCCGTAATTTCATCGGCCGGCAAAGCCTTAAAGATCAGAAACCACGCCTTTATGTCACGCGTACGATCCGGACTGGCCATGTGCTGCATTGTACGGCGCATATCGTTGCTGGTGGCCGGTGCCGACACCAGCACATCTTCGCCGGGGCGCCAGTCTGCCGGTGTGGATACTTTGAACGCGTCAGATGTTTGCAGGGCGACCACCATTCTTTTTATTTCATCAAAGTTGCGGCCCGTTGATGCAGGATAATACAAAATTGCACGGATAATGCCCGCCGGGTCTATTATAAACACGGCGCGAACGGCATGCGTGTCGGACGCGTTCGGATGAATCATCCCGTATTTTTTTGCAATCTTCATACCGGAATCGTCTATGACGGGGAAAGTTATTTCCATGTTTTCCCAATCACGATATTTGATGTGGCGTATGGCCTCTATCCACGCAAGATGCGAAGATATGCTGCCGACCGACAGGCCGACCAGTGCGGTATTTATCTCGGCCAGTTCCTGCTGCAGCGCTTGAAACGCCATAAATTCCGATGTGCAAACAGGTGTGAAATCTGCGGGATGCGAAAACAGCACCACCCAGCGCCCCGCATAATCAGCCGGAAAATGCATGACGCCGTTCGTGGTTTGGGCCGTAAATTCCGGGGCGGGATCGCCAATAAGCGGAATTGACGATGATGTTTCTTCCGCATCGTCGCCGCATGGACATATGTCAAACAAATCGTGCATAATTTTCTCCTTTTTATTGTTTTTACATATGTTTAGGTTAACACTGCGTTGCGTCACGGACCTCAGGAAGCTATTCCGGGAATAAAAAAACTTTACTCTTGCCAAAATGTGCTAAGATAATAAATAATGTTTGGCAATAAGAAAGGAAAGAAAGAGATGAAACGTTCGGATATTGTACGCTCTATACAGGTTCAGTTCAAACATATGCGCGCATCCGATGCGGCGGCCATACTGGATACCGTGGCCGAGCATATGATACAGTCTGTGGCTGACGGCAATCGTATAGAGGTTCGCGGCTTTGGCACATTTCAACCGCGCGCGCGCGCCACAAAAATCGGCTATAACCCTTGCACGGGCCAGCCCATGCATCTTGATGCGGGCACAACCATATTGTTCAAGCCCAGCCGGGAACTGACCAAAAAAATGAATGGATAAAAAAGATGTTGTTTGGTAAAAAATCTGGAATTAAAAATCGCAACCGCGAACGTTATGACCGCGTGCGCCGCCTGATGTGGATTAAGTGCGAGGCCTGCGGCCATCTTGTCTATTACAAGGATTACAAAGACAATCATTATATCTGTCCACGATGCGGGCACGCGTTCATAATGACACCGAAACAGCGGTTTGATTTGCTGTTTGACAATGTGTCGTGGACAAAGTTTCCACTGCCGACGGTATCTGACGACCCGTTGAATTTTACGGATCG
Source organism: uncultured Alphaproteobacteria bacterium (assembly GCA_949878575.1). GTDB lineage: Bacteria > Pseudomonadota > Alphaproteobacteria > Rs-D84 > Rs-D84 > Enterousia. The sequence continues at coordinate 485,853 of CATLAX010000001.1, read as the reverse complement.
TATTTCGTACAAGGAGCGTTTGGCAGAAATGCGTACGGAAACAGGCGCAAATGATGCAATCACAACCGCCGACGGCACCATAGGCGGCATTCCATCAACCGTGTGCGTGTTAAACGGTGATTTTATTATGGGGTCAATGGGGCGCGCCGCCGGTGACGGTATTGTCGCCAGCATGGAACACGCCATTGAACAAAAGCGGCCGTTTATAATGGTGGCATGCAGTGGCGGCGCCAGAATGCAGGAAAACATACTGGCGCTGATGCAAATGGCGCGCACAACAGTCGCTGTAAACCGGCTGCATCAAAACGGCATCCCGTACATAGTTGTGTTAACCGACCCGACATTTGGCGGTGTTACGGCGTCTTTTGCAATGCTGGGCGATATTCAAATTGCGGAAAAGGGGGCCAGAATAGGCTTTGCCGGACGCCGCGTGATAGAACAAAACATTCGTGAAAAACTGCCGGCAAATTTCCAAACGGCGGAATATCTGTATGATCACGGAATGGTGGACATGGTCGTTCCGCGGCCGGAACTGCATGACGCGATTGCAAAAATACTGGCCGTGTTGACCAAACAGCCGCGCGAACCCAAAGAGATAAACATCGCAACACCGGTACAGGACAACAAGCCGGCGCGCGGAATGGGTGAAACGGATGCGTATGACAAAGTGCTGCTGGCGCGTAATGAAAACAGACCGCACTTTTTGGATTATATAAACGGTATTGTACAGGATTGGACATACCTGGCCGGCGATCGCACCTTTGCCGAAGACCCCGCAATGGGCAGCGGAATCGGATTCTGGCGCGGGATTCCCGCCGTAATTATCGGCCAGGAACAGGGACGCACAATAGAAACCCGTCAGAAACACCGTTTTGGCATGACAAATCCTGACGGCTATCGCAAGGCTCAGCGAATGATGCGTTTGGCGGAAAAGTTCAATTTGCCGATTATCTCTCTGTTTGATACCGCAGGTGCATTCGCCGGCCGCGAGGGCGAAGAACGCGGCCAGTCCCAGGCTGTTGCGTCATCTATTGCCACGGGGCTGTCCGTAAAGACACCATATGTTGCGGTCAACGTGGGCCAGGGCGGTTCCGGCGGTGCAATCGCAATCGGTACCGGCGACCGTGTTCTGATGCTGGAAAATGCGATATATTCTGTAATTGCACCGGAATCCTGCGCCAGTATTTTGTGGAAAGACAACAAGTTCAAGGCAGTCGCCGCCCAGGCTATGAAGCTGACCGCGCGCGACATGGCGGAATTGAATGTTATTGACCAGATTGTACAGGAACCCGCCGGCGGTGCGCATACAGACTGGCAGACGACAATGGAACTGCTAAGCTCGGCCGTTGCGGAGCATATCAGGGAACTGCAAAAACAGGATCCGCAAACATTGCCGGATACGCGTGCGGCAAAATTCTTGTCCATGACGCGTGATGTTGAAATATATGGACCGGAACATAAATCGGAGCACTAAAAAAATCCCCCAAACGGGGGATTTTTTTATGACGTAAAACCACCGCGTTTATCGGCCCTGTGACGTGACACGACCAGCATAAACACATTTGGAGTTCATATTCTGCTTTATTCCCATAATTTTGTTCAATATTTTCATATTTTTGACATGCCGTGCATCAACAGGAATGCGATATGCGGCCGCAATAACCTTGCCGCTGGCGGTGAAATGCTGTACTGCACCCGGTTCAATATCCGACACGCCAACCGAGCGCAGAACATCATAAACCCGTTCCGCAGCCTTGCGTCCGGCATCGTTTTTTTTATCGTCAAAAAAGCCGACATCAAACAAATATTTGTCTTCCGGATCTACAACCGATACGATGAATGTATTATCTCCAAACTCTTTTATTTTTATAAACGGGGCAATTTTTACCAATTCATTTTTTGCATTCAGCATTATCTTTGCACGTTTAAATATATTCATGGAAAATCCTTTTTATAACGTATGCTATTATAGCAGATCTTATATGCGGAACACACAAAATTTTATGATAAAACGAAAGTATATTATAAAAATCTGGCGGAGCGTTTTGCCGTTTGCACTCATTTTTGCACCCCAGTGTACCATAATTGCACCACAGCCCACCCCGGGAGGGAAATAGTATGAATTAGGTTGAGAAGGCAAAGATGAACAACATAGTAGATGCAATTACTGTTTTGATGCGAATAAAGTTGATTTTTTTATAAATAACCGATATTGTTGCTGCCAACTAAATAAAGGTTGCAAAATGCAAGAAATAGATATTGCGCAATCATTTTTATCTAAATACAGTGAATTTATACAAATTGGTATTCTCGGAATATTCATCCCTGCTGTAATATGGATATGGAATAAATTGAAACACGTCAATATAGAAATAAGTTTCTCATTTGGCTCATCTATTATATGCCCAAACAACAGTTTTACGGAGCTTAAACTTATAAATCATACTTCTAAAGATTTTACTATCAGAAGAATTGATGTCGTGTTATTTGATGAAGAAAACAAATACATATTAAAATTGCACGACACGCCTTTTAAATTATCCGCCAATGACGTTAAAGAAATTGATATAGCCCAAGTATCTTACTATTCCATACAAGGAGGCGACATCGTTGACATAAAGAATCTGCTTATGTCCCGCGATTTTTATTTCAAGTTGAACCCAATCAAAAGAAGGTTCTTTGTAGATAAGTGGTATAAAAATATCGTGCGGCGATGGAAATTGCTATTCTTAAAGAGCAAAACCTTATCAATGTTGGTTTTTGAAATTGATGGCATAACACGTTCTCTCGAATGGGAACATGTCGTACGTTTTGACTTGAACGGGAAAAAAGAGTTTTGTTTATTCAAACGCGATTTTATAGTTGGCCCAACATTAAACCTTTTAATACCAGTAAGACATGGTGGCACATTTAATCCACAACTAGTTGGTGAAATTTTGACTTCTTTTGGGGCTACAAACATACAAATAAAAAAACTTATGGATACAAATCATATAGAGCCACGAAAACTTGGAAAAGCCAAATACCCAAAACACCCAAAGGGAAAAGTCCATACCATTACATCAAAAGACATATATAGCCTGAAACATACAAGCGGAGTTGAATAAATAATATCTTGCATTTTGGAGGAAGATGTATATAATATATCACATATGGTGGCATAGCGAGCCAGAGGCGAACGATAGCAAGTTTGCTAAAAATTCCCTTAAAATCGTTGTTCGGAGCGTTGGCAGAGTGGTAATGCAGCGGATTGCTAATCCGTGACCGTGTCTTAGCGGTCCATAGGTTCGAGTCCTATACGCTCCGCCACTGATTAAAAAATGATTGTTCAGTTTATAAATTTTTACTGTTGTTAATCTTATCTAATACTTAAAAGCGAACATATTATTTGTTTGCGTTTGTTTTCTTGTTTTACTACAGTTTTTTACATAACAAAGGGATGCTTTTATGAATATCAGACTTTTCAACACTATGTCTCGCAAAATAGAGGATTTTCAACCATTGGTGCCGGGAAAGGTCGGTTTTTATTCATGTGGTCCCACTGTTTATCATTACACCCATATAGGCAACCTGCGCAGCTTTGTACTGGCCGACTTATTAAAGCGCATGTTTATTGAAAACGGCTATGAAGTGTTCAACGTCATGAACATAACGGACGTGGGACATTTAACCAGTGACGATGACGATTCCGGCGAAGACAAAATGGAAAAGGGGGCCGCACGCGAAAACAAATCTGTATGGGACGTGGCAAAATTTTATACAAATGAATTTTTACGGGACAGCGCGGATTTAAACCTGCTGGAACCGTCGGCCAGACCGCGCGCGACAGAATATATCCAGGAACAGATAAACCTGGTGCAGCAGTTGGTGGATTTGGGATACACATATGAGATTCCAGGGGACGGAATTTACTATGACACCTCAAAATTTGCGGCCTATGGCGCACTGACGGGCGGCGCGGTCGCAGGCAATCGTGCGGGCGCGCGTGTTGAGTTTAATGAGGCGAAACGCAACCCGACAGACTTTGCATTATGGAAGTTTTCACCAACAGACAAAAAGCGCCAGATGGAATGGGACAGTCCCTGGGGTGTGGGCTTTCCGGGATGGCATATAGAATGCAGCGCAATGTCAATGGCGCTGTTGGGGGCGCACTTTGACATACATACCGGCGGCGTTGACCTGTCACGTGTACACCATGCCAACGAAATTGCACAAAGCGAGCCCATTACGGGTGCACCATGGGTGCGTTATTGGGTGCATTCTGAGTTTCTGGTGGACAAAAGCGGCGAGAAAATGTCAAAATCCAGCGGCGAATTCCTGACGCTGTCGGTATTGAAAAAACGCGGATACAACCCTATGGCGTACAGATACATGCTGCTGATGGGGCATTATCAGTCTCAGCTGGCATTTTCATGGGACGGGCTGGATGCGGCGGCGAACGGATACAAGAACATGGTTCGTCGCGTGATTGAAATATTAAACGCCACAGATGCGGGAACACTAAACCGGGAACAGTTTGACATATGGCACGACAAGATTTTAGGGCTGGTTTCCGACAATTTAAAAACAGCCGAGGCAATAGTTGCCGTACACGAACTGCTAAAAGACCAAAGCGTTAATCCCGCCACAAAAAAAGCTTTGTTTGAATTTATTGACCGCCTGCTGGGGCTGCGCTTTATTGAGGAGGCGGAGCATGTCAACAATTTGGAAAAAGCGGTCGTTCCGGCCGAGATTCAGGCATTGGCCGATGCCAGAACGGCAGCCAAAGCCGAGCGTGACTGGGCAAAGGCGGACGAACTGCGTGCCCGGATAGACGCCGCCGGATGGAGCGTTATTGACACGCGCGACGGTGCAAAGATTGTAAAAAAGGCATAAAACGTACAACAGCTTACAAATCGGCCCGTTATGGGCCGATATTAAAAATATTTAGAAAAATGGCTTGAAATCAGGGCCGTTTTGCAGTATATTTCGCCCAGCAAGAAGAGGAATATCCATGAATTATCCATATATGCCCAAATCCACCGCACTGTGGCTGATTGAAAACACAGCGCTGACATTTGAACAAATCGCAGACTTCTGCGGCATGCATGAGCTGGAGGTTAAAAACATAGCCGACGCGGAAACATGCAAGGTACAAGGCTTAAACCCGATTTTGAACGGACAGCTGACACGCGAAGACATTGAAAAGTGCGAGGCTGATCCGAATGCTCGCCTGACACTGCGCGAAGAAATTGTCGTGGCACAAAAGGCTCAGAACAAAAAAGGTATAGGATACACACCGAAACTGCACCGTCAAAATCGTCTTGGCGGCATTTTGTGGATTGTAAAGAATTATCCGGAATTATCCGACGGGCAAATTGCGCGCCTGATGCGCAGCACGAATCCGACCGTTGCATCCGTGCGCAACAAAACCCACAAATCTTATTCTTTGATTCAGATTCAAAGTCCGCTGGTTTTGGGCCTGATATCAGAGTCCGCCCTGCATGAGGCGCTGGCCAAGGTAAAAAATAAAAAATAACTTGTTCCTAATCCGAGGATTCGTTCATGGCTAAAAAATTAGATGACGCAACCAAGCTGCTGATAGATTCTCTGCCCGAGAATTTGCAAAAACTGGCCACATCGGCAATAGATGTTGGCTATTTGTCGCAAATGGATTTTGATGCCGCAACAGAGGCGGACGAGGTTCCGGCAGAAGAACAGGACGAGGTTCTGGATTTCTTTCAACAGGATCTGGGACTTGAAATTCTGGAAACAGACAGCTTTTCCCAGGATATGGGGAAATATTATGACGACGACTCGGATGAACCGCGTGACAAGACGCGCAATCTGTTAAACGCCGATGCGGAACAGGTTGATGTAAACGACGACGATTACGAACACTTTGCCAAACAGCTGGAACGCAGCCAGACAGGCAGTCTGGTGCTGGGGGTTCAGGATTCCGTACAGTCTTATCTTAAACAAATCGGAACCGTACAGTTGTTAACCGCCGCCGGAGAGGTTGCAATCGCCCAGCGTATAGAGGCAGCATCACGTCTGATGGTATACGGATTGTGCGAAAGCCCGATGACCATTCAGGCGATGTTGGACTGGTACCAGCAGCTGTTGAACGAGGACATACGTCTGCGCTATATCGTAAATCTTGAGGTAATGTATTCCAGCGAAGCGGAGCAAAAATCGCTGGCGGCATTGTCAGAGGCCTTAAAGTCCAAGGGTGTGGAGCATGTGGACGAATTGGACGACGATGAACTGGACGATCTGGAAGAATCCACGTCAAGCACCGAGGACGATGACGAAGACGAGACCGACGAAGACGACGGCGTAAAGAAAGAGGAAACGCCGCGCGGAACATCCGGCGTGCCGATTCCGGTTATGGAAGAAGCCCTGATGCCGATGGTCATAGACCTGTTTGCAAAAATCAAAAAGATATTCAACAACATGCAAAAGTTGCAGGCAAAACGTTTGGAAAATTTGCTGACATCGGCAAAACCGGACGAGGCGCTGGAGAAAAAATACGCCAAAATGCGCCTGGAACTGTTTGAGCATGTCAGCAAAATACGTTTAAACGACGACCGCAACGCAGAGATACTGGAACGCCTGACACAACGCGATCAGCTGTTGATGGGCCTGGAAGGGAAACTGTTGCGTCTGGCGATGGCAAACAAAATAAAGCGCGAAGATTTTCTGGTTGAATACGCCGGCAACGAACTTAACCGCAACTGGGTGAAAAAACTGGCAAAATCCAAAAACGCGACATGGGCGGCATTCGCAAAAAAGCACGAAAGCGACATATTGAAGATACAGGAAGACATTACCGCCATTGCGCTTGAAACAGGGCAGCCAACCGCGGAATACAAGAAAGTTGTGGAACTGGTTCGTCGCGGCCAGACAGAGGCCGCACGCGCAAAACGCGAAATGATAGAGGCCAATCTGCGACTGGTTATCAAGTTTGCGAAAAAATCCAGCAACCGCGGTCTGGGATTGGATTTTTCCGACCTGGTACAAGATGGCAACATCGGCCTGATGAAGGCTGTGGACAAGTTTGACTACCGCCTGGGAAACAAATTTTCCACATATGCGACCAACTGGATTCAGCAGGGAATTTCGCGCAGTATTGCCGATCAGGCGCGCACAATCCGCATTCCGGTGCATATGATAGACAATATTCACAAGATTCAGCGTGCATCGCGCCAGTTCATGCACAAATACGGCCGCAACCCGACGGCAGAGGAATTGTCAAAGATAATATATCTGCCGGTGGACAAGATACACAAGGCGATGAAGGTAAATTTAAAGCCGATTTCACTGGAAGCGCCCGTCGGCACTGAAGACGACAGCAGCCGCATAGAAATCATTGCGGACGAAACTGCAAAGAACCCGTTCGTTACAGCCGCACAGAAAAACCTGAGAAAAATTGTTACCCAGATTTTATCAGAGCTGGATCCGAAAGAGGAAACCGTTCTGCGCCAGCGGTTCGGCATGAGCACCAACAAAACCAGCACTCTGGAAGAGGTTGGCGAATATATCGGTGTTACGCGTGAGCGTATCCGCCAAATAGAGCAAAAGGCGCTGACCAAACTAAAGCACCCGACGCGTGCCAGAAAACTGCGCAGCTTTTTAGAGGATTAACAACTTTTCCCCGGCATGCATGTGTCGGGGAAAAATAAATACGCCACATGAACAACAGCAAAGCCATGAAACGATATGTCATATTTTGCACAGGCCTGTCTGGCAGTGGGAAAACATATTTTATAAACAATTATTTGCCCAAAGGCAGCTGCCACAAACTAATATCGGCCACAACCCGCCCGATGCGTTCCGGCGAAATGGACGGCCGGGATTATTATTTCCGCAACGAGGACTATTTTGACACCCAGCCGCTTGCAACAAAACTGTGGGTTAACAAAGATTTTTGGACGCCCGGAAAGCCCAAATGGATGTACGGCGTGCCGGAATTTGAGATAATGGCGCATCCGGACACGCATTTGGTTTATGATGTTATACAGCCGCGATACGCGGCTCAAATGATACAGTGGTTTCACAGGCGCGGTTTGCAAACAAAATATACTTTTAAAATACTTTATTTTATTCCGCCGGAAAACAACTATGACATTGCACGACAGCGCGCAAACATGCCGGACGACGACAATGTCCGCCGCACAAACACGTGCGATCCGATTGATTTTCTGCGCGCAGGTCTGGATATTGACTTTGTGGTAAAATGCAGTCCGAACGAAACAATAATTTCACCGCGCCTGCAGAAATTGTTACACGAGCTTAAGCTGCAACACTAATTTTTGCTTTAAGAATTTTTTCTTATGTGCTAGCCTTCTCTCCATACGGAGATGGGAAGGAAAATGTTGAAATTATTCAATTTCGCATTATGTGTTGCCGTTTTGTCAAAAGCGGCACACTGCACAGAAAACAACTATCCTGCAGTCGCCGGATTAAATGTTATGCATGTCTATAAAAATACGGCTATAAACACTCCGGACATATACATGCACGAATCCGTGTATATTGCCAACCGGGGTGTCATAAACGGCAACATTCACATATGTGACGGTTGCAGCGCATACATTCAAAACAGCGGCGCCATTAACGGCAAATTGTTTCTGGGCAACAATGCGGAACTTGTTCGCATTATCCGTTTCAACAGTGACATAACAGCGCTGGACGTATCATATCCCCATTCCATAATTATTTCCAATGCCGACAACATATGTTGGGGCGACATAACAGCAATTTCCGACGGCGCGGACAAAATAATAATCAAGGATTCTGTTTTGTATGTTTCACCCGCCCAGCCGATGCTTTTATCCACGCCATCCGCGCCCGCAATAGAACTGGTTGGTGAAAATGAAATTCGCATCAATTCGCACGAAATATTTGATGGAATGAGGTTACTGTCAAACGTATCCGGCGACGGCAGCCTGCGCGTCCGCATATCAGACACAGATGCACTGCACGCCGCCGTCCTATCTGTCCAGGGCGGTGATGTTTATTTGAACGTGGTGCGCGAAACGGATTATTACAAAATATTGAAAAATAATACCGGCCGCTTTTTAAACGGTATTCGAGCCCAGCATTCCGGCGACCGGCTTGTTGCAAAATTGGACTCTGCCACGGATATGGAACAGGTCAATCATGTCTTGCACAAGTCAATGCGTTTAAACCCACGGCGCATGATGGCGCCGCTTCACAGTTTTATGCACCATATGTACAACACAGTTTCATCCCCGGCCAGCAACAGTCGCAACGATGTCTCCATGCGGCCGTTTGCGATATTTGCAAATAACATGAACGCATACGGGCTAAACACGGATGTTGGCGTTTCAATTTCCGACAGGCTGTCCGCGGGACTGATCGCAACATCGGCAATATTGAACTTTTCTGATACGATAGACGACATGTCGGCGAATATATACGGCGCGGGGCTTTTTGCGGCATACGCTACAAACAAAATGTCCGCAAACGCACGGATTGGGAAAAATTATGTTGCGTTTGATTCTCCGGATATACTGTTGAACGGAAAAACCGTATCGCACATGAATGCCGCGGTGTCATATGCCGGCGTGGACGGCGGGCCTAAGTTTAATATCACGGACAATTTTCTTTTCAATCCAAGCATCGGCATGTACACGGAATATTATGATGCGGATTCGGGGAAGGAACAAATAATCGCCGCAACCGCGGGCGCTGTTCTTGATTATCGCCAAGAAGGCGTTGATGTGTCATATGATTACAAAGTAAAGCTATCCTGCGACACAAAGTCCATATTCAACACGGCCTTTGGAGTTGAGATATTTTCTGCCGCGGACGATATGGGCGGAAGCGTAATGTTCGGAATCCTAAAAGATGATTACGGCGTTTCATACAGTTTGTCGGCCGCATTAAAAATAGTCTTTTAAACAAAAGGGCCGCAACGCGGCCCCCACCGGAAAAATATGCGGATTACAAATTCGCCTTAAGTGCGACATAAACCTGTCCCAAATCGGTTTTTATAAGCGTCGCCGCCAGTTTGTCGGCATTATCAGCCTGGCGGGCGGCCCCCAGCACATTGTCAAAACTGCGGACAAACTGCGTTGCCTGGGAACGGAACACTGCATCTGATTTCAACATGTTTCGCACCTGCTTTTTGTCCGCCGCCGACATCATTTTAGCCAGCCATTTGGAAAATATTGTCTTGTCCCCGTCATGATACTTTTTCCATACAACATCCGGAATTTCTGCACCGGTCGCCCTGGTCAGATCAAGTGACTGTTCATGCATTTTTTCAAACATGCGTTCACTCTGCTTTAAAAAGTCCCGGCTGCTGACACTGGCAAAAGAGGTTGCCGGCGCGGATTTAATGGCATCCATTGGCGCGGATGCACGCGCAACCATCATCTGCTTGTTCAGCGTCTGCATGGTGTTTACGGCCTTTGCATAATCCGACATCAGGTCTATCATCTGCTGGCGCGACTGGCCGGCCAAATCCTCCAAATGCGCCGAAGAATCAGATATGACACTCATTGATTCGGAAACAGTGTTTCGCATCAGATTTATTTTTTCATTCAAAGATGCAACTATCTTTTCCAGATTCTCTGTTGTTTCAACCGAGCCGCGCGACAAATCGAGCAGGGCGGCATAATATTTTTCAATCAATTCCGACAACGGTTGCAGTTGCGCCGTCGTTTCGGCAGACATTTTTATAAGATTGGCCGACTGGCCCGACAACTGGGTGTGCGCCGTATTCATTTCTATCAGCGTTTCACGAACGCCGGTCGCCATCGCACGCACGGACTCTGAAAACGCGCCGGCCGCGGTCTTTGTGTTTTCCAACGTAACATTTGCCACACCGGAAACCGTCTTTAACTCTGACACAACGCCTGTCGCAAACTCTTTTATTTCGCCGTCAAAACGGTTCGTCAGCGTCGCCAGCTCTGTTGATATTCCGCGCACAGAATTTTCCGTCGCCGCCGCGGATGACATCAGCGCCTCTACCGCATCAGTTAATTTGCGAACCTGTTTGTCTATTGACGTTTCCGCCAGACGCACCTGGCCGCCGACAACGTTTGCAGTATTCGTCAAAGTGTTCATCTGGGCGGTCAGCTGCTTTTTTGACTGCTTGCTAAACGAATCCATTTTTTCCAAATGTTCGCCCATTAATTTGTCGTTGCCGGACATAATCGCTTCATAATCGCCGGCCGCCGACTTTACCCCGGCAAAGCCATCCGCCACAGATTGCGCCAAAGAACCTAAGCTCTGCCGCATTTCATTGGATTTATCGGTCATGTCCTGCATCTGGTCGCCGTTGTTTTTAAACTCTGTCGTCAACTGCTCGGCCAGTTTTCCCCCGGCCTCCAGCCATGCATCTATCTGAGCCTGTATTTGCGACGTGCGCTCTGTCGCAATTTGCGACGTATTGTCAATATGGCCCATCAATTCATTTACCGTTGCCGCAAAGCGATCGGCGGCATTTGCAACATCCCGCCACGATTCGGATTCAACAACAGACGTCAAACCGGACACGGTATTGTCCAAACGCTGAGACATAACGGACAGCTTTTTTATGGCGCCGTCTGCAATTCCGACCAGTTTTTCATTTTGTTCGCCCAGCTCTTCACGCAGTTTGTTCGCCGCGGCAATTTGGGCGGCCAGCGTGTCGCCCATTGTTTTAAATCCGGCCTCTATGCGGGTGATTTCATCAGCCATCATTGTGCGCAGCACGCGTGCGGCGTCATGTACGCGCGCCCGTTCCGGCTGCATCATTATTTTCAACAAAGATTCCATCACCTTTTGTGATTTCCGCGACACAAAGAACAGTGTTAACGTCACCGCCAGCATTAAAGTTCCCAATCCGCCGAATACAATCCATGTTATTTTGTTGGCAAAAAAAGCAGATAAATCAGCTTCCATTCTTTGGCCCCCCGCTATAATTACATCATTGTTGAAGTTATATGAAATTTATACTAGAATCTTTGATGTAAAGCAAGGGCATAAATGGCACAAAAACAGTATCTTTCACCGGAGCAGGACAAGGCGGCAAACCCGTCGGAAAACGTATGGGTTCAGGCCAACGCAGGCACCGGCAAGACAAGCGTCTTGGTTCAGCGGTTGTTGCGCATTTTGTTTCGCGCGGATTCCGGCACCGGAATATTGTGCCTGACGTATACGAACGCGGCCGCCGGCGAAATGAGAAACCGCATACTGGCAATGTTGCGAAAATGGGTCATGGTGCCGGACGAAGAGTTAAGTGAAAGACTGTACGGGGTAACGTTAAACACAGAACCCACACAAGAAGATTTAAACCGCGCACGAAATATATTTTTTAAATATATAGACAATCCGGAAATGCTAAAAATAAAAACCATTCACGGTTTCTGCGAAGAAATATTGCACAGGTTTCCGATAGAGGCCGGTCTGTCGCCGTCATGGTCTTTGGTATCAGATGCGAATCAAAAAGTGTTACTGCAAGAGGCGTTTGAAAACATGATAAAAACATCTGGCAACAACCCGATGGTATCTGACGCCTTTGCGCATATTGTTTGTCGTGTATCAGAATATGACATGCCGGAAATATTACAAGACCTGACCCGGCAATACAAAACCTTTTTTGAAATTGAAAATCATGATAACTATAGGCAATACTTTATTGATACTATTGAAAATTTTTTAAATTTAAAAAATACGATTCTGTCCCCGGAAAACTCCGCAGAACTGCTAAATATTATCAAAAATGCCGAATATGAACAAAATACACGAAAAACACCGGCAAAATACCTTGATAAAATTATTAACTTTACCAAACAGTACGTTAATAAAACTATAGATTTTGAAGAATATAAATTTGCATACCTAACCCAGAAATTAGACAGAATCAAAGACGTTTCTCAAAAAGACTATCTGCAAGCTGAACAGGAACGGGTTTACGCCCGGGCCCAGCATGAAACAAACCGACAAATATTCCAGGATACAGTGGCTTTTTTTGATCTGGCGGCGGCGTTTGCAAGTTCATACATCAGTTTAAAACGTACGCACAATTTACTGGATTTTGACGATTTAATATTATACACACGGCGTTTGTTTGCAAAGCCGGATTCCATGGGCTGGGTTTTATCACAACTGGATTTGTCACTGAACCACATCCTTGTTGACGAGGCCCAGGACACAGGTCCCCAGCAATGGGACATTTTGCGCATGATTGCCGGCGATTTCTTTACGGATGGCGACACGGCCGCCGCACCGCATTCGCTGTTTGTTGTCGGCGACAGCAAACAGTCCATATACGGATTCCAGGGTGCGGATCCGTACGCATTCGCCGCCAGCCGCCACGACATTGCCAGACAGATTGAAAACAACATGCGCACCATATGCGAGATTCCCCTGGCACAAAGTTTCCGTTCAACAGAGCCTGTTTTACAAACCGTGGACGCTTTTTTTGAAAACAGACAAATCATTGAACTGACAGGATTTGCAAACACCAGACACAAATGTTTTCGCACGGGGGCGCCTGGGCTTGTTGAAATAAATCCGGTCTGTTCAAAAAAAGAAAACGACACGGACGTCCGCAAATACATAACATCAGTTGCGGATAAAATAGAGTCATTGATTTCACACAAAGAATGCAGGCCGGCGGACATAATGGTGCTGGTTCAAAAAAGACGCCCCATGGCCCCGATGCTGGTAAACGAACTTAAACGCCGCCACATAGAGGTGGCTGGCAGCGACCGCATCGTTTTACCGGATTTTCCCGCAATTCGCGACCTATTAAATTTAACGCGTTTTTGTTTGACAACAAACGACGACTACAGCTTGTGTTGTGCTTTAAAAAGTCCGCTGTTTAGATTGAATGAAGGCGATATTTTTAACTTATGCTCAAAACGTACAAACGAGATAAAAAAACAAGCGTCCACGACCGACGCCAACACCGTAATTTCCGTTTTTGACATACTTGAATCCGACCGTCCGGAAATTCATGCCAGGCTGGCAAAGATGGTGGCATGGGCGCAATCATATGGCCCGTATACGTTTTTTTCCAACGTGTTGAATTCCGACAACAACCGGGAGGATATGATTGCGGCACTGGGCGGTCAAATAATAGACCCGTTGGAAGAATTTATGACAATATGCCTGGCATATGAACGGACCCAGCCGGGCACCATGCGCGACTTTTTAAAATGGTTCATCACAGGCAGCAGCGAAATAAAAAGAGACATGAACGAAAGTTGCGGTGTGCGCATTGTCACGGTACACGGCAGCAAGGGTCTGGAAGCCCCTGTCGTGTTTTTAATAGACACAACAAAAATGCCGGATTCCGACAGGTTTATAAACATACCCGGCAAAGAAAACACACCCGGAATGCCCACCCCATGGATTTGGACGCCACGCCAGACATTGTCACAGCAATACCAAAAGGCCGCAGACGCCGAAAGTCGTAAAAAAATTGCGGAATATTATCGTTTGCTGTATGTTGCCATGACGCGCGCCCGCGACAGACTGTACATATACGGACACACGGCAAACAAAAAGCCCCATGAAAATTCATGGCATGCGCGCCTGTGGGAAACATTCGCGACACCGGACGCCACAGAACCGATAAGGATAACAAATGCATGACAATCTGATGGACCTAATCGCCGAACGACGCTCCCAAAAATTCGCGGCCGACAACGGCACAAGAATGCATATGCGCCTGCAAAACATAATAATTGACGGCAACAACACGTGCGGCGACGCGGATTTGATTGCACATATACAATCCTGCTACGGACTGACAAAATATTTTGCAAAAAACTCCAAAACAGAGGTTCCGGTTGCCGGAATAATCGGCGGCAAATTCATCAGTCGCCGCATAGACAGAATGTGTGTTGACCATCCCGCGCGACGCATCATGATACTGGATTACAAAACGGATTTGAACCCTGACGCGCACCGCGAAAAATACATACGCCAACTGGGTGAATACCGCGCGCTGTTACAGCACATTTATCCGGAATACGACATATCGGCGGCAATATTATGGACCCACCAATGGCGGCTGGAACAAATTAAAAATCCTTGAAATTCATCGCTTTGCAACGCTATAATTCCCACATGCTTACACGTTTAAACATTTCCAACATAGTGCTAATAGAGCGTCTGAATCTTGATTTCGGCGCAGGCCTGAACGTTTTAACCGGCGAAACAGGCGCCGGGAAAAGCATATTGCTGGATGCGTTGGCGCTGGCACTGGGCGGGCGGGGCGACGCGTCTTTGATTCGTCGCGGCCACGACAGTGCGTCCGTTGTTGCAGAGTTTGACACCATTCCCCCGTCGGTACGGAACATATTAAATGACACCGGTCTGGAATGCGACGACGACACGCTGATTTTGCGTCGCACGCTAAACGCCGACGGCAAGGGGCGTGCGTGGGTGAACGACTGTGCGGTATCTATAAAAACTTTAAAAGCAATCGGCGACGCCCTGGTTGAAATACACGGACAGTTCGCAAATCACGCATTGTTAAACCAGGCGACGCACCGCGGTGCACTGGACGATTTTGCCGCACGACGCGATGCCGCGTTCTCAGAAACACTGGCCGGGGTCAGGGCGGCATACAACGAATACAGCGGCGCCATGCGACGCTATACGGAATTAAAGGAAATGCTGTCCCGGTCTGAAACGGAACGCGAATTTTTGGAACACAACGTGGGCGAGCTGGCGGCACTGAACGTTCAACCCGGCGAAGAAGAAGATTTGGCCGCCCGGCGCACGGCAATGATGAACGCGGAAAAAGACGCCGCCATTTTATCAGATGCGGCCGAGGCACTGGCGCCGCGCGGGAATTCTTTGGACGGGTGCGTATATTCTGTGGCGCATATTTTGGAGCACATAAAAACAACCCCGAACCCGTACCAGGACCAAATTGACAGGCTGTATGAAATCGCACAATCCCTGTCAGAGATTGCCGGCGCATTAACCCCGACGGATACGGACACGGGTCGTCTGGATGAAATAGAAGAGCGCCTGTTTGCAATACGCGCGGCCGCACGAAAACACCGCATTACTGCGGACGAGCTGCCGGAAAAACTGGCGCAGATGTCCCGACAGCTGGCGGCCATAGACAACTCTGATGCGGAATTAAAAAAAGTTACAAATCAAATGGCGGCGGCGCGTGCGGAATTTGAACGCCGCTGTGCGGCACTGCACAACGCCCGCGTGCATTTTGCAGAAATATTGCGCACCCAGATACTGGCAGAGCTGCCGGAATTAAAATTAGGCCAGGCGGACTTTGCCGTTGACATCTCGGAATGCGCACCGTCAACCGGCGGCACGGACAATGTGGTATTCATGATAAAAACAAATCCGGGCATGCCGTTCGGGCCGCTGCACAAAACCGCATCAGGCGGGGAACTGGCGCGATTCATGCTGGCAATGCGTGTTGTGTTGGCGGGTGAAAATGACGCGCACACATTCATATTTGACGAAATAGACACCGGAATCAGCGGCGCGACCGCCAGCGCCGTCGGCAGCCGCTTAAACCGGTTGGCGTCGTCCGCCCAGGCACTGGTCATAACACATTCCGCCCAGGTCGCCGGATATGCGGACAGACACTTTAAAATAAGCAAAAGCGTTGCGGACGGCACAACAACAACCAGCGTTCACGAAATTACCGGCGACGATCGCACAAACGAAATCGCTCGTATAATCAGCGGTGCGGAAATAACCCCGGAATCACTGGCCACCGCAAAGACCCTGATTCATAAATAAAATATATCCCGGATCAAGCCCGGGACATTTTATTGGCAAAACAAAACACCGCCATTGGCGGTGTTTTTAGTTATGATAACATTTCTCGTCCACAACCTCAAAAGTACCGATATTGTCTGTAAAGGTTGCGCCCACAGAAATATAACAGTCTTTGATTGACTCTGCGTCCCCGTCTGAGGTTCCACTATAAACCGGCTTCCAGTTGCCGGACGTATTCGGACACATGACACATTCCGTTCCAGCGGTATTCTTATAATATCCGGCATTGCAGGAAAAATCTTCCCCGCCATCGCAGGTTGCGTTTGCGGGACACATATCACACCCGGTTCCCGTGGCATTCATATAATATCCATCATTACAGGAAAAATATTTTCCACCGTCACATGTTGCGTTTGCTGGACACGCCTTGCAGTCTGTACTGTTCCATCCGTCGTCCGGATTACCGTAATAATTACCTTCGCATCTATAAGTTTTTTCCGACTCGCAACCACAAGATATGTAACTACCGTCATAATCACTGCAACGAGCCGCATATTGCCATTTTGTCGTTTGCACAACATGAGTGGATGTGTTTGTATCGGTCGTTTCCTGTCTGTTATTACATTCCGTACACGCAGAATTATTAGTTGTCTTACAGGATTCCGGTATTTCTTCACCAGCAATTTGATTACACATACGAGCCATAAAACAGGCTATTCCGGGATCGCTACCCGGCCCCCCAGTATTCCAGTCTGGATCAGTAATTCCTGTGTTGCCCCCAGTACCAGAATCACCTGGGAGTATAGCCATCGCCGCGCTGGAGCATATGACCACCATTAAAACAAATAATAACTTTCTCATAGTCTGTCCGGTTGGATTTATACAAAGTATAATTTATCCGGGGAACAAAAACAACAGGTTATTGTAATTTTACAACACCGTCCGCAAATTCTATCTCGGCCGGAACGCGGCCGGTATGCGCACCGCCGATTATTTCGCCACTGTCGTCACGCACTATTGCATATCCACGGGCCAGAACGTTTTTATAGCTTAACGAATTCAACATTTGCTCCATATGTGCAACAGCCTGATTTAACGCGGCCATTCGTGCCGTTAAAATATTCGGAAACGAACCGGCCGTGTCCATTTTTTGATGCGCGGCGGCAAATTTTGCATTTATTATTATATCCATGCTGCGCCCCAGGTCGTCCAAACGCTGGGCGCGTTCCATTATCATCTGACGGGGGCTTTTTATGGTAATTGCATCCATGCGACCGCGCGCGTTGGTTAAACGCGCCGTAAAACTGCCTGACAGGCGATGCCATAAGTTGTCCAGATCCTGAAACAGCGACAGTTTTGTCGGCACCACCGTTTCCGCCGCGCCGGTCGGCGTGGGGGCGCGAAAATCCGCGGCGAAATCAATCAGCATCCAGTCCGGTTCATGACCGACGCCCGATATTAACGGAATACGGCTGGCCGCCGCCGCGCGCACAACGATTTCTTCGGAAAAAGGCAGCAAATCTTCCAACGCGCCGCCGCCGCGCGCAACAATTATTACATCAACATTGCCGGCCTTGTTAAAATATTCTATGCCGGCCGCAACCTCGGCCGCGGCGGTCGCCCCCTGAACCGTGGCGGGATACAATATGACATGAACCGGAAAACGTTCACGCAGACGATTTTGAATATCCTGAAAAGCGGCGCCCGTCGGACTGGTCACAACGCCGATACGACGCGGCAACCTGGGCAACGGCTTTTTACGCGACGCGTCAAACAGCCCCTCGGCGGCCAGTTTGCGCTTTCTTTCCTCCAACATCTTTAGAATGGCGCCAACGCCGGCCATCTCTATTTCACTGACAATAATCTGATAATTACTGCGCGCGGGATATGTGGTCAAACGCCCGGTAACAATAACCTCCAACCCGTCTTCCAGTTTAAAATTTACCGGTGTGCCGCGCCATATTATCACGGAAATTGCGGCACCCGCATCCTTTATGGTCATGTACATATGACCGGATGATGCCCGCGTTATCTGTGACAGTTCACCCCGGATGCGGATGCACGGGAACGCTGTTTCCACAACACCTTTAAGCAGCGCCGCCGCGTCGCTTACACTGAACACGGCATCTGGTTTAATTATTGGTTCCGGTTTCTGCATGACGACTAATCCCTGTCTATATTTTTTACGGCAACGTTGAAATCCAGCCCGACAGAATGCAGAAAACGAACAACGACTTCTTTGCCAACCCCGTTTATCTTGGCAACACGGCCCATGTCATACGGAATTTGCACCCCGTCGTACGCATACTGGTCAAACGTTAAATCAAAAGGTGTTTTTGTGGGCACATGCATCACAAAGAAATGCGGTCCGTATGTCCACAAATCGTCAATATACATCAGGCGCCAATCCGGATTATTCATCAAAGCGACAAAAGACATGCTGGATGCGCGGCAAAATCCGAATGAATCATATGGAAAACTCTTGTAATCATATCCGACATCGGAATAAAATGTTGCGTGCTTTACGGAATCCAGTTGAAAGCTGTCACGAAACAGCAGCGTTAAATTTTTTGCCCGCAGTCGCTGCGATCTGTCGGATACTATTTCATCCAGTTTTTGCAACAGCCCGCGTGTGGCGCTTTCATATACGTTTTGATTTTTCTTCATGGCATAAGATTATATCACAGCCGCTGATTTTTATCAAATTCATAATTCTGTAAGCGGCCATCTGGGGCGCGGCGCAACGGGCGCGTCAACAACACGTCCCGCACGGTAATTTTCCAATCCGGCCCATGCAATCATGGCACCGTTGTCCGTACATAAATTCATCGGCGGCGCCGCAAACAGCATTCCATGTTCCGCGGCCAGCCGTTCCAGGGCCGCGCGAATTGCGCTGTTTTTGGCAACCCCGCCCGCCACCACCAGTGTTTTTGGCATGGCCGCACGAACCCGGGCGTCATCCATGGCGTTGGCCAGACGGTTCGTGATACAGTCCACGACAGAGGCCTGAAAAGATGCACAGAAATCATTTATAAACCCATCAGAATAGGGCGCCGGTTCCCTGTCCAGCATTGTGCGTGCGGCGGTTTTAATGCCACTGAAAGAGAAATCGCATCCGGGTTTGTCACACAATGGACGCGGAAACTTAAACCGTGCGGCGTTGCCGTTCGCCGCGCGCGCGTCAACAACCGGTCCGCCCGGATAACCCAGCCCCAGCATTTTTGCAACCTTGTCAAACGCCTCGCCGGCACTGTCATCCAGTGTCTGGCCTATTAATTCATAGCGGCCGACGCCACGCACAAGCAATATCTGGCAGTGTCCGCCCGACGCCAGCATTAACAGATAAGGAAACTCAACCCCGTTTTTTAAAGACGCACCGGCCGCAGACGCGGCATGCAGACGCGGGGCCAGTGCATGACCCTCCAGATGGTTTACCGCAACCAGCGGCTTTCCTGTCGCCTGGGCGATGCCGGTCGCCGCCATCCATCCGATTAACACCCCGCCGATAAGTCCCGGTCCCGCCGTTGCGGCAACAACATCAATATCATTCATCGTTTTGCCGGCCGTTGCCAGCGTGCGCCGCACAACCTCGTCAATGGCCAGAATATGGGCGCGCGCCGCCAGTTCCGGAACAACACCGCCGTATTTCTGATGTTCCGGAATTTGAGAATAAATAATATGCGCCAAAATATTGCGGTCAGAATCCACAATGGCGGCGGATGTTTCGTCGCACGACGATTCTATTCCCAGGCACAATATTTGTTCCCCGGAAGCGTTTCCGCCCCCCAGTGCGCCCATGTCCATTTTTATAATATTTTCTTCTGTATTCATTTTATCTTTACCAAAGCAATGCCAATATTGTTATTCATGCGGCGGCGCATTTCAATATATTTTGCAAAATTATCATCAACAACCCCGCGCCCGGTTGATGCATGCCGCAATATGCGCCCACCGGGCAGCAGAAACCCCATGTGCGCAACAGCCATATCCGTGGGCGCTTTGGAATTACCGGGCGCGGCGCCGACAACAAACAGCACAATCAATGCATCACTGTTATTTATGTTTTTTACATCCCCGTATGCAATATATTCCAAAGACGCCGCGGTCGGCGACGCGTTTATATCAATGCCGTGCAATGCACGCGCCCATGCGCGCTTGTCCACCAGAACATTGCGCACATGCGTCGTGCCGTACCGGCGGCTGATATTTTCAACAATATCCGCATTGTTCGTCAGCCAGTCCGTTTCTATAAAGTGATTGCGCCGCTCAAATCCGACAATACCGTCCTTGTATTTGATTTTGGTCAAACGTGCCACATCCCCGTCCGCCATGGCCGTTTCAACAAATGTCACACAGTCAAAGGCGTCATCACGGATTAACGGGTCTGCATCATACCCGGCGCCTTCGCCCAGCGGATCGGAAACATATTTCGCCCCCAGGTACTGCGCGCCTATATTATTGTTACGGGGCGCGCCGACAACGCACCCCGCCAAACACAATGAAAAGCATACGCGCCAAAACACTGTTATAAATTTTCCTTTAACTGAATGCCGGTATAGCACAGTGAGGCCGCGTCACGCACCGCCATTTCGCCGGAATCCGGCATTGCTGCGATTTTATCTATACACTGTACAATCAATTCCGCGTTTTCATCGGAGCCCGTTAAAATTTTTGCCGCCGCCAGGCGCCGCTCCATTGATGCCGCCGGCCATTTTTTTAACGCCGCCGTTTCCAAATTTTCCGAACGCTGCGTCATAACAAATACAACAAACACCAGTATCAGCGCCGCAATACCTATTAATATTTTCATATATTTTTTTATAAATTTCATAATTTCTCCTCCCTGATGACTAATATGTCAAAACTATTCGCAACGCACCAGCCACACGTCATAATCCGGATGCTGCAACGGGTTGTTACCGGGTTCGTTACGACTCATCCAGCCGCTAAAAATCTTTTCATCCTGGGAAATTTCCATGAAAACGAAAAAATCCTCTGCCATAAAAGGGTCCGTCTGTTTACAGGTGCGGGCCAACAGTTCCAACTTTTCAAACGACGTCTTGCGCCCAACCGGCACTTTTACCGTATAGGCCTTGCCGGCGGCCTTGTTCATTACGCGCATAACCGCGGTGTCACGATCCGTGTATGCGTTTGCAGGAACAGCTGTCATTAACGCGGCGGCGGCACAAAAAACACTTATATATTTCTTCATGACGTTATATTTTAACAGGATACGCCACAAAGTCAAACCGTAAAAAAATCCCGTATAAAATACGGGATTTTTTGCGTTTCTGCGAACAAATTATTTGTTTGCATTCTTTTCCGCCGACGCCGCAGACAAGTCTTCAACAATACGGGCCTTTTTACCAGACAGGCCGCGCAGAAAGAACAGCTTTGCGCGACGAACGCGACCGATACGGATTTTTTCAATCTTTTCAATCGCCGGGCTGTACAGCGGGAATTTGCGCTCTACACCGACACCGTATGATTCACGACGCACGGTAAACGAGGCATTGTTTCCTTCGCCGCCGTCACGCGCGATTACAACGCCTTCAAAAACCTGAATACGGAATTTGTCGCCATCTTTGATTTTCACATGCACTTTCAGGGTATCGCCAGCCTTAAACGCGGGAATATTCTTGTCACCCTTCAGCTTTGCGATTTGTTTTTCTTCAATTTTTTTAATAATGCTCATTGTTACTTTTCCTTTATTAAATCCGGACGACGCTTTTTTGTTATCTCGTCCGATTGTTGTTTCCGCCACCGTTCTATGTTGCCGTGGTGACCGGACAGCAGGACTTCTGGGACATTTCGTCCACGCCATGCCGACGGGCGGGTGTACAACGGCCATTCCAGCCCCCCGATTTCAAAACTTTCATTTGCGGTGGCGCTTTCACCGCCGCCGACGACATTATCTAATACGCGAACCGCGCTGTCAACAAAAACCTGTGCGGCAATTTCACCGCCGGACAGGATATAGTCGCCAATAGACAGCTCCATTATATCATATTCTTCAATGATTCGTTCATCTATTCCTTCGTACCGGCCACAGAGCAGGGTATAAGTCACATCCGCATTGTCCGCAAATTCGCGCACCATATGCTGTGTCAGGCGCGGGCCGCGCGGCGAAAAGTATATTATCCGCCCCCTGTTTTTTATAGAATCCAGCGCCGCGCCCAAAACATCGGGCCGCATTACCATGCCCTTGCCGCCGCCAAACTGTTCGTCGTCAACACTGCCGTAATTGTTGTATGCAAAATCGCGTATGTTTATCACATCATACGACCATATTCCGCGCTCCAGCGCGCGTCCGACAACACCGGCCCCAAGCGTGCCTGGAAACATTTCCGGAAAAATGGTCAGTATGTTGAAATGCATATTTATTTAACCGTAATTGTTTTTGTTCCAAAATCCACAACGGCGCCCGCAAACAGTATCATGTCACCCGAATCAAGCTCCATTATATCGCCTGCGCCAAAATTCTGAAATCCGTCCAGAACGCCTATTTCCGTGCCGCCGCGCATGACACGAAAGCCGATTAAATCCGCCTGGTAATACTCGTTTTCATCCACTGCGGGCAATGCATCACGCGCAATGAACAAATCCGCCCCGCGCAGCGTTTCCGCCGCCGTGCGGTCATCCACGCCGCGAATTTTAGCCACAACAACGGAAGAGGTCGGGTTTAAGCGTCGTACAAATTTAAAATCACCGTCATTAAAACGGGGCGACTGTACCGGCAAGGCTTTAAAATCCATCGGCGACGCGGTGTATGTTTGAACACGCACCTCGCCCCGGATTCCCTGGGGCGCGACAATTTTTCCGACCAAGATTTTTTTATCGTCTTTCATCATTAACGTTCTCGCCCATTGACATCCAAACACTTTTTCGGATCCAGCCCCATTTTTTTACATATGGCCACGTTCGCTAATTTTCGCTTTGCGTCGCCACATTCGCCGGGACACCAGGTTATATCTTGAGAAATTATAGCCAGATCATCCGTTTCCGACAGTTTTCTCAAAAATTTATCATAGCTAACCACGCCCCATGTCAGTGTTCTGCACACCACATTACTTTCAAGCGGACAAAATACATAATCTATTTCGGGCAAATTTAATACCTGACAGCCGTAACACCCAACATTAGACTTTTGTATACAATAAAAGCAATCTTTTTCATGTTTAGCCATTAAGAATTCTCTTGTTTAAACCCCGGGACAAGCCCGGGGATATAATATTATTCCGCGGATTCCGCCGGTGCTTCCGCGGCCGCTTTGGCCGCTGCTTCTGCTGCGGCCTTTTCCTCTGCCGCCTTGGCCAGTTTTTCCGCCTTGTCCTTGATCTTCATCTGTGTCTTTTCCGACTGCAGATGTTTTTTAGTCTGAACCGGAACCGGCTTTTTCGCGACCACGCCGGCATTTGCCAGGAATTTGTAAACACGGTCGGACGGTTTTGCGCCCTTTGCCATCCAGGCCTTAACCTCATCCATCTTTAAAACAACGCGCTTGTCGCTGTCTTTGGGCTGCATCGGGTCGTATTTTCCAACCACCTCCAGAACATTGCCGGAATTGCGGGCGTTGCGTGAATCCGTAACTACTATGTGATAATACGGACGCTTTTTCGCCCCGTAACGTGCCAGTCTGATAACTGTTGCCATTTTTTGCTCCTTATTAATTATCTTTGCCCATAAAGACGACCATGCATCAAGAGCGAACACTCGCCGGTTGATGTTCCACACGCATTCCGCGTACTGGGGTATCTGTAATGGCAATCTATTGGGATTTGCAAGGCAATTATTTATCAAAAATTATCAAAAGTCAATAAAATATTAAAAAATCCCCGACAAAGCGGGGATTTTGCCATATACAACACAGTGGCATCAGCACCATCCGCGCAATTCCATGGCGGTTGCAACACGCTTGATAGAATGCATGTACGCCGCCTCGCGCATGGTAACACTGTACTGAGTCTTTATCTTGTAAATCGCATCAAAGGCATCTTTCATTGCGATTTCCTCTTTCTGTTCAACCTCTGCCTCGCCCCAGTAATAGCCATAGCGGTTTTGAACCCATTCAAAATATGAAACCGTGACCCCGCCGGCATTCGCCAGAATATCCGGAACAACGGTTACACCCTTTGCGTTCAATATTTCTTCGCCCTCTATCGTCGTCGGCCCGTTTGCTCCCTCCACGACCAGCTTGCTTTTAATCAACGGCGCGGTTTCTTTGGTAATAGTGTTTTCCATTGCGCACGGCGACACAACGTCCACATCCAGACCCCAGAACTGTTCCGCGGAAATTTCATCCGCCCCCGGGAAACCTTTAATGCTGCCCTTGTTATCGGCCTTGAACTGCATCAGCGCGTCAATATCAATTCCTTTTTCATTGTACAGAATTGTGTTCCATTCTGCAATGGCGACAATCTTTGCCCCCATGTCATGACTGCATTTTGCGGTAAAGCTGCCGACGTTTCCAAATCCCTGGATGGCAATCGTTGCACCCTTCATATCTTTGTTCTGGGTTTTCAACGCCTTTGCTATCACAATAGAGATACCCAGTCCGGTTGCACGCGTGCGACCCTTGGACCCGGCCAGTTCAACCGGTTTGCCGGTAAAGGTGCCAAAAGACGCCTCGCCGGACAGTTTTATATATTCATCAATCATCCACGACATTATCTGGCCGTTGGTGTTGACGTCCGGCGCTGGCACGTCCTTTTTTTCGCCCAGTATCGGATAAATTGCATCAACATACGCGCGGCACAGGCGTTCCAGTTCACCAGCGGACAATTCTTTGGGGTCAACAATAATGCCGCCTTTGCCGCCGCCATACGGAATCCCGGTAACGGCGCACTTAAAAGTCATCCATATGGACAGTGCCGCAACCTCGTCCCGGGTTACCATGGGATGAAAGCGCACGCCGCCCTTTGACGGTCCTATCGCCGTGTTATGCTGGGCGCGGAATCCTGTAAAGACCTTTATGGAACCGTCGTCCATTTTAACAGGAATTGACACTTCAAACATCCGTTGCGGATTTTTTAAAATCTCGTAAACATCAGGTTTCAACCCCAGTTTGTCGCAAGCCACTTTTACACGACGCTGTGCGGCCAACAGAGGATTCAAATTTTCACTACTCATAATTTTCTCCCTTTGTGTAGGTGATACGAAATACGGTATAGCTTAACAAACGAAAAATCAAACAGAAAAAGCCCCGCACTTTTTGTTCTGGACTTTTACAGGCAAAGGTTATAAAATCAGCCCGTCCTTCAAACTGCGGGCGTGGTATAATGGTAGCACGTCAGCTTCCCAAGCTGAAGACGAGGGTTCGATTCCCTTCGCCCGCACCAGGTTTAAACAACAAGACATCCCTGCAATGCAGGCAATAAAAAACGAAACCGACCAGAGGCCGGTGTTTTTTTATCTGCCTTTATTATAACTGTTATCTATTTCCCAGGGTTTTATACGTTTAATATTGCGATGCTTTTGATCCGCATATTTGCGTTTTCTCTTACGCTTTAATATTTCGGACGGTGAATCATCAGAACCGGTGCACGCCCGTTCAATATCATCCTCATTTGTGTTGTTGCCTTTCTTTTCATTGCATGTACGATGGGCCGGCTGCATATTGTGCAGATAATCACTGCCGCCATGCGATCTTGGCACAGTATGGTCTAATGACAATTCGCTCTCATGAACAATGGGTTTATGGCACAACGCACATTTGATGCAAAAGCCGCGTAAAATAAGCCTTTTTAAAATTTTGCGCATAAAGTCTGTCGGCACTATGTCCACGCCGCGGCGGTCAATGTCATAATTCGCCAACATTGCCGCCATCATCAAATAATTTTTTGCATCTTCTTTGTTCATTTATTTTTCAACCGGAATCTGCAGCAACTGCTTTGGATAAATCAAATTCGGATTTTCTATGTCGTTGCGTTCCGCAATTACACTAAACAAAATTCCGCGGCGCAGAAAATTCCGCGCAATAATCCACAGGCAATCGCCACGGCGCACAGTGTAAAAAGTATCGTCGTCCCCTGTCATTTCCGGCATTTTAAAGTCATGGTTTATCGTTGCAACAGTACGGCCGTCGCCGTCGTGCAGACGCACCGCCAAACGATATTCGCGCCCCGGCGTCAGTTCGCCCACATCAGCCCCCAGGCCAAAGTGTCTGTGGTCGGACACGCGCGCAAACCCGATGTATTTGTCATCCAGCGTCAAAGACACGCGCAACCGCGGCAGCGCATCACCGGTGACAATTATACGGCCCGTGTCCAGATAATCTATCTTTGACACCACCAGATCCCCATGCTGCAACATTGTGGGTGCCTGGAGCAGGGTGCTGCCGTCCGGCGTCATTAACAGCGATATGGAATTTTCATGACTAAGTTCTGAAACATATACGAACACCTTGTCCCGCGAGGCGACATCTGGATTCACCCCCAGCAAAGATATCGTATAGTTGCCGGGACGCAGCGGCCGCATGGGGGCATAAACAAATTCCCCGCGAGAATCCGTACGTTCCGTCGCCGTTATTTTTCCATCAACCAGTATTGATATGTTCTGATGCGGCAACCAGCGCCCCGCAACAACTATTTTGCCGCCGCGTTCTATGCGCACAATATCAAATTCCGGCGCGGTTGTGGTGTCTATGTCGCGAACGACGGGTTCCGGCACGGCCGGCACAATAACAACGCGATGCGCAACAGGCGTATGAACAAAGACGACCCACACGGCGACAAATATCACCGCCAATGCGCAAAATATCGGGAACCAGTACGCGCGCAGACCGCCGCGTATATCAACCTTTTTCTTTTCCGATTGTTCACCGGGCTTTGGTGCGGGGCGCGCGAATATGTTTAACGTATGCAGAAACCGCCGTGCAAAGGCACGTCTGTTTTCCATCCATGAATTCTGCTGTGCTATTGCGCTGTCAATCAAATCATCCGTAGAGGGTTTTCTTTTTTGCGAGGTATTTTTCTTTGCCATTTGATAACTCCGGACATAAATTATAACAATGGACAAATTATCGCAAAATATATTTCTTTGTCAACTTAATTGTGCTATAATTTATCGGCAAAAAAAGGAATGGAAAAATGAGTGAGTCAAAAAGAATAGGCATAATGACCACGGGCGGCGACTGCAGCGGCCTGAACACTGTTATTCAACGCGTAATCTGCGGCGCGGCCGTGCGCGGTTGGACTGTAATTGGAATTCGTGACGGCACCGACGGATTGTATGCAACCCCCGTCCAGGCATCAGAACTGACACCGGAATCGGTGCCATTGGCGGCGGCGCGCCTGTCGGGCAGCATTCTGGGCAACGGCCGCGCCGGTGTTATGAACTTTGAAGCTGCCGCAAAAATCGGCAAACTGGATGAATTTAATAAAAAGTTGCACGATTCGCTGATTTCATTAAATTTGGATACTTTGGTTTTGGTCGGTGGCAACGGCAGCCTGTCGCTGGCATGGCGTTTTAAGGAAATTTATGCGGGCGTAAAACTGGTGTGTATTCCAAAAACCATTGACATGGACGTTCCGTTAACAGATGCAACCGTCGGATTTAATACGGCGGTGCAGCAGTTGACAACATACTGCGACCAGCTGCTAATGACGGCACGCAGCCATCACCGCTGGTTTGTTGTTCAGGCGATGGGCCGTGACTGCGGCAAACTGGCACTGGAGGCGGGAATCGCCACCGGGGCGGCCGTGATTCTGATGCCGGAAATCAAATTCAACATGGACAAGGTTGTTGAACGCATCAAAAATGCCGAAACCGATTACGGCATCATAATGGTATCAGAGGGAATATCCCTGCGCGGACATTCCGGCCGCGCCGCGGACATGATTTCACGTCAGTTAACGGCGGCGGGCATCGCAAACCGCCCGGAATTTCCGGAACATCTGATGCGTTCCGGCGATACAACCGCCACGGACCGCATACTGGCAACCACAATGGCGGATTGCGCACTGTGCGCGATTGAAAACAACGAAACATATGTAATGACGGCAATGCAGAACGGCGTGTGCAAAACAATTACACTGGCCGAATTCTTTAGCACCGGCGATGTTGTCGCCGACCCGCACATTTCGGGTTTAATGACGTCAAACGCATATGTATCCCCGGATGACCCGCTGTTACAGGTTGCGGTTGACATGGGGACGTATATTGGTGAAATGAAAGACTAAAAAAACCGCCGTTCGGCGGTTTTTTTAACGTTCCTTTTGATGATATGCTCTTATGTTTTTCAATGTGTCTATCTGGTTTTTCATTGCCTTGACACCGCGACTAAACGCACCGTGCCGTACATGCGGCAACTGCTGAACCAACTGATCAACATTCTGGTTCAGACCGTCCAGCTGATGCGCTTTTTTACGCAAATTGCTGTCCGCAAAGGCCTTATGCAAAACACATATAATGTCATTATCACTTTTTATGGCAAACCTTATACTCCGGGTCCTGTAACCACCCTCTTGTGGCACAGCCACAATGTTATAATCAGCCAAACGACTTATAATTTCCGCAGCGCTGTCGCTTGTACGCAGCTCCAATACAACATCCCCACCAGTCCATTCGGCAACAGACGGGAAGCTTGTAAAATAGCTGTTGTCTTCGCAGATAAAGCGAATTCCACTAATCGTTTCTCTAAAAAAAGAAATATCCGTTAAAAGCTGTCTGATTTCTACTTTCATATGTCTCTCCTTTTGTTGCGACATTTATTATTACAAAATAAATATAGTACTTATTTTATATTTTGTCAATACCTATAAGCAAAAAAAATAAAACGCCCCAAAAAGGGGCGCTTGTCACGAAACACATTATTTCTTTTCAGAAAAGTCTGCATCACGCGTGCCGTCGTCGGCCGGTTTGTCGGAACCGGACGCCTGCGACGCCTGTTCTGCATGGCTTGCCTTGTATACGGCTTCGCCCAGCTTCATCGCCTTTTCCGTCAGTGCATCCGTCTTTGCCTTTAAACTTTCCGCGGTGGCATCGGCCTTTGCGATTTCGTCCGCCAGTTCTTTTTTTGCGTCTTCTATCGCCTTGCGTTCGTCTTCACTGACTTTGTCACCGTGTTCTTTTAAAGACTTTTCTATACCGAACACCGCGGCCTCTGCGTTGTTCTTCGCCTCGGCCAGGGCGCGCTTCTTTTTGTCGGCCTCTGCATTCGCAGCCGCTTCATCCACCATTTTCTTTATATCCTCTTCGGACAGTCCGCCATCTGATTTGATGGATATGGTCTGCTCTTTGCCGGTACCCTTGTCTTTGGCGGAAACATGCACAATGCCGTTGGCGTCAATATCAAAAGACACCTCTATCTGGGGCATGCCGCGCGGTGCGGGGGCAATACCTTCCAAATTGAACTGCCCGAGCAGTTTGTTATCGGCCGCCATGTCGCGTTCACCTTGAAACACGCGGATTGTAACGGCGGACTGATTGTCTTCGGCGGTTGAAAACACCTGCGATTTCTTTGTGGGAATCGTCGTGTTGCGGTCAATCAAACGTGTAAACACACCACCCAGGGTTTCTATACCCAGCGACAAAGGCGTTACATCCAACAACAGAACGTCTTTTACATCGCCTTTCAGCACGCCGCCTTGAATCGCGGCACCGTCGGCCACAACCTCGTCCGGGTTTACACCCTTGTGCGGTTCACGGCCAAAGAAATCCTTTACGGTTTCCGCAACTTTCGGCATGCGGGTCTGGCCGCCGACCAAAATAACCTCGTTAATCTGGGACTTGTCAATCCCCGCATCTGCCAGGGCTTTTTTGCATGGCTCAATGGTCTTTTGAATCAAATCGTCCACCAAGGATTCCAACTTTGCACGGGTCAACGTTGTATTAAAATGCTTCGGCCCGGTTGCATCCGCCGTCAGATACGGCAGATTGATGTCAGTTGTCGTTTTGGAAGACAGCTCTATTTTGGCTTTTTCCGCCGCTTCCTTTAAACGCTGCAACGCCAGTTTGTCGTTGGTCAGGTCAATTCCTGTCTGGCCCTTGAATTCGGAAATCAGATATTCCAAAATGCGCGCATCAAAGTCAGACCCGCCCAGCTGGGTGTCGCCGTTGGTTGACTTTACCTCAAACACGCCGTCAACGATTTCCAGAATGGACACGTCAAATGTTCCGCCACCCAAATCGTATACGGCGATTATGCCGTTCTTGTCTTTTTCCAGGCCATATGCCAATGCCGCGGCCGTGGGTTCATTTACAATACGCAGCACGTTCAAGCCCGCGATGCGACCGGCGTCTTTTGTCGCCTGGCGCTGGGAATCGTTAAAATACGCAGGCACGGTGATAACCGCATCGGTTACCGGTTCGCCCAGATAGTTTTCCGCGTCTTTCTTCAGTTTTGCCAGAATCATCGCGGAAATCTGTGACGGCGCATATTTTTTACCGTCCATTTCAACCCACGCGTCGCCATTGTCGCCACGAACAATCTTATACGGCACACGCGCCGCGATTTCTTTGACCACCGGGCTGTCATAACGCAGTCCCATCAGGCGCTTGATTTCATAAATTGTATTTTCAGGATTTGTAACGGCCTGGTTCTTTGCCGTAATCCCGACCAGCTGTTCGCCGTTTGATGTCAACGCAACGACAGACGGTGTTGTGCGCTGGCCCTCGGCATTTTCAATTATTTTGGGGTCACTGCCGTCCATAAAGGCCATGGCCGAATTAGTGGTACCCAAATCAATACCTAAAACTTTTCCCATTTTTCACTCCTTGCTAAATCTCTGTTTGCATGTGATATAGTGAACACGAAAAAGCATTTCAAGACCACAGGAAAAAAATAACAAAAAAATCGCCCAAACGGGCGATTTTTATTATATGCTGCAAACCATTATTTCTTTGCAGGCGCAGCCGCCGCGGCCGCCGCAGGTTTTGCAGCATCCGCTTCTTCCGGCATTTTACCGCCAATGGTAACAAATGCCAAATCCGCCTGGTGCAGGCCCAGTTCAATACCCTTTGGCAAAGTCAGATCTGTTCCGTGAACCACGTCGCCGATGGTAAGCGCCGACAAATCTATCGTGATTTTTTCAGGTATCGCGTCAACCAAGCCGCGCAATGCAACCTTACGTACGGCAAAGTTCAACACGCCACCCAGTTTCAGTCCCTTGGACAGTTCGGCATTTACAACCTCAACCGGAACAACAACGTTGACAGGCTTTTTAACATCAATACGTTTAAAGTCTGCGTGAATAACGGCATCGGTTACAGGATGATATTGAATATCCATCAGCATTGCGTCTTCAACGCCGTTTGCTGTTTTAATTTGAAACAATTTTGTCCGCAAACCCGGTGTTCTGATTAACAATTCAAAGTCACGCCCGTTCAATTCAATCGCGACCGGCGCCTTTTTTTCACCATAAATAACAGCGGGGATGTTTTTGTTGTTGCGGATGCTGCGTGCGGCCCCCTTGCCGGCAACACTGCGAATCTCTGCATTTAAATTGATTGCCATTTTTATATCCTTTTATAGCATTTGTTTGTTTTCCACGCGACCTCCAAGGGTGCCGCGCAGACGCAATTATTTACCAAATATTTTGAAAAATCAAGGTTTTTATTAATTTACATGCGCCGCATGATAATAAAGCGGGCGCGCCCGTACCGTTTGTCCCGCAGAATTTCCCATTTTTCCACATCCGGCATTGCGGCCGCCGCGTCATCCTGTTCCCATATGACAATAGTACCGGCCCCGCATACGGCCGCCGCCTTTTTTAACACGGCAGCGCCCAAATCCGACATGGCGTACGGCGGATCTATAAATATCAAATCGGCATTGGCGGCGCATTTTGATGTCTCTGCCACCGCATCACCGGCAACAACGGATGCACGCGCGCCGATGTTCAACGCCGCCAGATTTGCCCGCACGGTCGCCGGTGCAACATCTGTAAACAAAACACGGCATCCACCCCAGCGTGACAAACACTCAATCCCAAAGGCGCCACTGCCGGCAAAGGTGTCCCAGACAACATTTGGCACAACATTCAACGATTGCAGCATATTAAACAGCGCCACGCGCGCCCGGTTCTGGGTGGGCCGCGCATCGCGGGGCAGGCGCAGTTTGCGTCCGCGAAATTCCCCGGAAATGATTTGCAATTTTGAATCCATAATATATACTTTATCGCATGGATTTTATGAAACAAGCTTTAATTTTGGCCCGGCGCGCCGCAGAACACGACGATGTACCGATAGGCGCAGTTATCGTGCAAAACGGCCGCATCATCGCACGCGGCGAAAACAAGGTGCAGCAGCAAAGAAACCCGACACTGCATGCGGAAATTGTGGCGATAAACAGGGCGTGTAAAAAACTGGGCCAAAAATTTCTGGACGAATGCGACATATACGTATCACTGGAACCGTGTGCAATGTGCGCAACGGCCATATCTTTTGCGCGGATTCGTCACATATATTTTGCCACCGCGGATGAAAAGGGCGGGGGCATAACATCCAATGCAAAAATCTTTGAAACAGACCGCCATCTGTGGCACCCGAAAGTAACACAAATTCCGGAACATGCGGATGCATCGGCACAAATGCTGCGGGATTTTTTTCGCCGCCGCCGCACTAAGAACTAAATATCCGCATCCATATTGCATACGGACATAGTTTTTCCGTCATACATGACACGCAGGCGCCCGCATTCATAATCCGTACTGTCGCCATAAAATATCTTGTCGCCAAATTTTACTTTTAAGCTGTGCGTTGTGCGGGACACCGGCCGCAGGTATAACTTGTAATTGCCGGAAAACAGCAAAACACGGCCACAGTCCGCCGCATCTTCTGAACCGTGCGGCGAATATGGCGCGACATTATCTGTTACCGCCGCACAAGACGCCGCGCCGTCAGGCCCGACAACATTTTCTGTCACGGGGCCGCATTCAAATTTTCCGGTACCGATATTTACAAAAAATTTACCTGAGAGGACATCAAACATACCGCATTCATCCCTTACGGAATCGTATACGGGAATCAAATTTATTACCTCTGTGCCATTGCGCCATTGCACAAATGAATAAACCTTCAAAGATTTATGAGGCCATTTGTTGCCGTCATCTTCGCGGTTAAATGCGAACAAATATCCGGAACGGCCCGTGGTAAACTCGCCGGAATTTGAATATAATGTTTTTCCATCCAAAATCCAGTCGCCATGTTTTATTTCCAGCACCAGCTTAACGTCCACCGGCAAAACTCCCTTAGATTCCGCTACCGGGCGATATTCATTGTATCTGATATAGGCCATATTATTATATCCGTTTAACCAATAGCTTTTATTTGCCCCGTACACCCCAAACAGCGCCTGATCACCCCCAACGCGTCCATTTTCAAAAACCATCTTCGTATCAACGTCTGAACCTAACACAATTCCCGTATCTATATACTGCGTCCCCGTGCTTTTTAAGTACTCTATGGGTTGAAACCTGTCTTTTAAATCATAAAACACCGGGGCTGCGCCGGGACAATAATAATTTTCCGGACACAAGCTTTCCGGCGCACCGGCGGCGGCCACATATTTTCCGGCATCCGTAATTAAATAACAATCGTTTGCACTGGCCGCATTTGGCACGCTGTACGGATAGCCGCCGGGACACGCCACACAATCGTCATCTTTGGCATATTCACCGATATTGCAATTACTGCCCCACGCCGACGCACACAACACAACAAAAACACACACGGCCACAATTTTACACATTTTTGTTTTCCCCCCCTTTTAATGCGGCATATATACAATACGGAAAAACCACCATTTAAAGTGGTGGTCAGGAGGTTAACGACAATTGCAAGAATTGTGCTGTGTATTGAATATTTCACAACCCTCCTGACCAATGGCCAGGAGATGATTCCGTCACAACAGTAAAAACGGTGCAAAAAAACACCGTTGTTATCTGCTCCAACGCTTGCACCGGGTCGTTACACCCCATCAACGGAAATCCCATTGACAATAAAATTATACATAAATTACAAAATTAACACAAGCGATTAAAAACGCCCCGAAAAGGGGCGCTTGTTTTAATCAATCAAAGACTTTCCGGTCATATCCGCCGGAACGGCGATATTCGCCAGCTTTAATATAGTCGGCGCAATATCGGCCAGACCGCCGTCATGAACCGTGTGCGCTTCATTTGACGCCACAATAAAGTTTACAGGGTTTGTTGTGTGCGCAGTCCAGGCGACATTGTTTTCGTCATCCCACAGCTTTTCGGCGTTTCCATGATCTGCAGTGATTAAAACGGTCCCACCCAGTTTCAACACCGCCGGCACCAACCGGGCCAGTTGCGCATCCAGTGTTTCCATTGCCTTAACGGTTGCTGCCTCGTTACCTGTATGGCCGACCATGTCCCCGTTGGCATAGTTTAAGACAACAACATCAAACAGGGCCAGTTTGGGCAGCAACGCATCCGTAATCTCTATCGCGGACATTTCCGGTTTCATGTCAAACGTAGCAACATCCGGTGATGCAATCAGCACTTTCTCAGAATGTGGAAATTCTATATTTCGCTCTGCATCAAAAAAGTACGTCACATGATTATATTTTTCTGTTTCCGCAATACGCAGCTGTGATTTACCGGCCGCCGCCAGAACATCCCCCAGCGTGTTTTTTACCGGCACATCCGGCAACAGGGCGGGGCAGTGCTCGTTCAATCCCTCGCCGTATTGTGAAAAACACAGCATGCGCGCACCGGTCTGCAGCATTGCACGCACAATCTGACGGGCACGGTCGCTGCGATAGTTTCCGAACAAAAATCCGTCACGGTCCGTAATGGCGACATCACCGTCAATAACGGTCGGCTTTATGAACTCATCCGTTTCCCCGCGCCCGTACGCATCGCGCAGCGCATCGTCAATTGTCGGGGCGGTAAATTCTGATTTTGCGCACGCAATGGCATTGAACGCCAGCTCTGTACGATCCAGATTCTGATTTCTGTCCATCGCGTAATAGCGACCGGAAACAGTGCCGAAAAACGCGCGTCCATCGGCCAGATACGGCGCCAGTGCACGCTGCAACGCCGCAATATATTCCGGCGCGGACTGGGGCAGGGTGTCACGCCCGTCCGCAATAAAATGAATACACAGACGCAACCCGGCGTCCAGCACGCGCCGCATAATCAAAATCATGTCATCCAGATTTGAATGCACGCGTCCGTCTGACATCATGCCGGCAAAATGAAC
Organism: uncultured Alphaproteobacteria bacterium; assembly: GCA_949878575.1. Classification (GTDB taxonomy): domain Bacteria; phylum Pseudomonadota; class Alphaproteobacteria; order Rs-D84; family Rs-D84; genus Enterousia. The sequence goes on along the minus strand of CATLAX010000001.1, from coordinate 449,976 downwards.
AATGCCGCCACGGGCCTTTACATCCGCGATAAAATCGCGCAGGGCAACGTTTTCATCCCAGTTTTCTATCTGAAAACGACGCAGGAACTGATTCACGACCCGGCCGGCCCCCATCGTTATATGCCCCACCTCTGAGTTACCCATTGTCCCATCCGGCAGACCAACCGCAGGCCCGCTGGCATTCAATATTGAATGCGGATACTTTTTCAATAAATCGTTAAAAAAAGGCATTTTTGCCATTGCCACGGCATTGTGCGCAGCATCGGGGTTTATACCCACCCCGTCCATAATACATAAAACAACTGGTTTTGTCATAAATTCCCCCATTTTTCTGTATTTTTCCATCATCTGGCAACGTTATCACAACAGTTTTTTGATTGCAAAAGAAAAAGAAAAATTGTATAAATAGGATAAATATCATATGTCATAGATTGTACTGGAGATGAAAAGATGAGTGGTAAAGCCTTTACCCCCACGGCGGTTGATGAACATATAGGCCAGCGGTTACAATTAAGACGCACAATGATGGGCCTGTCACAAAAAGACCTGGCAAAAAAATGCGGGGTGACATTTCAACAGATACAAAAGTATGAAACGGCGGGGAATCGTGTTTCTGCCGCACGCTTGTTTGAACTTAGCACACTGCTGGAAACGCCGGTATCATTCTTTTTTACCGGTCTGCCGGGAAACATGCCCGAAGAAACCCGCGCCAGCCGCTCGTTACACGTAGTGGAACAGGCCGCGGACGACCCGCTGGGCAAGAACGAGTCTTTGCAGCTTATCAATCTGTACTGGAAACTGCCGACGGACGAAACACGCATGACAATAATGAAACTGCTAAAAACGCTGAACGGCATATCATAAAAAAATCCCCGGTTCGGGGATTTTTTATTTGCCTGTTTTATTTGTACCGGTAACACAGTCCTTGTATTCATCCGGTTCTATTTTTGTCCAGCACTGGCGGCTAAGTTCCGTGTTTCTGTTGTTGCCGGTTCCAAAAGACAGGGCGTTTGTTGAATATTCTGCCGCATCCCTGCAGTATCCGGACGACGGATAATTATTGTCAAAAATCTTGCCTACCTGACATTTTACACAAACCCCGGTGGCATCCGGTACACCGACACGGTTATCGCCGGTACATTCAACACAACTGCGGTCGGTTGTTGATGCAAATGCGGTCCCGGCGGCAGAACAGCGATATTCAAAACATCCATCCTTGTCTTTTAAAACATGCTTTGTCGCATCAAAACCGCCGTCGGCCCAACTGGGGCACAAAGAGTTTTTATCACATTCCGTTTTATTAATCGGCTCGCAATCAGTCTGGCCGCCGTTTGGCTTATACCCCGTTTTACACAGCAATGTCGGAGTTCCCGCAAACCACATTGTGGCTGTTGAAACCATGTCTTTCCAGCCGCTGCGTTCGGCACGAACAACCGTCGGTCTAACAAACGCGCCATGGCCCGACGGCGTCCATCCGGAAACAGCCAGAATCATGTCGTGTTCTTGTTTTTTATGTACGCCGCACCCCTTATTGTGATCCCAGTGAAACATTGCTATTTCACCTTCAACACTGGGGGCTGATGAACTTGTGGCCAGTTTGTATGTTGCAAAATCTTTTTTTAATATCGTTCCGGAATCACACGTCGTTGCAACCCCACCGCCGCATCCGTCCCCGCTGTGTCCGTCTTTGCACAGCCAAAAACATTTGGTAATATTTCCATTCGGATTATAATACACCGTCCATGCGTTTCCCTTGTTTTTGTTCGCCCCCTGAACCTGGGTTACGCAAAACTTGGCACCGTTCTCATTTATATCGCGCGCCACCAGCATCAACGTCGCCATTTCATCATCTGAGGTACCCCTGTTTGGCGACCGCGCACCGTTATTCCAGTTTTTGCATCCGCCAAGGCTGTTTCCTATGCACGCATCATCTATATTGTGGGATGAACAATACGACATTGCCGCACCGCCCCAGCTGTCCAGCATGTTGTTCGCCTCTTTCCCCTTGGCAAAGGCCGGCCCGGCAACAAGCACTAAAAACACAGAAAAAAGAAATTTATTTGTCATTTTCATAAAATTTTACCATGTTTTTATATATAACACATATTGTTTTCCCAATATCCACCCAACTTACTGCATTGTATCTGATACCATTCCACAGTAAAGTCGCAGGTGTTGGTGGCCGGAACAAATTTGGCGTATCCTTTTCCGCCCGTCGCATCATCCTGGGCCATGCATTGATATTTTACCGTATTTTGAATACATACACCGCGGTCGTCCGCAACAGACGAATTAGAATTATTGAATACCGTGGTGTAAAAGGCCTGCTCGCGGGTTTCGCCAGCCGCATCATCCTTGTCAACCCACAGCCCGCTTATTTCATCGCTTTCGCATTGCTCTTCCATCAATTCATACAAAGACGTTTCCACCTCACTTATCAGGCGGTCAATCGTGTCGCCTACAACCGCCTCGTCAATATTGCCGGTTGCCGGATCCTTGCAATACATATTCGCACGCCCCCGCAGGTTGGCCTCCAAATCACTCTTTGACATCAGGCGGCAATTCCACGGATACTGCTGTTTGTCACCATTCGGCGTACACAGGTCTGTGACATAGTTGGTCAGGGCGGTATCGCATCCCTCTGCCACGCGCACATTGTCAACGGTCTGCACAAAATCAACCAATGCCTTTAATCCGCATGTCGCCCCGTTCGTCAGACGTCCGTTTGCATCAAACTGGCACTGGGTGTCATTCGGCCCCGCATACAGCGCCGCGCACGCGGCAACCTTGTCCTGGCACATTGAGCGGGCCGCATATGCCGCCGTCGCACCGGAATATTGACTGGTCGTATTGTCAAAAGATTTTAACGCACCGGACTGCGTATCGTAACATTCCGCCATCGTGCTGACACATGTTGACTTTATTTCTTCTATTTTTGCATCCTGGGCCTGGGCGATTTCTATCAGGGCGCTGCGCTTAAATTCCTGCCATACAATATCTGATATGTCGCGGCACGTATCCAGTGCAGCTGTCGCAAACATCTTTTTTGAATCCAAAAACTGGGCAAAGCGCGGATTCGCCCCCAATACATCGGATCCGCCGTTAAGAATTATCATATCAGTCAATTCAAACAACCGCGGTGAATAAATAGCCTCGCCGGTATTTACATCAATATACGCACCGCTGTAATCCATGCATCTTTTATAATTTGCACCGCATGCCGTTTCCTGGGTCAGGGCGCTTTTTACCTTTGCAATACATTCGTTAACATCGGCGGAATTATGGGCGCGATATTCTTCCAAACGGGCGTCGCGCAATATTTTTTCCGCCTCGCGCGCTGTTTTTGCAACAGTTTCTTTTTGGCTGTTTATTTTCTTTTCATACGCATTGCAGTCTTGGGTTATCAAAATATTGTACGCACTGCGCGCCATGGTCAGCACCGCGTTGTTCTCACACGATTCCGCAACCAACTTCAAACACTGGTTGTTGGCGGAATTGAACAGTTTCTGTCCCTCCAGTGTGCTTAAATCCTGGCCGGCGGATGTTTCAAACAGGGAAGAGCCACCACCGCTCCAAATATCATCCAAACCGTCCGTCAAATCCAACGATAAAATCCCCAGCGATGTCCCGGAATTATTTGAAGCATCCGCCTTTTTTTTGCCTGACAACAATTCACCAATCTCGCTTAATGTGTTTGCAGCCGCACTGGTGTCGTTTTTTATCGCCTGTTCGCCCACGGTGGCACTGTACATTGCATTGACCTCAGCCGCGGTTTTATCCACGGCATTCAAATTATTGTCCTCAAACTGCATCAACAGTGTCTTTGCCTGGTCCAGGGCGGCCTCTGTATCACGAAACTCTTCAAATTTTGCACTACAGAAACATCTGCGATATGTGTCGTTTGCCTTTGCACAAAACTGATCCATGCATGTCGCATACGCCTCGCGACATGCCGCATAACCGCCGCCAATGGCGGTAACATCTTCAAATACGGCCGTGGCACGCGCATTTGATGCGCGTGACGCCCCCGCAACAGTGGCACTGCGCGCCGCGGACTGATGCGCGGCCGCACGAACAACACTGCCGGACGCGGCACGACCAAGTGATACCGGAACAGTAGATGTGGAATTAACAGACGACGTGCCGGCGCGCGGTGTCGCCGCACTGCGCGCGGACACTGCGGAACGCGCCGATGACGGCACAACGCCGGCCGTGCGCACAACCGTTGTTCCGGGCCGACGCGTGGCCGAACGGGACGCCGCCCCCGACGACACGCCGGATACCGCGGCGCCGGTACGTTTCACCTCACGATTGTCACGGGCGTCGCCGCGTGCGACCGCAGTGGTTGCAGCGGCGGACGCGCCGCCACGCGGATTAGGCGCCTGGGCGGAAAAAGCATCCCCTGCGGCAAACAATGCCGCAACAGCAATTGAAATCTTAAAAAACTGCGTGATGCGAATGCTCAAAACTTACATCTCTCTGTTGAAATTTTATCACATTTCTAAAGCTCAAATCAACACAGAATTTACTCTATGCAACAATTTACCGCATTTTTGACCCAGTTTCCCAAACGGCGCACCGTTGATGATGATTTGTCCGCCGCGCCATCAGACTGGGCGGGTGCGGATTTTGACTTTAAGGCGCACTGGCGCATGGCCCCGTCATAAAAATCGGGAACCGACTGCTGTACACCGGTCAGGTCAATCAGGTTCATGTTAATGCCCCAAAACAGCGAATATAGGTCATACGCCTTGTCAAACATTGCATACGCGTCTTTTGTGTTTCCGGCGCCAAGGGCCTTGGTGCCAACCTCCATCAGACGCATTGACGCCGCCAGCAGATGCTTGGATATGCACCATACTTCTCCGGTTTCGGCGGTTGATTTTTGAACAATCCGCTCCATCAGTTCCTTGCGCATTTCACGCACGGTGTTTATCATGTCATAAAATCCGGTCTTGTGCGTTTTGGCACCGCTAAAGAAAAAGTGCTCTTCCAATGATATCAAATTCATCAATGCAACAGACAAATCCTGATCGGACGACAAATCCAACGGATTTACCTTTTTTGCCGCATCGGCCTTTTCAACCAGCTGTTCCAGAGTTAATTTTTTCCCCGCCGCCTTTTTCACTTTTTTCTGCGCCATGACTTTGTCCTTTGATTATTTGTTATTTTGTTATCAGCCAAAATACAACTGTCGCAACCATTAAAAAACTTAACGGAACGACAACTTTTTGAAACGGAAATCTTGCATGACCGCCGTTATCGCGCTTTATTTTTACATACCAGCGCGCGCCCAGATAAAACGCGATTGTTCCGACAATCACCCCCAGCAGGAACTTGTCTATTCCCCACAGGGTCTGGGCGCCAAACGTCACACCAGGCATTAAATACACCGCGGCCAGCAGACCGTAATACAGCACCAGCGGCGCCACAATCAGCCACCACACACTGGACACGCCGCGTTTTTTTAACCAGCCAACCGTCCAGAAAAACAGCGACAGCGTCAATCCGCCCGCCCATATTCCCGTAATTACGTCATCAACCCCCAGCAGGCGCGCGCCCTCCAGTCCGGCGCCGACCGCAACCGTGCATACCGGGCACACCGCCATGGCCGCTGACGAGCAAGCAAAAATTCCCGCAAATCCGGCAAACACAGACAACAATATTTTTTTCATGATACGCCACCTTTCCTTAACATGATTATTTTGCATATCGTACACAAAACCCGCCGTACCGGTCAATATGATTTTATAACGCCGCGCATATGCGCACTGCGCGCGCGCGGGTTCTTATCCAGTTCCGCCTGTGACGGCGTCACCGCCGGAATCATTGAGAACCCCGCCGCCGCAACACTGGGCAGGCGCGGATCGCCCGGCGCGGTCGTCCATGCACGAAAAGTATTTTTAACCACACGGTCTTCCAGCGAATGAAACGTCACGCATATGCATTTGCCTCCGGCGCGCAACAAGCCGGGGACCGCCGCCAATGCGCGCGTAACTTCGCCCATTTCATCATTTACCGCGATCCTAAGTGCCTGAAACACGGGCGCCACATCCCGCGGATTGTGAATCAAACCACACAATGCAGCCGTTGTTTTCGGAAGCGCCCCCTTCATCGCCCGCGCCAGCACGGCCGCTTTTTTAACATCACCGTAATCACGCAGAATTTTGGCAAGTGTGTCTGCATCGCTGCTTTCAATCAAATCAGCGGCCGACATGCCCGCACCAGACATGCGCATGTCCAGCGGCCCGTCGCCACGGAAAGAAAATCCGCGCGCCGGAACATCTATCTGCATTGACGATATGCCAAGATCAAAGACAACGGCGTCATATTCGCCCTCCAGACATGCCATCGTGGAAAAAGGCTGCGCAAGAAATGTAAACCTGTCGCCGAATTCCGATTTTACCGCCGCGGCGTCGTCCAAGACATGCGGGTCACGGTCAAACGCGGTGACAATGGCGCCTGCGCTTAAAAATGCGCGCGTATATCCGCCGGCACCAAAAGTTGCATCAATTATCCGCCGCCCGCGGGCATCCCCCAGCGCCGCCATAACATCATCCAGCAAAACCGGAACATGCTTTGTCATTCTATTTCAACCTTTATTCCCAATCCGACCAAATCGGCCGCCGTGTTCGCCCCCAGAACGATGCCGCCCGGCAGGGCCACCGGCACAACCTTGTCCCCGGTATGCAGGTTCAGCTGCACCCGTACGCGCCCGCGCGGCAATCCGCCCAAAGCCTTTTTAACATCCGGCAGCACCTTGCCGTCCCATATGTCAAGGGTTATCTTGTTCGCAATTTGTGCAACCCACTGGTTCAAGGGTATAATTGAGTCAACAAACACGGAAACCCTGTCGTCCCGAACAGATGTGCGCCCGGAAATCAAAACAACGCTTTCATTCGTCAAAACCTGTGCAAACGCCGCCGCAGAATCCCCAAAGGCAACGGCGTCTATGTTTCCAAAGCTGTCCGTTGCGTTTATTGTTATCATGTCCTTGCCGGCCTTGGTGCGGCGACGTGAAAAAGATCCTGCATTTGCGGCAATCTGTACCTGTTTTCGGTCGCCGACTTTTTCAAGCGTCGCACTGGTGGCCAAACCGGCCCGCGCAATCAAATGTTTATACTGGTCCAGCGGATGCGCGGAAATATAGAACCCCAGCGCGGACAATTCGTTTTCCAGCTGCTGTGAAAAAGTCCACGGGGCCGTACGCGGCAGGTTTTTGCGCAGCCTGTCTTCAGTAACATCGTCTTCAACCGTGTTCGCAAACAGCGACAGTGTATTGCCGCCGTCACGTGATTTTGACGCATACGACAATATCGCATCCGCGTTCATGTATATGGCGGCGCGGTTCGGTTCCAAAGAATCCAAAACCCCGACCTTTGCAAAGGCCTCCAATATTCTTTTGTTCATAATGGGGGCGCAGCGTTTTGCAAAATCGGTCAGGTTCTTAAATTTTCCGTTTGCATTACGTTCCGCAACTATTGCATCAGTCGCCTGTGTTCCGACCCCCTTTATCGCGGCCAGACCGTAAACGATTTTCCCGTTCTGCACGGTAAACAGCGAGTCGCTTAAATTAATGTCAGGCGCCACGATTGCGATGTTAAAGTTTGATTTTGCATCATCAACAAACACCGCCAGCTGGTCCGTGTCGTTCAAGTTGCTGGACATGGACGCGGCCAGAAATTCCGGCGTATAGTTGGCCTTTAAATAGGCGCACTGGTTCGCGACAATGGAATATGCGATTGCATGGGATTTGTTAAACGCGTATTTTGCAAATTCCTTGAACTTTTCCCACAGATCCTTGGCCGTGGCCCGGTCCAGCGTCTGTTCCTGTTCACAGCCGTCAAGAAACTTAACCTCCAGCTGGGCCAGCAAATCCAATTTCTTTTTACCCATGGCCTTGCGCACGGTATCGGACTGGCCGCGCGTAAACCCGGCCAGCGCGCGCGTCAGCATCATAACCTGTTCCTGGTAAACAATGATACCATAAGATTCCTTTAATATCGGTTCGGCCTTTGGATGAACGTATTCAATGGGTTCTTCGCCGTGCATACGGGCGATAAACTGCGGAATAAACGCAATGGGGCCAGGGCGGTTCAATGCATTCAAAGCAGAAATTTCCAAGAAACTGGTCGGGCGCATTTTGCGCAAAGTCTGTTGAACAAACTGGGCATCAAACTGGAATATACCCTCGGTCAGCCCCGCCTGCCACAGCTTCATTGTTTTGGCGTCATCCGTCGGAATCTTGTCCAGGTCTATGTTTATTCCGCGCGTCTGTTGAATCAGGCGCGTCGCGTATTTCAGCACGACCAGCGTTTCCAGCCCCAGAAAGTCAAACTTAATCAATCCGGCGGATTCCAGATAATGCCCGTCAAACTGGCACGAAGGCAAAAGGTTCGCCGGGTCGCGATAAACAGGGGCGATTTTTGTCGTCGGTCTGTCGCCGATAACGACGCCGCACGCATGCTGTCCCAAATTGCGCAGGGAACCCTCCAATTCCTGGGCGACATGAACGACCTTGTTCATGTCTTCGTCCGTGTCCAGAATTTCTTGAATTTCACCGGATGACGCAACCGCGTCCTTTAATGTTTTTGCATCCTGGGGAATCAGTTTGGACAGGCGGTCGGATTTGGAATAGGGCATTCCGTAAACACGGCCGATGTCACGGATTGCACCGCGTGCCTGCAGACTGCCGAACGTAATGATGCGGCATACGGAATCATGCCCGTATTTGTCGCATATGTACGCCAGAACACGTTCTATGCCGGTCGGTTCAAAGTCAACGTCAAAATCGGGCATTGATATTCTGTCCGGATTCAAAAATCGTTCAAACAGCAAACCGTATTTCAACGGATCAACATGCGTGATGCCCAATGCCCACGCCACAATGGAACCCGCGCCGGAACCACGCCCCGGGCCCGTCAACACGTCATTTTTACGGCACCAGTCAATATAGTCGGCAACTATCAGGAAATAACCCGGGAAACCCATTCCGATAATAACCTGTAATTCAAACTCCGCCTGTTCGTAATACGGCTTTGTATCCTTAATCTTGTGCTGCTTTAACCGTTCCGCCAAACCGTTCATGGTATTGTCGCGCAGCATCTGGCACTCTGTTTCCAAATCGTCGCCAAACCGCGGCAGCAAGGGCTTTTCATGCACATTTACCATAAATCCGCAGCGCTTTGCTATTATAACGGTGTTTTCCACCGCCTCTGGCAGGTCGGAAAACAGATCCACCATTTGCTCCGGCGATTTAAAATACTGCTCTGATGATTTGCGTGTGCGCGACGGGTCAATAACTTTTGTCTGGCCCAGAACACAGCTTAACGCATCGGCCGATTCATAATCGGAATCGGCGGCAAAGCACACGTCGTTTGTGGCAACAATCGGAATATTTAATTCTTGGGCGATTTTAAGAAACCCGGGTTCCGTCTTTATCTCGTTCTCCAATCCGTGACGTTGAATTTCTATGTAAAAGCGATCGCCAAATATTTGCCGCATCCGTTCCGCATAATCACGGGCAGCCGTTTCCTGATTATTCAACAACGCCATCCCCAGCGGCCCCGTATGCGCCCCGGACAAGCAAATCAGCCCGTCGCTGTGCGCCGCCAGCTCATCCCATGTTATATACGGGCCCAGATGATGGTTGTCGCCGCGCATGTACATAATCCGGCTAAGCTCGCACAGGTTCAAATATCCGTCATGATTCTGGGCCAGCAGCACTATTTTTGACAGCGATTCCATTCGCAGTATTTTTGGATCCGCCGTATGATGGTTCAGCGATATTTCAATCCCTATAATCGGCTGCAGCTTTTTGCCGGGCATAATATCGGAAAATTCCGCCGCACCCGACATCAGATTTGTATCCGTCAACGCGCATGCGAACATTCCGCCGGCCGCGCACAGTGCGGGAATCGCCTTTATTGTCAAAGTGCTGTTTCCAACGGAAAAACGTGAATGCGTACGAAGATGAATAAATTGACTTTCCATGCCGCAAAAATAGCAAAAAAAGCCGCCCGGGGGCAACCATATATTTCATAAAAATACGATTTTTCTGTTGACAGTCATTTTATTTGCAAACCGCCGCTTTTATGCTATAATCCACATCGCATCGGACGATTACCGGTGTGAGGCTTCAAAACCTCCTAAAAGACCAAAACTCCACAACCGGTTGGAGGGTTGCGAATATATTGAATAAGCAACGCTATCTTTTAGTAGTTTTGAACCTCCAACCGCCCTTCATCACGGCGGTGTTTTTAGTTAAAAAACCATGGAGGAAAAAATGAAAAAATTACAATCGGAACAAGAATTTTATAAAAGCCTGGGGCTGTGGATGCACAAAATCCGCCGCCGGTCAAGGCTAAGCCCTTTTCATGCGGGACGCCAGATAGGCGTACACGGCATGGCGTACTATGAAATGGAAAAGGGACGTATTGCGCCGACCCCGTACCAGGTATACCGCCTTATCCAGATGTGGGCGCCGGAATTGTTACGGTACTGGAAATAAAAATCCCCCCAAGCGGGGGATTTTTTCTAACTCAGCTTGCCACAGCAATGCTTATACTTTAAACCGGAACCACACGGGCAGGGCGCATTGCGGCGCGATTCCGCCGCCGCGGCGCCGGCCGCGTTCAGGCCCGCATCATGTTCGGCCCGCTGGCGCTCTGTGGCGGCGACATCTTCACGCGTCAATTCCATCCGGCAGATATACGCCACCGACATAATTTTAAAGTTGTTGATTGTATTTTTAAACAAATCCAACGCTTCGCGCTTGTATTCATACAGCGGATTTTTTTGAGCATATCCGCGCAGACCGATGGCCGTCTGCAGATAATCCATCTGTTGCAGATGGCGCTTCCACACGGCATCCAGCGCCCCCAGCATCATCTGACGCGACGCCGTCTGCATTAATTCCGGGCCGTACTTTGCCGCCTGGGCGTCAAACCGGCGCATGGCCAGATTGTACAGAACCTCGTACGCTTTGCGTTCTGTAATAGTTTCATCCGTTTTCCAGTTTTCAATATCCGTTATATCCAGCGCGAACGTCCGCAACATGGCGTCATGAATGCCGCCGGTGTTCCAGTCCTGTGGATGCGACTTTTCCGGAATATTGTTTTCACAAATCATTTCAACAACATCCCCGATAAGCTCACGCGACAACGGCGCCAGATCGTCACTGGTCATCAAATCATCGCGCTGTTTGTATATGACGCCGCGCTGTTCGTTCATAACGTCGTCATATTTCAACAGTTCCTTGCGCGATTCAAAATAACGGGCTTCAACACGCTTTTGCGCTTTTTCCAAAGCCTTCGTTATCCATGGATGCGTAATTGCCTCGCCTGTTTTCAGCCCCAGCGTCGTCAGCATTCCGTTCAAACGCGCCGCGCCGAATATTCTCATCAGATCATCGTCCAATGCCAAAAAGAATTTGGAATCACCCGGATCGCCCTGGCGCCCCGACCGCCCGCGCAACTGATTGTCAATTCGGCGCGATTCATGACGTTCCGTGCCTATCACATACAGTCCGCCTACATCCAGAACCAGTTTTTTGTTGGCCTCTATCCGGTCATAAATTTCTTTCTTTTTTTCTTCAAAATCCGGCGCGGTGGAATCCAGTTCGGCAATCAAATCCTCGGCGTTGCCGCCCAGTTTTATATCAGTTCCGCGACCGGCCATGTTTGTTGCAATCGTAACAGCCCCCGGCGCACCGGCCTGGGCGACGATTTTTGCCTCTGACTGGTGATGTTTTGCATTCAACACCGCCGGTTCTATCTTAAGCTCCTTGCGGACAACCGCGGCCAGCTCTTCGGACTTTTCAATGGATACGGTACCAACCAAAACAGGCTGGCGGCGTTCCAGACATTCCTTTATCTGCTTTATTATAGCGGCATATTTTTCATCCTTGTTGCGATAAATTTCGTCATGATGGTCTATGCGCGCAACAGGACGGTTGGTCGGAATGGACACCACGCGCAGTTTGTATATTTCTTCAAACTCTGCGGCCTCTGTCATGGCGGTTCCGGTCATTCCGGACAACGTCGGATACAGACGGAACAAGTTCTGATAAGATATGCTGGAAACCGTCTGGTTTTCCGGTTGCACCGCGACATGCTCTTTGGCCTCTATGGCCTGGTGCAGGCCTTTGCCGAAACGGCGCCCCGTCATCACGCGGCCGGTAAATTCGTCAACAATCAAAATTTCACCGCCACGCACGACATAATTTACATTTTTCTGGTACAGATGATGCGCCAACAGGGATTGCTGTATATGCATGACCAGCGCCGCATTTTCCGACGCGTACAAATTGTCGCCCACCAGCAGCCCCGCATCTTTCAACAGCCGCGTCGCGGTGTCCACACCGGCCTCGGTCAATGTTACATGGCGGTCTTTTTCATCCTTTTTAAAATCATCCGCCCCCAGCTGCGCGACCACCGCATCAACCTTTGCATACAGTTCACTGGTATCTTCGGCCGGGCCGGAAATAATTAGCGGGGTGCGGGCCTCGTCAATCAGGATGCTGTCCACCTCGTCAACAATGGCAAAGAACAGGGGGCGCAAAACCTGCTGATCTTTTGAAAATTTCATATTATCGCGCAGATAGTCAAACCCCAGCTCTGAATTAGTCACATATGTAATATCGCATGCATATGCCGCACGACGCTCGTCATCCGACATGTCGTGTTGAACGATTCCGATGGTCAGCCCTAAAAACTTGTACACACGCCCCATCCATTCGGCGTCGCGCGCCGCCAGATAGTCGTTTACAGTAATCAGGTGCGCACCCTTGCCATACAGTGCCTTTAAAAACAGGGCCAGCGTCGCAACCAGTGTTTTTCCTTCACCGGTTTTCATTTCCGCTATCTGGCCGTTGGTCAGAACCATGCCGCCTATCAGCTGGACGTTAAAATGCCGCATGCCGACCGCACGCAGCGCCCCTTCGCGTACCAACGCGAATGCATCCGGCAGAATGTTTTTCTCTTTTTCCCCGTTCTGCAGGCGTTGGCGCAAAGCCTGTGTCTGGGCACGCAGCTCTTCATCGCTCATTGCGTGATATTTGGGTTCCAAGTCATTAATCAGGGACACGCTTTTGTCATACGACTTTACCAGTCTGTCGTTTGCCGACCCCAAAATTTTACCAATAACGTTCAACATGTTTGTTTTTCCTTCTATTATCTGCCAGACGATAGCAATTTTGCGCCTTGCGGTCAAGGCACTTTATGATATAATGCATGCAGACAGACCATACAAGTGCAAAAAACAAGAAAATTTTCACATACGGGGGGATTTATCATGAAAGAACCGGTTCAAAAGCTAAATACAGCCGATATAACCAGCGAAATATTTGTAATTGCGCCGACACAAATTGAATATATATCGCACATGTTCGCGGACAGCGTGGCCGATGCAATGAACATGCGAACATTCGCCCCAAAAATACGCCAGATAGCAGAAGAATCGCTGCGCCGGGCGCTGACAGCGGCACGCCGCCAGGGTGCCGGCAAATAACATTCCGCCGTTCCGCACGCGGCACCGGACATTATATGCAAAAACCGCCCGTTTCGGGCGGTTTGTTTTTATTCTTTTAATATTCCCGCAGTGTTATACAGGGCTGTGCGGAATGTAGTATCCGTACCCTTCATATTATTTGCGCAGAAAAACGCACATTTGGTTGTACATGCAGAATTTGTCGTTCCGTACACCCATTTTGCACCCGCCGCAGGTGACGTTATTTTACACCAGCATCCAGTTCCGGCCGATTCCGGGGTAAAGCCTGCAGCGCCGATAGTGCCATTGCTGGATGTTGTCGCACTGCAGCCTGCCGCGCCTGCCACAACCGTCCCGTCAGACAGCGTTGCAGACCACTGGGTTTCACCATTGGCGGCGGCATAGTTTGCCGGAACGGTCGCCGTCGCTGTCAGGCTGGGCGACAGTGAAACAGTGCCACCCCCGTTATAAAACTCTCCGCTGTCGTCAAACACGCTATAGGAAACATTGTTGTATTTCAGTTTCAGCGGCTGTGTCGCGCCGTTGCTTACTTTTTTGTCTTCAGTGGACATGTTTCCGTAATACGTCTTGCCACCGACGGACAGGTTCAACGACGGCGTCGTTTTCTTTGCGCTGCGCAGGTACAGCTTGTCGTTGCCTATGTGCAGAACCTTGCCGCAGTCATCCGCCTCGTCTGCGCCGGCGCCGTGTCCAACCGTGGTCAGACCGCTGGCACAGGCATTGCGGCCGCTGGTTTTTCCCTGCGTTACATATGCCGACGGGGCCCAGTATCCGACACCGACGGCCGAACACTCTGTCGCACGCGCCACAGGCAGATAAGATCCGCCAGGACACAGTATGCGGCATGCATCCTCTGACGTTTTTTCACCAAAGGTGTGATAGTTTTCCAGACACGGCTTACATTCCGCATTTCCGGTACCGGCGGCGTATGTGTCGGCGGCGCATGTTTTGCATTTAAACGTTTCGCCATAATGAACCGCTGTTTCATCGGTCGTGCCGTTGTACGAGCCCGCCGGACAATCCGTTGCGACATCGTCCCCCGCCGTTGCTATATACTGACCGGGCAGTTCGTTGCGGCGCACAAAGCAGGCCTCTTGCCCCTTGGACGTGCCACTTTTTGAACTGTGCGGGTACAGGCCGTTTGCAAAACTGCTGCACAGCTTGCAACTGCTGGCGGTTATGTTGTTGCTGGCATCGCGCGTCGCATCCAGGTAATAGTTTTCAACACATGCATTCGGTACGCACAGTCCGGTAACAGTATTGTCTGGATTCCATTCTGCATTTATATACCCCTTTGCGCCGGCAATACCACAGTCTTTGTTACAGCTGGCCTGGCCCGTGCCGGTGGTGGTTTTACCCCAGTTCCCGCCGTCACCGCATGCAGTGCATTCATACGCACCCTCAGCGCTAAACGAGCCAACAGCACATGCAATCTGTGATGTCGCCCCCGTCGTCGGAACATAGTATCCCGGAGAAGCCGGCGTACACTCGGGCGCATGATTGGATTCTTCACTGTACGATCCAACCGGACATGCAGGGCAGGCAAAATTTTCCTGATCCACATAATGTCCCGCATTGGCAAGCGGCATTAGCATCCACGCCTTTGGCCCCCAGACACTGGGGTTGTCTTCATCCGGCATTTGTGCAACAAAGCCATTGGTACAATTTTCCGGAATCATATATTGCGTACAGTTGGTTGGCTCCGCCCATCCGGTACCACTTTCCCATGCCGCCCATCCGGATGTCAACGTCGGGCATGCGGTACAATCGGAAACGGTTTTGCCGCCGGTCTCGGGCCGATATGTCCAGTTAGGGCAATTAAAGTAATTTGTTCCCAGAGTGTATACATTTGGATAATACAGTTTCGCCGCCGAACAATATTTTCCCTCAGGACAGGGCTCATGGGCCTTGCTTTCACTGGACGGCAAATAATATCCAGCGGAAACATTTGTATAACATGCGGTATTTGACGTTGAACCAACCAAACTGTATCCGTACACCCCGCCGCCCAACGAAGAACAGGCAGAGCAGGTGGTGCCATTCAAATAATAGTTGGCCCTGCATACGCAGCTGCTGCTACTGCTGGCAGTGGTGGTGGTCGTCGTAGTATTTGCACGATAACTTGTACATGGATAGCGCCCCGATGTTGTGCAATAATAGCCTGTTCCGCATTCGGTCCATTTTATGTAGAGTGTTCTTGCTGCAGAAAAAGTATACAAACTGGGCGTCGGCGAATACGTTGTTCCGGAACCATCCGCAGCCGTGTTCCATGCCCCGTTGCTGGTATAATACCCGGCCTTGCGATACGGAAACGCCGATGCGGACGGCAATGAACACGGCTTGTTATACGGACAGTAATACGTACAGTTTGTCGTGCCGGATGTTTTTATACCGGTCATGTTGTTTGTTAAGGCGCCGGTACCACCGTTTGTATTAAGCGTCATCGCAATAAAGTAAATACCTCTAATGGACGCACGATAGCCAAAATATCCGTTTTTGGTACGAACATATACATCCGTATAGTACTGACCGCCACTTACGGTTGAAGAGGTGGAGCTGGACGTCGGCTTTTCATTATTATGGGCCGAAAACAGAACCTGAAAACGATAATTATATGTACTGCCATTTACTGTCCAGCTGCCGGCCGTAGCGGTTGCCGACGAACCTGTTTCCCAGTTGCTCGGCAAATCATCCTGGCCGTTATATAGGGTCCATGTCGGGAAAGAAACGCTGGAAATCGCATCGCCGGACGGCACCGTTACATACGCATATGCATAATAGCCGGTTACAACGCCATTGACTGTTATGGGCTCCCAGGTTGTGCGCGACACGGTCGGCGTTTCTTGCCAACGCGCATAAATGGTGGTGTTACTGGTAAAATACGTTGCCCCCACTGTGAACAAATTGTTGGAATTGGTTATCTGCGTTCCGGCACCGGGCGTGGACGATGTATAGAACCCCATAAACGTTGCACCGGATTTGGTCGGAATGGCACCATTAATTCCATTCATGCACATATCTTGTGTGGACGGTTCAAAACATTCGCCATATTTTTGATAAACATAATCCACGCCGCCTGTTCCGCCATTCCGATTCAATGTTATTTTATACAAATTGCCAATACACTCGCCAGAATATATGGGATTTGTTGTATGGCTGTAGGTTCGTTTTGTATAATTTGCCTTACAGGTATTAACCGCACATACATTAGTTACGGTTATCTTTGGATTATTATTAAGCAATAGATCCTCCAAAGCCGGTCTGTTTAGAATCGGCGTAATCCATGTTGACACACTATTGTTATAATTGTTCGCACAATTATCACTGCTGCAGGATGTTTTTCCTGTGCCGTTGGTGGATGTGCCCGCGAGACAGGCCGTACACGATTCGTTGCCGGTGCCGGTGTTATATGCACCCTCCGGGCATGCGTTGCATGAATAATTTCCGCTGGTAAGCTTATAATATCCGGCAGAGCATGCCGTACAGGTGCTGGATGTGCTGGCATCGCCGCCATACCCAGCATTACAGATACAAGAAGATTTTGCTGTTGCCGTATTGGTTGTTGTTGTGGCCGTATTGTTGGTAGTACACGATGAACACGATGACGAGGATGTGCCGCCCGTGTACTGGCGATATTTGCCATATCCGCACGGGGTCGCTGAACTTGATTTTGCCGGGCAGTAATTTCCGGCCGGACATATAGTGCGGCCCCATTCTGTGGCATATGCACTCTCACTGCACATGGGATAGCTTGTAAAACCGGCACAATAGTATCCGGCCGGACATGCTATGGCGCGCCGATACAGCTTACGATTTGCAGAATTGTCACAATAAGTATCAGACCATCGCGTATCCAAATAATATTTGGAATTTAATTTAGTGTAATATATTTCAGCATTATTATCATATTTGCCTGTACTGGAATTGTATCCTGCCGTTTCTGCATAAAAATATCCTGCCGAATTTGATCCGGAATAAGATACAGTACAACTTGTTATTGCCGACCAGCCAGTATTACCCCAACCTCTAAATTCAACTGAGCTAACTGTTACACCACCACTTTTATCAACAGTGGATGTATTTGTATACGGATACCATTTATCCGGATAAGTTGTCATCTTTGCTGTACTGATGGAAGGGCAAGAATTTCGTCCCTGGATGGAAGAGTAATTTTTTGTAAACAGTCCGCCTGGACAGTAATATCCCCCACTGGGGCATGTTGTACACGTGCTGGAATTTGCCGGCAGATATGTTCCGGCCGTACATCTGACCTTTGTTTCAACCGGACATGCCGTGCCGCCGGCACAGGAATAATTTGAACCATATGCAGAACATGGACGGCATGCGTTTCCAGCAGTCTGGGATGTGTTACACGTCGTGGATGACGATGATGATGTCATGTAATACCCCGCCTTACATGACGTATAGGTTTTAGAAGAGGTGCACGACGCCGCAAACGAACCGTTCATGCCAATAAACACTAGCGCAAAGACGCACACAAAAAGGCGCATAAATCTGGACATTTTCCCCACTTTTTTTCTCTTGTGAATAATAATAGAAAAAATACATGATTCTATTCAAGCAAAAAAAGTTTGAATTTTATCAAATTGTTGATACCATAACCCGTGCAAGATGCACAGAGCATAGCTGGCCCGCAAGGGCTGGAGGAAAGTCCGGACTGCTTGGGACAGCATACCGGCTAATGACCGGGCGGGGAAACCTGACGATCAGAGCAACAGTGACGAATCGATTAAATTCGGGTGAAACGGGCAATCTCTATGCGCAGCAACTTCAAATAGGCCCCCTGTGACCAGTCCCAGGATTGGGGGCGGGTAGAAGGCTTGACGTATCATGGTAACATGGTATGCAGATTAATTATGCTCGCTACCCGGGCATGGTCTGTGAAAAGACTGGGCCCGTGGCAGAACAGAATCCGGCTTATCGTGCATCTGCGCGCCGCCCCTGCGGGGGCGGTTGTTTTTTTGTAAAACAAAAATCCGCCCTGCGGCGGATTGTTTCTACATAACCTTGCCCTGGGTGGGATAAAAAGTCAGCTGTATCTTTTCCCATTTTGCAAACTCACCCGGGGGCAGCATACTAAAAGGCTGGCACACATTGATGGCCGCGCGTATGGTATCCAGAACATATGCAAACGCCGGATCTGTTTCCGCGGCCGCCGCACCTTCAAACCAGACATCGCGCACCGTGCCGTTCGGCCGCATTGTCAAATGCGCCACCGCACGAATATCCGCAATATCCGGCCGCGTCGTATCAATGGTCCAGCATCGCGTCATCGCAACACGTAGCGCGTCCACCACAGATATGGTCAGCGTGCGATCCAGAGACACCGTTTCACGGTTCACGCGCACAACTGTTTTCTTGCGCGGTGCGGCCGCATCCGCCTGCGTTTCCGTGGCGGGGGCGGGTGCATCCTTTGCCTTTTCACGCGGGGCCGAATCCATATCCAGCATGGACGGCGTGTCCAGCGGCGCCGCATCATCCGGTGCCGGACTGGGCGCGGGCTGGGGCGTGTCATCTGATTTGGCCTCTTGCGGCGCTGTTTCCGGCGCTGACGTGTTGTACAGGCGTGTTTCGTCAACGGAAACCTTTACCGCGTTTAAGTCTATTTCCATGATTTCCACGCGGTCCGGCGCAACCAGCTGCGCACGGCGGACAACAATGGCGAACGATGTAATCATTATCGCCACCAGCGCCAGATGCCCGCCAACCGACATCAACAGGTTTTCCGAAGAAAATTGATTAAATTTGCTCATCGCGATTCACTATTTATCCAACTGTGTCCGCAGGCCGACGCGCTGAAACCCGGCGTCCTTTAATTTTCCCATAACAGACATGACCGCACCGTAATCAGCATGACGGTCGCCGTTTATCATAATCGTCAACTGCGGATTTTCGCCGCGCATTGCAATCGCGCGACGCACGACATCATCGCGAGACATGCGCGTGTCGCCGATATAATAACGGCCGGCGGCGTCAACACTGACCTGAATCGCGTGGTCGTTTCCCGTCAGCGCCGACGTGCCCGCATTTGGCAAATCCAAGTCAATGCCCGTCGTCATCATGGGCGTCGTCACCATAAACACCGCCAGCAGCACCGTCATGATGTCAATCATGGGTGTCAAGGATATGGCGGCGTCCGAGTTTCTGCGTCTGTTGCGTGACATGTTCACCCCCGCTTATTTCTTTAACCGCTTTTCACGTGCAATATCGTTCAACGCATCATATAAATCATCCGCCCGGCGTGTAAAATACTGATACGCAACCGCCGCCGGCACCGCCGCAATCAGCCCCAGCGCCGTCGTCCCCAGCGCCGTTGCCAGCCCCGGTGCAATTACACCGATTGAAACAGACTGATTTACACCGATAGAGGCAAAAGAATCCATAACCCCCCATATTGTTCCAAACAACCCTACAAACGGGGCCACATAAGACACCATGGACAGAAACCACAAATTGCGGTCAAACGGGCGCAGCGCACGATCAATGGCCAGTTCCGGATCCAGCCGTTCGTCCAACCTTATCTGCACGCGGCGCTGGGCGCGCCACAGGCGGAATTTTTCTATAATAATCGCCCAAGACATCACACTGGCCGCCACCAGCAGCAAAGATATAACCAGCGTCATTATGTCGCCCGTCGTAAACAAAGACAGCAATGAAAAATTATTCGTCATTTTTCCTTTCCCTTTTTTTATATTTTTATCTCAGCGCGGCCAGTATTGAATCCGGAATGCGCTTTGGCCTCATGTCCGCCCCCAAATATGCCACATTTATATTCAGTATAGCACAAACAGTTTCGTCTTTCACGAACTTTTGCGATATCTGCATGGATGCGGCGCCGATTTTTTCAATACGGCTTTCCACAACAAAATCTTGCCCCAGACGCAGCGGATGCAGATACTTTATCGCCAGTTTCCGCACCACAAAACCCAAATCGCCCGCCGGCAGATCAATGCCGTGCAACCACTGCATGCGCGCACGTTCCGCAATTTCTATATACCGGCCGTGATAAACTATCCCGCCGGCATCCGTGTCGGCATATGCAATGGAAAAATAAAATTTATGTGTCGCCGCCATATCTTTACCGCTGTTTCAAACGTTCCCAGAATTCAAAGCGCGCCGGTATCGGCTGACGATGCTGATACGGGACATAACCGATGTCATTATACGTCAAATTCATATATTCTGTTTCAACATACTCATATTCGTCCGCCGGCAGAACAAGCGTGTTGCAATGTTCCCTTAAATATTCTTTGACTTTTTCGTCATGCTCACCAAACCCGCCGCCGATTGATTTTATATATTCAAAATACATAACCAAAGGCATCTTTACCGGCCACGACAGATTGATGTTATACGCCGCCTCCAGCATATCATAAAAACGCTTATGCTCATGTTTGTCGTCATGCATGTTGCCAAGCGGCGCCCATGCATTGTACAGATGTTGGATAAAGTTATGATTAATGCCAAATGTGCGGCCACTGCGCGCCCATCCGGTATTATACGGCACATATACCCGCGCCAAATTTATTGACCTTAACATTTAATATTACCCTTTGTTATTTTTCCAGCCCCAGATGCGCATATCCGGCATCGGTCACAATCCGCCCGCGGGGCGTGCGTTGAATAAATCCCAGCTGCATCAAATACGGCTCTATCACGTCTTCAATGGTATCGGCCGGCTCAGACAGCGCCGCGGCCAGATTTTCAATTCCAACCGGGCCGCCGGCATAATGCCGCACAATGGTCGTCATGTATTCGCGGTCAATCTCGTCCAGGCCATGATCGTCTATATGCAGCTGGGCCAGTGTTGTGCGAATAGTATCCGCCGTAATTTCCTTTTTGTCAAGCGCGCCTGCAAAATCACGCGCACGCTTTAACAGACGGTTTGCAATACGCGGCGTTCCACGCGACGCCCGCGCCAGCATCAGCGCCCCGTCAAAACCGGTTTCCGTCCCCAGAATTCCCGCACTGCGCATTATGATTTTTGCCAAATCCTCTGGCGAATAAAACGACAGCCGCAAATCAATTCCAAACCTGTCACGCAACGGGTTTGACAGCAACCCCGTGCGCGTAGTGGCGCCCACCAGCGTAAACGGGGGCAGGTCAATGCGGACGCTTTTTGCGCTGGGGCCTTCGCCCAGCATTATATCCAGTTTAAAATCTTCCATCGCGGAATACAGCACTTCCTCTATTGCGGTCGGCAGACGATGAATTTCATCAATAAACAAAACATCCATCGGTTCCAGCGATGTTAAAATAGCCGCCAAATCCCCCTGTTTGGTCAGCATGGGCGCCGCCGTTGCACGAAAATTCGTCCCCAGCTCGTTCGCGACAATATGCGCCAGTGTCGTTTTCCCCAGCCCGGGCGGCCCGTATAACAAGACATGATCCATCGCCTCTGCCCGGGACTTTGCGCCGGCAATAAATACGGACAGGTTTTGCTTCAGGCTTTCGTGGCCGATAAAGTCAGACAACACCTTTGGTCGAATGGACACAGCCAGATCGTCCGGTACGGTTGGGTCAAAAAATCTGTCTTTGGTATTGTTTTGCATGGCTACAGCAGTTTGTTTTCGGCATTTTCACGCCCGACATAGGCTTTCAAATCATTATACATCTGACGCAAATCCGCCGGCTGGCTGTAATTGGCATCGGCATTTTTCACACGTATTGTTTCCAGATCTATCTGCGCCTGTTTTTTTAGCACCTGTGTCAGATGCCCGGCAAACGCCTTTGAATCATCGGATTCCGCCGCCCCCTGCAGCAGCAGTCCGCGGTTCGGGCGCGGCGACAGAAACGCAAAATCAGATATTGACGCATCCGGCGACACCAGTGCGAATCCGGAAACCTCTGGACGGCGCATCATTGCCTGCAGCACATACCACGCCCCCAGTCCGTGTCCGGCCAGCCATATTTTGTCACTGTCCTCGTTATGGTTTTGCAGCCAGTCTATAACCGTCGCAATATCCAGCATGTTGTCGGCAGTTGTACCGACCGAGCCCTCAGAGTCGTTCACACCGCGGTAATTAAAGCGCAGAACGGAAAAACCAATATCCATAAATGCACGAAACATGGCGTACGACACACGGTCGTTCATATGATATTTTTGACGCGGGTTCCCAGACAGCACCAACGCCAACGGCGCCGCCGGCGCATCCGCCTTGTGATATACAGCATGCAGCTTGCCTGATTCCCCGGTTATGATTATGTCAACCATGCCACCACCTTTCCTTATATTGTTCTTATGCTACTTTATAGAACAAACAAACGGCAATTTTCAATAAAAATATTTTTGCTTTGACATCGGGGGCGCGATTGTTCTAATATTTTCCAAAGAGAGAATAAAAGGCTTTGATATGGCTAGATTTATTTTAATGGCGTTTTTTGCTGTTTTGTATTCCGGCGCGGCGACTGCGGCGAACGTGAATGCAAATACGGATGAAAATATTTCTATTGATAATTTTCAGACCATTTACACGGAAACGCCCGTGCAGTCATATTATGCATATCCGGACGATCCGAACTTTATACCGGAAACAGAATTTATGAACCGCGCGGACAGTCTGGATTACGACCAGGCTATACTGGACGCCCAGGCGGCGGAATATTACATGCATCCCGGCGTGTCTTTTGCATCACGCCCCATGGTGATTTGCCGTGATTTTGGCTGCACGCGCCTAAACGACAAGATAACGCGCACGTTCCTGTTCAACAGCCTGGCAAACATGTTCATGATGAACTCTCATTCCCGCGTTTATATATGCGAGGCGGATCCGTTTTCCCGCGACTGTCTGCAATCCGGAATTTCTTTCCCGGTGCGCAGCGGAATTGCAAACGCAATGGTAAAGATACCAAAGGCCACTATTTCCCAGGTAAATATTTCAACCGGCCTGTCAAAGGCGACCGTTGGGATGACATATGAATTTTTGGTAAACGGCATAGACCGCCGATGCGAACCCACCGTCATGGACATAGTGGTTCCGATAAATTCCCAGGCAACACTGTCCAACCGCGAATTCGCGTGCAATATGACCAGCGACGGGATGAGCAACGTTTCACTTATGGTAAACATAGACTATATTGATTTGGATTACGGCATTATGGGCGGATATTACTCTCTGGGCTTGCAGGGTCCGACGACGGGCGGCGGGACAGGCTATGCGCTGTTTAAAACAGAATTTACAACAAACGGTATGAAATTCCGCGCCGCCATTGACAGCGACGCTGACTCCAACGGCGTGGGTAATGCGGTACGCACGATTCAGCCGGGCGAATACGCGGTGGAACCGATGCAGAAATAATGGATAAGACAGTTCTTGTTATTGACGACGACGACATGTTGCGCAGCACGCTGGCCGCGGGCCTGCGAAACGAGGGCTTCAATGTTTTGGCCGCGCCGTCCGCAGAATCCGGGGCGGATATTCTAAATAAAATTTCCGTTGATGCCATAGTGCTGGACAGAATGATGGTAGGCCAGGACGGATTAAGTTTCTTAGCAGAAATTCGCGCGGCCGGCGATACGACACCGGTAATTATGCTCACCGCGCTTAGCGGCCCGGAAAACGCAATAGAAGGCCTGGCGGGCGGCGCGGATGATTATCTGGCCAAACCGTTTCAGATGCGCGAACTGGTGTTAAGGCTAAACAATATAATGAAAAAATCGGCAACGGCGTCAAAATTGCCGCGCGGCCTGATGTTCGTGGATGGCGAATTTTTTATTCAGGATGTGGAAAATCCGGATGCCGTGCCGCGGACACTGGCACTGTCGGGCGAAGAAAAAAAGCTGCTGGAACGTTTGACGTCGCCTGTCGGCAACATTGCACCGGCATCGCCAATGGTCGCAAAACGCTTGCGCGGAAAATTAAATAGTGTATTATCAAACATAGACATAATAACAATTCGCGGGCGCGGGTACAAGATGACGGAACCAAACGGCGTTCCCCGAAACAACAAGGACACGGAATGAGATTAATACCACGCAGTTTTCTATGGCGCACAATACTGATGATTTTAATACCGCTGGTTGTTGCGCTGACTATTGTGGCAAACGTATTCTTTGGCAATCACTGGGACCGCGTTCATGCAACAATGGCGCGCGGTCTGGCCGGAGAGGTTGCAACAATGCTGGATTTCATGGATGCCGGCGACACCGCCGCCACCCAGGCGATGGCGCAGCGCATCGGAATAAACGTTACGGTAAATCCGCATTTAAACCGCCCGAAACACAACGACAACGATTCCCGCGAGGCGGGCCCGCTGGCACACGAGCTGTCGCGGCGCGTACAACGTCCGTCGTCCATATATATAGACAAGGGCAAGCGTCTGTTATACATTGACATTCCAACCAAAGACGGCCAGATAGCGACATTTGGCACGACCCTGTACCGTGTTTATTCCACCAGTACGGAGGTATTTTTAATATGGCTGTTGGGCTCGTTGTTAATAGTATCCGTGCTGATTGCGCCGTTTATCATCATACACACGCGCAGCATACGCCGCATTTCACGCGCCGCATCCAGGTTTGGCCGCGGTTTGGACGCGCCGGGATTTGAGCCGACCGGATCCAAGGAAATCAAGGAAGCCGCCGCCGCAATGATAAAAATGAAAGAGCGCCTGGACAGATACAACCGCACAAGAACGGACATGCTTAACGCGGTCAGCCATGATTTAAAGGCTCCTCTGACACGCATGCGTCTGGCGGTGGAAACAGGTGCGGCGACGAAAAAGGACATGTTGCGCGACATTGACCGCATGACGGAAATGGTTAACGGATACCTGGCATTTGCACGCGGTGAAATGCCGGAAATAGAGCAGGCGACGGAATTGCCGGCAATGCTGACAAGAATAGCGCGCGACGCGGCGGGCAGCAAGAAAATTATCACGGATTTTCCGACGGAACCGGTTCAGTTTTATGCGCGCCCGATGGCGCTGGCACGGGCCTTTGGCAACATAATTGAAAACGCTGCCAGATACGCAAACAAGAAAATAAAAATAACGGAAACAGACGAGGCGGAGCAGGTTGTCGTAACCATAGAAGACGACGGTCCGGGCATCCCGGATGACAAAAAACGCGACGCCATGCGGCCGTTTGTCCGCCTGGACGAAGCGCGCGGCATGGACACCGGCGGCACGGGTCTGGGGCTGTCCATTGCCCAGACGGCCATTGAAAATCACGGCGGCCAGATGTTTTTGGAAAACAGCGACATGGGCGGCCTGCGGGTCAGAATTGTACTGCCGATATAATTTTGAGGTTTTTTAGAAATGAATTTGTATAAGCACGTATCGGATGCGATAAATCAAAAACTGGGGACATCGGTCAATCTTGAAATTCCGCGCAATCGGGATTTTGGCGACTTTTCAACAAACGCCGCCATGGTGATGGCGCGCAGTGCCGGAAAGAATCCCCGGGAACTGGCCGCAGAAATCATGCCGGAAATAGCGGCCCTGGACTTTGTCGCAGACGCATCCATTGCCGGGCCCGGATTTATAAACATAAAAATTAAAAACGATTTTTTATGGAATGCGGCGGCGGATGCGACACAAATAGCCAAAACAGATCCCATGGTTATTGACATGGATTACGGATCATACAATGTGGCAAAGTCCCTGCACATAGGGCATCTGCGAACATCCATCGTCGGCGACACGCTGAATCGTATTGCAAAGTTTTTGGGCCACAAAACCGTATCGTACAATCATATCGGCGACTGGGGGCGTCCGATGGGGCTTGTTATTGCGTATATAGAAAGCCTGCACCCAGAATGGCCCTTTTTTGCATCGAATTTTGATGCATCTAAAATAAATCCGGCAGATTACCGCATTACCGCCGCAGAGCTGGATACATATTATCCGGCGGCGTCCGCACGCGGCAAATCTGACGAGGTCTTTTTAAATCATGCCCGCGAAATAACCGCCGATTTGCAAAACGGTCATCCCGGGTACACGGCGCTGTACAATCTGTTTTTAAAAGTATCATTGGACATGATGGACGACATCATACGGAAATTAAACATGATGCCGTTTGACAAGACACTGGGTGAAAAAAACGCGTCACAGTATCTGCATGTCGTTGAAAAGATGCTGCGCGACAAAAATCTGTTACATCCCAGTGACGGCGCCGAAATTGTAACAGTTCGCCGCGACACTGACGCCGAGCCCATGCCGCCGTTTATGTTTTACAATTCCCGCGGTGCAGATACGTACGAGGCGACCGACCTGGCCGCGATATGGTACCGCAAGACAAACGACAATCCTGACAAAATCTGGTATCTGACGGACGCCCGCCAGCAACTGCATTTCAAGCAGGTGTTCCGCGTTGCAGAAATGCTGGATTTGATACCGACGGAAAATCTGGAACATTTGTATTTCGGCACCATAAACGGCCCAGGCGGCGTGCCGTTTAAAACACGCGACGGCAATGCGGCCGGACTGATGGACATAATTCGTATAGTCGGCGACGCCGTGCGTACGCGCTGCACGGAATCCGGGAAAAATCTGGACGACGAAACGATTGACCAGATCGCACTGGCGGCACTGAAATTTACCGACCTGATGCATGATGTAAAATCGGACTATATATTTGACCCGGCCGCCGTCACCAGCTTTGAAGGACGTACGGGGCCATATATATTGTATACGGCGGTACGTTTGAACAGTGTTCTGCGGCGCGCCGGCGCGGACGCGCCAGCACATCCGACGACGCCGGCCGCATTAATGCCGGATGAACGCGGCCTTATTATTTCAATTCTGGATTTTGAACGCACCGTTCGCGCCGCATTTGATGCCAGGTCGCCGGACATACTGGCAGGATACGCATACGACTTGTGCCAGATAATAAACGCGTTCTATCACAACTGTCCGGTATTGCGTGACGATGTGGACGCCGCGACGCGCGCAAATCGCCTGTATATTGTGCGCAACGCACAGCAGACACTTGAAACAGTTATATCTCTAATGGGGTTAAGCATTCCCAGGGAAATGTAAAAAGCGCCGGAAACGGCGTTTTTTATATACTTGAACAAAACTCGTTATTTTGATAACATTTATAACCGGATGAGAGATAAAATTATTTGTTTTTTTACAACATTCATGTCTTGTTCCATACTAACGTGTGGTGCATGGGCTGATATTACGGTAACCGGCAAAGTTCTTATTCCAACCGGATCAGGTGGATATGAACCGGGAATTGGCGTCACGGTACAGCAAAAAGACAAACTAACCAACGGAATGGCGACCGATTCAAACGGGGCCTTTACAATAACGGTGCCGGATTCCGGAACAATCTTGCATTTCAGCTATCTTTCACATGCCCCAAAGGATGTCCCGGCCAGCACTTTTGCCAACGGCGGCACAGTAACCCTGGAAATGACCGACACGGAATTGGACGAAGTTGTTGTTACAGCCCCCAGACTGTATACGTCCGGAGACGGCTGCGACAACGATGCGAACGATCGGATAACGGCGGAACTGGCGCTGTGCAGCGTGCATGCATACAACATAGGTGATGAAAAGAACCCCGAAGGCGCGGACAAGCAGCTGATGAAAGAGATAGTTGCGTTAAAAACGACCGTAATCGCCCAGCAGATGAACAAACAGTACGAGTATATGGATGCAATGCT
Organism: uncultured Alphaproteobacteria bacterium; assembly: GCA_949878575.1. Classification (GTDB taxonomy): domain Bacteria; phylum Pseudomonadota; class Alphaproteobacteria; order Rs-D84; family Rs-D84; genus Enterousia. The sequence goes on along the minus strand of CATLAX010000001.1, from coordinate 421,831 downwards.
GCGCCGTTTTCGCACGCAGTTGGAAAAGGCTGTTTTAACGACCAAACTGCAAAAGGCCGGGGCGACGGGCGGCGACGCCTCTGGCGGGGACGACGGCTCCACGGGCGGCGGATACAGCGGCGGCTATGGCGGGGGCGGTACGGGCGGTGGCGCATCGCGTCGCGGTCTGGCGTCTGCGGAAGACTGTTTGAACAGCACCGGCGGCAGCAAGGACGCGTTACAGTGTCTGTTGCGCAATATAGCAAAGATACAGTCCGCGGTGACGTCGGGGGATCTGGCGAATGCGCGGTACCAGCTGGAAACGGATCTTGACGTGTTAAGTTCGTACAACGGTTTTGACATAACATGCGCAGAGGGCCAGACGAATTGTCAGCGGAACAATGCGTGTACGAACGCGCTGGGTGCGGACAGCAAGTGCGCGACAGCAAAGAAGCGCGGCAGCCGCCGCGAGGACATAACGACATGCCTGGGGCAGATGCGCGCATGCACAATAGCCAACAGCGAAAGAATAGACCGCGAAAACAACAGGCAGAACAGATAAACAGCGGCCTTTACATATACGGTATTATTATACCACATTAAAAATTCTTGACTTTTTAAACCGGTTGCGTCATAATTGCGACGCAAATTAATAAAAAGGTAAAAACAATGGCAGCGACAAAATCGTTAAAAAAGTGCGAATTGGAAGCCAAATGGTATCTGATTGACGCAACTGATTGCACGCTGGGGCGTTTGGCGGCATTTACTGCAAACATCCTGCGTGGCAAAAACAAGCCGACATGGACGCCGAACATGGACTGTGGCGATCATGTCATCATCATCAACGCGGACAAGGTTGCATTGTCCGGCCGCAAGGCGGAAAAGACAAAGTTCTTTTGGCATTCTTTGTGGACGGGTTCTTTGAAAGAACGCACCCTGGGGCAAATGCGTGATGAAAAACCGGAAAAACTGGTTACCAACGCGGTAAAGCGCATGATGGGCCGCCGTACTGCGGTCGCCTTGGCGAACAAGCGCTTAACAAAGCTGCATGTTTATGCCGGCGCAGAACACAAACACGAAGCCCAAAAACCGATTGTTATAGATTTTGGTGCATTGAACCGTAAAAACAAAAGGGGCGAATAATGACAGAAGTTAAAAAGAAGGCCACTGCGGCAAAAACAACAAAGAAGGCCGCCCCGGCAAAATCCGCCGCAAAGAAGACACCGGCGGCAACAGTAAAACTGACAAATGCCACATATGCCACCGGCAAGCGCAAGGATTCGGTTGCCCGTGTTTACTTGGTTCCGGGCAAGGGCAATATATTTGTAAACGAAACACCGTCAGCGGAATATTTCCGCCGCCCGGTACTGCAGATGATTATCGCCCAGCCTTTTGGCGTTACAAAGCGTGAAACCGCGTATGATATTCATGCATTCGTTTTGGGCGGCGGTCTGTCCGGCCAGGCGGGCGCGGTAAAGCACGGCATATCCAAGGCGCTGGAAAAAGCGGAACCGGAATTGCGTGCGGCCTTAAAGGCGGCAGGATTCTTGACACGCGACAGCCGTGTTGTTGAACGTAAGCATTATGGTGTGCGCAAGGCGCGTCGTTCCACCCAGTTCAGCAAGCGTTAATTCGCAAAAGCGTGTATACGAAAAAACCGCCGTTTGGCGGTTTTTTTATAATAATATTTTTTAGCGGGATTTTTGTGGGACCTGCATAACGGATTTTATGTGGGTTACGGAATCGTTGTATTCGCGGTTTACTGGCATCTTTTTTGTAACGCGGACGCCGTCTTTGCCGTTCTTGTCAGAATTAGGCGTGCCAAATACCGCCATTCCGGCAAACACCATGACACATGCGATTAAACGTCCCAGCATATCCGCCTTTAAATATCTAAAAAAATCTTTATCTGTCATTTGGTATAAGCCTCTTTGTTTTACGCTTTACTCTATGATACCATATATTGTTTGTCAATCCAAAATAAATTATCCTGCTTGCGTTTATAAAAAAAGCGTGTATAATCACTGCGCAATTTCACTGTTCTTTAGGGGAAAAACATGTTCAAAAAAGAAAAAATTAAAGATTTACATTATTCCGTCAGCGGCGTCATATCTGCCACAGATTTGCAGGCGGCGGCGGATGAAATTTTGACAGAATACGGCAAAAAGGCCAAAATGCCGGGATTTCGCCCGGGTCATATTCCGCTGTCCGTATTGCGTCAGAAATTCAATGCATCAGCATATGGCGAAGCCGTTGATAAGCTGATGAACAAAGATTTAACAGACTATATCGCCGATAAAAAAATCCGTCTGGCCGGCGCCCCCAAAGCCGACCTGGCCGGCTGGGAAATAGGCAAGGACGCCGAATATTCTTTGGAATTTGATATTCTGCCAACATTGCCGGCGATTGATTTGGAAAAGTTTACGGTAACAAAGAAAGTCACGGATCTAGACCCGGCAGAGGTTGAAAAGGCACTGGAAAACATTCGCAAAAACCGCAGTGTTGCGGAAAAGCAGGATGAAAAATACAAAGCGATTGATGGCGACGTTGCCGTTATTGATTTCAAAGGCTTTATCGGCAAAGACGCCTTTGAAGGCGGCGAGGCCAAAAAGCACCACCTGATTTTGGGCAGCGGTGCATTCATTCCAGGCTTTGAAGACCAGATTATAGGCCACAAAGCAGGCGATAAATTTGACGTAAAGGTTAAATTCCCAAAAGATTATCATGCGGAAAGCCTGGCCGGCAAAGACGCGCGGTTTGAGGTTGAGGTTCACGAAATTCGTCACCATATCCTGCCGGAGCTGAATGACGAACTGGCCAAAAGCGTCGGCCAGGAATCCGTAAAAGCGTTGCGTGAACATATCACAAAGATTTTAACAGACCAGTATGCGGATGCCGCACAAAGCGAAATGCGCAATGAACTGTTGGAAATTCTGGCCGACAAGGTAAAGCTGGATGTTCCGGAAACTTTGGTGTCCCAGGAACTGGAAATGGCCAAGGCGGAACACGACCGCACACACGCACACTGCGACGGTCATTGCAAGGCGGAAGATCACAAATGGGACGACAAGAAAGAGCGCAAAGAAGCCGAACGTCGCGTAAAGCTGGGTCTGATTTTGGCAGAGTGGGGCACTCAAAACAAGGTAGAGGTTTCGCGCGAAGACCTGCAACAGGCGGTCTGGGCCGAGGCGGCGCGTTATCCAAACCCGCAGCAGGTGTTTGAATTCTATAACAAGAACCCGAACGCCCTGGGCATGTTGCGAGGAATGATATTTGAACGCAAAGCGCTGGATGCAATGCTGACACACGTCAAGACCAAAGAAAAAAAGGTTAAGGCAGAAGAATTGTTCAAGCAGGCATAAAACGGATTACATCAAACGGGTACATAACATTGTACCCGTTTTTGCATAAAGGCCGGCAAAATGAAAGCTTATTTGGATATTCTAAAAAATATTTCTGAAAATTGTACGGACATCAGAAACAACCGTACCGGCATTCCGGACGTCGGCCTGGGACACGGCGCGACATTCGTACACGACATGCAAACAGGATTCCCATTAATCACAACCAAGCAAATGGGGCTGAAAAACATTGCAACGGAACTGGAGTTTTTTCTGCGCGGCATAACTGATAAAAAATGGCTGCAGGACCGCAAATGCAAAATATGGAACGAATGGGCCAACCCGGTAAAGGTGGAACAGGTGTATAACCTGAAAACCACCGGACAAAAACTAAATGAAACCGCCGCACAGAAAATCCGCAACGAAATAATGGACACGGAACGGGATCTGGGGCCCATTTACGGATTTCAATGGCGACATTTTGGCGGGGAATATCTGTGGGACACGGCCCGGATTGAGCACAATCCATGCGACAATTTTAATCCGGCAAAGCCCGGCATAGACCAGGTTGCAAACGCAATATACAAGCTGAAAAACAATCCGAACGACCGCCGCATACTGGTGTCTGCATGGAATCCTGTGGATTTCCCGTCAATGGCGTTACCGCCATGCCACGTAATGCATCAATTAATTGTACGGGACGGCACACTGTCATTGATTTGGACACAACGTTCATGCGACATGTTCCTGGGGATTCCGTACAACATCGCAAGCTATGCTTTGTTATTACTGCTGTACGCCAAAGAAGCGGGGTTAAAACCGGGCATCCTAAAGGGCGAATTTCATGATGCGCACATATACACAAACCATCTGCCGCAGGTAAAAGAACAGTTAGGCCGCACACCATACAAGCTGCCCACGGTTGAGATTCCGGACGAAAACTGGCGCGGAATGCTAAACTGGCATGCGGCAAACGGTTTCATATTGAAAAATTATGTATGCCATGCAAAATTGCGCGGCGATGTCGCACGCTGATTTACAACAAACAACAACATCGGGGCGGGGGATGGGGAATATCCTCTTGCTTGCAAATATAAATTGCAAAATGTATACTTTGTTAAACAAGGAGATCTAATAATGAAAAAATTTATCGCTGTTATTGCGGCCGTGTTTCTGGCTGCATGCACATCAAATCTAAACACCAACAGCTATCAGACATCTGCCGCCGGCAAGGTTAATTCTGTTCAAGAAGGCGTCATCATAAACGTTCGCCAGGTTCGCATAGCGACAGAAAACGGCGGCGTTGGAACATTGGCCGGCGGAATCGCGGGCGGCGTTCTGGGCTCAACAGTCGGGGGCAGCTCGGTCGCAAACACGCTGGGGGCTGTTGGCGGCGCGGTTTTAGGTGGCGCGCTGGGGTCCAAGGCCCAGGAAGGCCTGTCGGCACAAACAGGATATGAATATATAGTAAAACTTGATTCCGGCAAGGCGGTTACATTAACCCAGGGGGCCGACACCATATTTACAGTGGGCCAGCCTGTATACGTACTGGACGCGGATTATGGCGACCGCGCAAGAATTATTCCGCGATAAACATAAAAAAACCGCCGTTTGGCGGTTTTTTTATTAGCGGGTCCGTTGCTTCATACGCATTAGTCTGGCATAGGCCTCATCCGCCATCATTTCATCGCGACGCCGCAACACGGAATACGCCCCCATGGCCAACAATACATGCATCGGATAAATCATGTACGGATTGCAAAGATATTCTTCTTCACGATACAGCATATCAAACGGTTCACCCGGTTCTATGCGACAATCGGACAGAATGTTGCCGTCTTTGTCAATAGGGCGCTGAATACCTTTATTGTCAACAAAGGTGTTTGGATTATGGTCTGCGTACTCATACGACGTATACCGTCTATGCTCAGGGTTGACACGAAACGTATACGCTGATTCAAAACGATGCGCCAACGAAGAATCATTCTGCATAAACGCATCCTTGCCCGGAACGAAATGCGCCAACACGCCCAATGCCGGAATCGCGATTCCACTGATTAATATAGACTTTCCAAAATTTTTTAAATTATTCATGCCAATTTCCTACTTTATATGTACCAACATATATACTACAAAAATATATTTTGTCAAGCACAATATACTAACAAACTTACACTCCACGGGAAAAAGCCCGTATAAAACCGCCACCCAGACGGGTTGCCGAAACAAATCCCTGATATTTTGACGCAGCATCGTCTTTTATCGGCCTGGCACAAAAACATTTATTTTCCGAATCAAAATCAACCCTGAACCCGTTATTGCGGAAAATATTCATCCACCAGTCGTTTGATCGGATTAAACGCGACTCTCTATGCACTATGGGTTCGCCGGTTTTAAATGCGGCCTGAACATCTTCTGTTGTATTGTGAACAGCGATAAGCATTCCCACATTTTGAAATTTTTTCAAAGCAATCGGCAAGGTTACCTCGTTCAAGTATGTCAATGTGCCGTTACAATACGCCAAATCTGCCGTAACAGGTGCCGCATCCAGAATAGACTTAATCTGTATCTGGCCGCTGGCAAAATATTTTTCCGTTTCCGGCACCGGCGGATAACGACGGATGTCAATGCCTGACGCGCGCAAACCCAACATGTCCGCTTCACGAACCAAATAACCAACCGCCGCACCGCAATCAAAGAAAGAACGCGGCATGCTGCCTTTTCTAACACAATACATTCTAACCTGTTCCCAAACGGATATTGTACACATTGTGTAATCCAGCCCGTCCGTATCACGAAAGGGATAAAAATGAGAATATTTTTCAAAATAATATATAGACATGCCAAAAAAGTAGCACCGCATCCCGCAAAGTCAAGAAAAACCTTGCTTTTATAAAAAATATACCGTATAATCAGCCAGATTTTGCGGGTGGGCGCAACATCAATCCGATTAACCCCACAAGACCTCGCTATTTCAATAAACATAGGCGACGGCAAACTTTGTATAACACTTTTCTATGAAAGATTTATCCAAAGATTTATTTAACCCCCTGTCGGGCGAAGATTTTGTCAAAATGTTTGACGCAAATTACGGTGCCCAGGAAACACTGCAGGGATATGCAACAAAGGGTACGGTCAAAGACATTCGCGGCGATTTCGCAATGGTTGACGTTGGCCTGAAATCAGAAGGCCGCGTTCCGCTGAAAGAATTCGGCGCATCCGTCCCAAGCGTTGGCGACATCATTGATGTGTTCGTAGAACGCTATGAATCCCGCGAGGGTACGGCAGTTCTGTCATATACCAAGGCCCGCGCCGAAAAGGCATGGAAAGACCTGGAAAAGACCGTGGCAGAAGGCGTTGACCCCGAAGGAACAATTATTGATGTTGTCCGCGGTGGCTTTACAGTTGACCTGGGCGGCGTATTTGCGTTCATGCCGTCATCACAGGTGGACCACAAGCCTGTTCGCGATGCGAAATCCCTGATCGGATTAAAAGACAAATTCCGCGTATTAAAGATGGACGCCCTGCGTACAAACGCAATCGTTTCCCGTCGCGCGATTCAATCTGATTCCATTGCTGCGGCCCAAAAAGAAGCGATGAAGAACATCACACTGGGTGCGGTTATTGAAGGCACGGTTAAAAACATCACCGATTACGGCGTGTTTGTTGACCTGGGCGGAATTGACGGTTTGCTGCACGTGACGGATTTGTCATGGAAGCGTGTAAATCATCCGCGCGAACTGGTTCATGTCGGCCAGAAGATCAAGGTTAAGGTTATTCAATTTGACCCGGAATCACACCGCATATCGCTGGGCGCAAAACAGCTGGAGGCGGACCCGTGGGATACCGCATCACGCGCATTTAACGTTGGGGACACAATCTCCGGCAAGGTGTCGTCTTTAACGGATTACGGCGCATTCATTGACCTGGGCAACAATATTGAAGGTCTGGTGCACATGTCCGAACTGTCATGGACGAACAAAAACATTCACCCGTCCAAAGTTCTGCAGAACGGCCAGGATGTAAACGTTGTGGTTCTGGGCATTGACCAGGAAAAGCGTCGTATCTCGCTGGGCTATAAACAGCTGCAGCCGAATCCGTGGAAACAGTTTGCCGAAACACACAACATCGGCGACGTTGTAACCGGCCCGATTAAGAACACAACAGAATTCGGTCTGTTCGTTGCACTGACACCGGAACTGGACGGAATGGTGCATATTTCCGACCTGTCCTGGAACAAGCTGGACGAAGAAGAACTGAAAAAGTTCGTGCGCGGCCAGGAAGTAACGGCCAAGATTCTGGACATCAATCCGGAAAAGGAACGTGTGACACTGGGCATCAAGCAGTTGACCCAGGGTGCGGACAACAACTCTATCGCCATCAAAAAGGGTGCGGTTGTATCCGGCACGGTTTCCGAGATAACACCGGACGAACTGATTTTGGCACTGCCGAACGACATTCGCGGCGTTATCCGTCGCACGGATCTGTCGCGTGAAAAATCCGAACAGGACACCGGCAAGTTCCATGTTGGCGACACGGTTGAAGCATCTGTTGTTTCTGTTGAAAACAACACCGTCAAACTGTCTATCCGCGCGTTGCAGGTAACGCTGGAAAAGCAGGCGGTCAAAGAATACGCCAACCAGGCCGACAGCGGCTCTGTTCTGGGCGACATTCTGGGTGCTGCAATAGAAAACAGCAAAAAATAAAAAAAGGGGCATAACGCCCCTTTTTAATCCGAAAGGCAAAAACATGAAAGACATGATTGTTTTAATGGGGGGCCAGGGAGTAGGGAAAGGCACTTTTTCAAAAATGCTGCGCGCGGCGCATGATTACAACTATATTGAAACAGGCGCAATGTTCCGCAGTCTGCCCGCAGATTCCGAGATTGCAAAAATTATCGCCCGCGGCGATCTGGTGCCGGACAGCGAACTGTTCAAACTGGTCGCGTCAAAGATAAGCACGGAAAAAGACCTGCTGATTGACGGTTTTCCGCGCACCGTACCACAGGCACAATGGCTGGTGCAAAATTATGCGGATAAATTCACCATTCACATTCTGTATCTGGACGTGCCGGAAGAAATTATGATAAAGCGCATAAACAAGCGCATCAACGAAGGCGGCGGCCGTGCCGACGATGCGGACAGCGCCGCCGTACGCCGTCGTCTGGACACGTTCTGGAAAATTACAATGCCTGCGATAAACTGGCTGCAGACCGCAAAGGGGATAAAATTCTCTGACGTGGACGTAACAGGGCCGGTTGACGAAAACTTTGCCCGCATTTTGGCGGCAATGAAAACGGCAAACAAAACACGCTAAAAAATCCCGCGCACAGCGGGATTTTTTATTTTGTACCAAATATGAAACCGAAACACATATTCCGGTTTCGGCCACCGGAGTTCTTATATAATATGAAAACTAACAAAAATTGGCCGCAAATCACACTATCCGACGACGAACAGTTGCATACAGCGCATATCCTATCAACAGCGCCATTATCAAAACAAATATTATCCATCCCGTGCGCACATCGTCCGCAAACGGCAAAGCGACATTCATTCCGTAATACCCGACGACAATGGTCGGCGCAATCAAAATAATATTCCACATTGTCAAACGGTTAATATAAGTGTTGGAATCAATGTTAATCACACTTTCAAACGTTTCCTTTATGGACTTTAACATTTTGCTGTAACTGGTCACGACCTCGGTCGCCTGGGCCAGCTCAATACGGGCATCTTCGGCCAGTTCCTGGGCGTCTTCGGTTTTGACAAAGCCGCGTACTTTTTCCAGCTTGTCCAACACGGCGATGTTTCCCTTAATGCCCGCCATATACAGCGTATAACTGTTTTCCACCTCCAACAGTGCCATTAAATCCTGCTTGCGTATATGTTCCTGCAGTGCTTTTTTGGATTCAATCACGCGCTTGTTAAGCTCTTTTAAAAAACGCAGATAAGATTCGGCAATGTAATATATTATGTTTAAAATAAACTCTTCGCGGGATGTTTTCTCGGACGTCTTTATCTTGTCCAGCAGGTCGCACCGTTTGCGACACACGGTTATAACGCGCTTTGCGGAATAAATGATTGACAGCGGTTCCGTATGCCATACGGTATCGGTTTCACGGTTGATAATTGGGAAACGTACGATTATAACCTTGTAATCGTCTTCTATTTCCAGGCGCGGCTGTTCATCGGGGTCCAAAATATCAAGGATGTTGTCCTCGTCAATCTTGTAATCGGTACGCAACTTTTCAAAATCATTATGATCGGGATTTCCAACATTTACCCAAGAGAACGTTTTTAATTTTTCCGTGACAAACATCTACATCCTCCATTCAAAATAAAACGGCACCACGCGTGCCTGTTGAAAATTTGGTCGGGGTGACAGGATTCGAACCTACGACCCCTTGCACCCCATGCAAGTACTCTACCAGACTGAGCTACACCCCGACAGCGCACATAATATATACCATAAATATAAAAAAAACAATATTTATTTAACGACGCCCGCCACAAAGAATACATGCATATTGTCCGAAATCAGCACATAAGGTATTATGTAATTCGTCCGGACGAAATCAACAAATCAAAAACAAAAGGAAAACATAATGTCTAATACAGATAAAAAACAGTGCCAGTGCAAAAACTGCAGCAACGCCATGGGCGGCAAAAAGGACAAAAGCGCACAGTGCGATAAAAAACCGACATGCGACAATAAATAATTGTCTTTGGCGCCGGCAGGTATGCCGGCGCTGTTTTCATTGCAGTCAATGCCGACGGCGACAGATATATTTTCTGCTTGCACGAATCGGATTTTTATTATTAGTATGCGCATATCAAATAAGTCAAAGGAGCCTTCTGGTGATTATTGGCATTGGAATAGATTTAGTTGAATGCGGCAGATTTCTGGACTGGTCTGCATTTAAAAAACAACGGATTTTTACAAAAAAGGAACTGGAATACGCGGATGCCGATAATGCAAACGCGGAAAAACATCTGGCCAACTGCTGGGCCGCACGAGAGGCGTGCCTAAAGGCGCTGGGAACCGGATTCGGCGAAGACATCGCCTTCTCGGATGTATCGGTAACACATGACGACGCCGGCTGTCCGGAATTGCTGATTGCAGGCGGTGCAAAGGCGAAATTAAAAGAACTGGCCGGGGGCGATGCACGCGTTCACCTGTCCATAACAGACCAGGATGATTATTCCGCGGCAATCGTAGTTATTGAAAAAATGTAAAAACGCCACATCGGCGTTTTTTTATTGTACGCAAAAAGCCCCCGAAACGGGGGCTTTATTATATGGCCCAAATTATTGCATGGGTTGAAAACATTCACCTGTTTCCTGCGAACAGCACGCATAAGCGGTGCCGGTATTCGTATACACCTCGCCGGTGCAGCATCCGTTTATATCCGGGGCCGTTCCATCTTCGCATGTTGCGCCGGACGCGGTTGCGTACTGCGTTTCCGTCACAGTTTCCTGAAACTGTTGCGGGGATGCTACAACCTCCGTATCATAATTCTCATCGGCCACAAACATATCCTCGTTCTGGGCACCCGCATTATAAACAGGTTTGTTAATTATGGGCTGCACAGGCTCCGGTTCCGGCTCCGGCTCGGTCAGGAACGGCGTATCCTCCGGCATCTGTGTTTCTGCAGGTTCCGGTTCTGCAACAACAGGAACCGCCGGCACGGTTTCATCTATCTCAGGCACGACCGGCACCTGTTCCTGCGCGGGTTCAGAAACCTCCGGCACAGGGGCGGGGGATGGCTCAACCTCGGCTACAACAACCTCTTCGGACTGAATAAACGGCCCGTTTTCTTTATCCTGCTGTACTTTTTCCTGCGGCTCGGTCTGCTCGGCCTTTGTTGTTTCCGCCAAATTCGGAACGGTATCACTATTCTTACTCTGATACAGCCACAAAGTAAATATGGACAATGCAATCAGCGCTATCAATAAAACATAATACAACAGCGTTGGTTTGCCGCCCGTTTTGGCCCCGCCGCCCTGAACGGGCGCGGCCGGCGTGCCGGATATCGGTGACACAGGCCGCACCGGGGCGGCCGGCGCCCCCGGCACAGCCGGGCTGACCGGGGCGGGGCGCATGGCGCTATCCGCCGGCGCGGACTGGTAATACGACGGTGCGGGCTGTGGCGCCGGCGCAGGGGATACGGGCGCATCAACAGATGTTATGGTATCCAGCACGGGCGCCGGACGTACGGGTTCCGCCGCTCTGTTCATATCGGCGCCCGCGTTCATATCCGACGGAGGCGTAAACGACAACGGCGACGGCGACGTCGCAGACATATTGTCATAACGCACATCACGCGCAACGGACGGCGCGACCGGTTCCGGCTGCGCTACATCAAATCCTATCGGTTTGAATGCAATCTCTTCATCCAAAATATTCGGGTCTTTGTCAAATAACGGTTTTACTTCTTCATCGGCCATTTCTTTCGCCTTTTGTTCTGATTGTTCTTGCGCAATTATCTGCGGTTTGGGTTCCGGCAATACGGGTAATGCATCCGTTTCGTCATCATCCCCGTCATCTTCATATTCGTCAAAAACGATTGTGTTAAACTGCGGTACTTCATCGTTTTCAACGGTGTCATTCGCATTGTCCGTATCCGTCGTCGACGAAGTCGCCACGGGCAACGCATCACCGCCTGTCACGGCAACAGGCGCATGCGTCCGCGCAACCATTGGCACGGCCGCCGCGTTTTCCGAAGGCATTTCATCCGCCACCGCCCCGCTGCGCGCCAAAATGGCGCGCGCGGCATCGGCGTCTTCATCGGCCGCCGCCAAGCGGCGGCGCGCATTATCCATGCGCTTTTGCGCACGACGCTGTTTATCCTTTAATGCATCTATCTGGGATTCCGTGCGCAGTATTTTTGCAGCGGACTGTTTCGTCGGCTCTTTCCCGACATCTTTCCTTTGGCGCCCCAGCTTTGTCCGCAATTCTTTTAGACGAACCTGTAACGACGCCAGCGCAGCCCGGGCCTTTTCTACTGTTTCCCGTGCATTTTCTGCCACCTTTTCGGACACCGTCAAACGTTCCGCGGCCGCATGACGCGCCGCACCCGCCCGAAACACATATATTCCGGCCAAAGCATCCGCCGCATCCCGCCCGGCATTAAAATCATTAAACAGCTTGTCGTATTTTTGTAAACCGGAATATTCAATATCCAGTTTCTGATATTTGTTGTCTTTTTTGGGACGCACCACCTCCAGCGCAACACCGTAATCATTTGCCAAAATATCATCCCATTTGCGGTCTTGCACAGGGTCTATCACCAACAAAGCATTCGGCTTGTTCGCAAAAACAGTATCATCTATAACAAACACCAACCGTCCGTCCGCATCATAAAAAGCACGGATTACATTGCCGTCAATGTCATAGCGCTTTACCGTCAGCGCCCCCAGTTCCTTGTTCGTTGAAAAATTCTCTCTCTCGCTTGTCATGCAAACCTTTCCCCGTGTCCCCCGTTATTTCTTTTTTGGCGGTGTAAACTGATACGCCTGTTTACAATGTTCGTAACAATACGGTTTTCCTACAAACACCTGTTCGCCACAGAAATGAAAGTTTTCCGAATCAGGATCACCTATAGGCCACCGGCACTGTCCCGGCTTCAGATTTGCCATTTCCAGAGAATGTTGAATAATCCGCTGATGCATGGCCAGTGTTTTGTTCATTGATTTGCCGGATGCACGCGGCGCGGCCGGTTTTGCCTCTTTCTTTGGGGCCGGCTTTTTGGGTGCAGGCGCCTTTGCGGTCACCGCTGTTTTTTTGGCAACCGGCGAGGCAGGTTTCTTTGCTACTGTCTTTGCCGCGGCGGGCTTTTTGGCAACAGTTGCCGTTTTTGTGGTTTTGGCCGCGGTCGCAGTCTTTTTTGTTGCCGCCACAGGGGCGCCGCCCGCCTTGGAATTCCAACCCATACGATTCAGCTTACCCACAACGGCATTTTTTGACATCCCCAGCTTTTTACCAATCTCTGATGTTGACAATCCCTTGCCAGTCAATGCCTTTAGCTTTTTCAGCATTGCATTGTCCCAACCCTTGCTCATTTTACAAAACCCCTGTTATACATTATTATGTATATTAGCATAGTTCCGATTCGAAAGGCAAGGGGGAAAAATATGAATTATTATATCGTTGCATACCATGCATTTTTTACCGTTTTGTTTGCCGGGGCGGCGTGGTGCATGTATAAAATTGCCGTCGCCGACTGGCGCAGGCGTATAATTCCGGATGCCTTTCTGTTCCCGCTGATGATTGCCGGACTGATTGTCGCGACGTTTTACGCCCCGTGGCCGCACGGAATAAAAACCGCTGTTGCAGGCGGCGCCATCGGATACGCCCTGGCGGCCGGCGTCGGCTTTCTTTTTGACGTGCGCATGCGTAAAAAAGCACCGGACGCCACACCGCCCATCGGCATGGGCGACATAAAGCTGATTTTTACCGGCGGCATATGGCTGGGGCCGACGGGGCTGGGGTGGGCGCTGGCGGCGGCATGCCTGTTCGGATACATATGGGGCCACCGAAAAAAACAAAAATACATCCCGTTTGCCCCATTTTTCATTGCCGGTGGAATTTTATCTTTTATTAGTATTCTGATTTTGCTATAATACACATACACTAGGAATACAGGATGAAAACAAAATTCCAACAGGTTGTTTTTGCCACGATTGTCGCAGCACCCGTTTTTGGTGCACCTTTTCATGCCCACGGCGTGGGCGTGCTGTCGCAATACGGCCAAATACAAAATGTCCAAAACTATTCATCCAACCCTTTTTGGAGTCCGGACGCCCCGTATAACCAGCGCATGCCCCAGGTTGTATACGTATCGGGACCGGACATTAACACATCGGACTGTGTGACCATTGTGGCCAACCTGGTATCGGTTCAGTGCGCCGTCAGAAATAATTGCAGGGACGCCCGCCTGACAGACATTCGCCCGGCGGTAATGCTGGAACTGTCGCGGCTGCCCGGCCATAATTTTGCAAGTGCATGCGCCGGATACATAGATACCGTGTTTGACGAATATATGAAAAACAATGTACATGTTCTTGAACCGGCCGGGTTTCCGGACACCGCCGGCAAACCGCAACCGGAACAGGTACAAATTGAAATAAAAAATCCTTATGCGATAAAAACACCAAAATGGGCCGACGGCGTAAAAGAGCGGACGGAAGAGTTGAAAAATCTGCAGGAACAGCAGAAACTGTTGCAACAGGATAAATAAACGCCGCTGCAGCCAAGGGGGAGGGGAGAAACATGAGGCGCACAAAACGTCTGTTGTTTTTATGTTGCTGTCTGACAATAATGTCGGCTTCAGCGCACGCATCCGTACCCGGCATGGAAATTCCGGATCCGGAAATAAACACTCCCGGTTATGTCGATGTGGAAGACCTGTTATACACGCCCGCCGCGGACACGAAATGCGCAACGGCGGCGTTTGCGGACGGACTGGCCGCAACAGTGTCCCAGGTGGCGGAAACAGATCCGGAAACAACCATTCAGGCATGGATATACGATACTTTTTCAAAACCGGAAATATTGCAAAAAGTTGTCGCATGTCCGGAAATTGCAAACGCGCCTGAGGATGAGGCGATAAAATTCATTCCGATTGAATACACATTCCCCGGCGGCCGCAAGATTGTGGTAAATTATGAAACCCAGCCAAAGGTTCTAAAACAACGGCTGCAGCTGGGCAACAAGCGCAACACCCCGGGCGATCCGAACCCGAAAATAGGCGCCCCGGATGATGACGCGGTCTGGACGCACACCGACCCGGCGTGGTATGGCATAATGGTCGTGGAATCCGGCACGTTACGCGATTTTGCAGGTCCTGACAAAAACAATACAATTTCAATAAAATATATTAACGACAACATAGACAGCCTGTACCCGCAGGGCTATCACTGCACCAGCAAAAGTGCGCTGGCACTGGATTCTGATGAGTTGAATCAGGCCGTGACAAAAACGGTGGACGTAAAGGATGATACAAACGACTATTACGTTGCCGGCGACGTAAACCTGCAATGGATTTCATATGCGGAAATCGCACTGGACGTGGTAATTACGGTTGTGACGATGGGAACCGGCGCCGCGGTAATGGGTACCGCAAAGGCGGCCCGTGCGGCGAAATCATTAAAAACACTGACCAAGTCAATGAAGGCTCTGCGTCAAACAGAAAGCGTTCGCGATTACATGCGCCTGGGCCAGAAATATGCGCGTGCCGCCGAAGAATTGAAAAAAATGGACAAGGCCAAGGATGCCACCGCATACGCAAAAAAATCGGATGAGGTAAAAGAGCTGGGCGACGCAATGCGCACAATGGAGCGCGCGGATGACAATGTCAAGCAATACAAACAGGCGGCTGATTCAGTTGCAGAACTGGGCAAATACAGACGCAGTTTGCGCGCCATGAAAATGCCGCAGCGCGGCAACATCGTTGCGCGCGCATTTCGCGCCTTCAAAGCGGCCAACACCGGCGGCAAGACGTTAAAACGCGGGGCCAAGGTTGCACGATCCAGTGCAAAATCCGGAAAAATTCGCGACTGGCTGTTTCATTCAACAATGAAAAATATCAGCAAACTGGGCAAACTGGAAGAGGCCGGCGGCTTTCTATACGGTGCAATAACGTTCGCAGGCGACATGTACGACTGGACGGAAACATCCAACGGCAACTATACAAACGGCATTGATTTCAAACCGTTGCTGCTGTTGTCCGCAGATGATTTACAGGGCCAGGAAAACGTTGTCAATTACGGAATGTGGCTGATGTGGGCCGGGGATTCGCTTAGCCCGGCCGACGACGACGCGGCATACCTGCAGGCCCTGGATTTCGCAGAAAAAACCTGGCAGGATTTAAAGACGGTTCAGGAAGAAAACAACACGCATTACTGTAATGTTGACATTTACGTTGTACGCCCGATTATCCGCAACCCCGGCGAAGAAGACCAGGAAATGTACTATCTTATCATGAACGACGAACCGTGGAGCACGGCCCAATAACAAACTGCTATTATAAAATGAACAACGGAATAAAAAGTTTTTATTTGCCATTTTGCCTTGCCGCCATAATCTGCATGGCGGCGCCAAATCGCGCCAGATGCGCGACACAAAGTCTGTTGCAGCCAGCCGCATTTCCACAGACAATAAACAACGTTTCACACGAACAGCGCAAAAAGAATCTGGAGGCGGGCTATGCCCCGTTCAAGGACGCCCATGCCTATAACGGACTTGATATTGAAACACAAGAAGAGGCGTGGAATCGCAGAATTGATATGCTGGAACAACAGCGCATAAAAGACAGCCTGACCATGTCACAGGAAGAATATTGTGAAAAATATCTGGATCTGCAAAAATGCAACCAAACCCAGGCGGATGTAGATGCCGTTATCGCCAGCGGTTACGCCCAGTCGGACACTTCAGAGGCATCGCAGCCGGGCGCCACAACACACGAAAATAACCCTTCCCAAAACACTAATTCACAATCCGGGACGATAACAACCATTGTTAATAACAATCCGCCGCAACAGAACGGCCAATGCACACCGCCGGACTTATATGTAGAACAGGGTTTTACCGAGGCATTGACAAGAAA
Source organism: uncultured Alphaproteobacteria bacterium (assembly GCA_949878575.1). Lineage (GTDB taxonomy): Bacteria > Pseudomonadota > Alphaproteobacteria > Rs-D84 > Rs-D84 > Enterousia. Next base: position 404,902 of record CATLAX010000001.1, on the reverse strand, counting down.
GCATACAACTGGCAGATATTTCAAAACCGATCAGCCGTTTGGTAAATCCACACTGGCCATAATGCAGTCAGAAGGCATGACATGCGCCCAAGACCCCGGCAACCCCAAATCCATAACATGTTATGGTTTTATGCAGTCTGCAAATACCGACATCAACGTGCGTAATTTGAATTTGGCCAGCGCCGAAGACCGAACATACAAAAAATATTATAAAGACCTGGGAATTAACAAACTGCCGGATAATATTTCAGGCGACGTGCTGCATGTTGCGTTCTGGCGCGGACCGGCCAAGGCTATTCCGACATTATGTAACATCCTGGGCAAGCCATGTCCAAAAAAGGGCAGTGTCTCTGATGACATCGCACAGTTGGCAAAAAACTATAACGGTGATTTGCATAATGATTACTGGGACCAGACATGGACGGAACTGCGCCAAAAAAATCCTCCAAAACACTGGAAGAGTTTTTCACTTCGTGTGGGCAACGCCCGCAACAACGGTTGTCATGTAAAACCGCGTCATCCGGTGCCAATATTATAGGCCCGATAAAAATCCCGTTGTATTTCCCGGTAAAATTACTTATAATGCATGTAACAGGATAACCATAAGGGGGGCGGGCCATGAAAAAGATATTAACCACCGTTTTAATTTGCTTTGCAACCATTGCTGCGGCGAATGCATACCAGGTAATGTCATCCAAAGAGTTGGGGAAAAACGACGCAAAAAACCAAAATGTCGTGGTAAAGTGCACGACGGATACAGGCAAGGTTTCAAACCAGACATGCTCTCTGCGGCGATATGCAAAATGCACCGGCAACGGCGCCAATAAAAAATGCAACGGCTGGCAGGCATGGCGCGATTTACGCGACCCGTCAAAACAATATTCCGACTGGCGCAGCGCGGCGTCCGCATGCTGTCGCGCAAAAGGCCTGAGATAATAAAGAAAAAATAAAATCCGCCATATGGCGGATTTTATTTTGGTGGATGAGACTGGACTCGAACCAGCGACCCCCACGATGTGAACGTGATGCTCTAACCAACTGAGCTACTCATCCAAAACACATACAGTGGTGGGGATAGTGGGACTCGAACCCACACGGTTGCAATAACCAAAGGATTTTAAGTCCTCAGCGTCTACCATTCCGCCATATCCCCACCGGGTGCACAGGCATGGGTTAAATATTATCAACATCAAATTCCACGTGCAAGCAAAAAAACATTTATTGTTACTTGACAGCCTTCATCACCGTGTCATAGATGGTCTGTTCTATCCCGCCCCCTCTGTAATGCAGCCCCTCGCTATCCGTGTTTTGGGCGTTTACGCGTCCCTTTAATATTGAATACGTATCAATAAAACTGCCAGGAAACGCGCTTTTTAGATGACTGTTGAATGTTTCTATATTGGAATTTTTCAATCTTGCCTTGCTGTCGCAGACAGGATTCACGGACAGTATTTTAAAAACCACATTCGGATATTTTGACATCAGCCCGCGGTATGTGGAAATGTAAGAATCATATTTCACAATATCGTTCGCACCCAGATTTAAAATAACAACATCGCCGTCACGCAGACACGTTTCCAGCAAAGATATTCCCGTAGGCGGCTCTTTTGATGTAAACCATGCATGTCCCTGGGCGCCAAAAGCAACAACCGCCTCGTTGTCTTTGTGGCCGATAACCTTGTTTATATACATCCCCACAAACCGTGAATCACCAACCCACCAATACGCCCGCTCTGTGGTGACCTTTGGCGGGATAAATCGTCTGGCGCCGGTTTCGTTCTTTGAAAAACACTTCGCACGGGCCTTGCTACTTGACTGTTGCGGCGGATTGGCGGCCCCATTTCCGGATACGGGCGGTGTATTTACTGTGGGCGTTGTGGATGTTGTGGATGTTGTAGATGTCGTAGTATTGGATGAATTCCCGTTCGCATCATTGTTTTCCGAATTTTCTGGTTCAGTTTCTTTCTTGCATCTATTTTCATCCTGAGGATACTTTTCACAGTACTCTTCCGGCGACATGCGCAGTGCATCCAGCTCGCGCCGAGCCTCCTCTTTTTCTATCTGTGCCTGCAAGGCCTCAGCCTCAGATCCGACCTTGATTGACATAAACGCCTTTGCATCCTTAAACGGCGCGTATCCCGCCGCCATGTTTTGCATCCGCTGCACAAAAGGCACGTCGTTTATTGTTTTCGGGAACTCGGCCGGCGCCAACTTCATATGGTCCGCCGCGGCCCCGTACCCGGTCGTTATTCCCAGAGCCACCGTAAAAACAAGCATCTTATAACTCATTACAAACATAATTATATCATATTTTTGTAAACATATTTGTTTTTTTATAAATTTAACATAAAAAAACGGCATATCGCCGTCTTTGTCTTTAATTTGTAATAAATCTGGTGGAGCTGATGGGACTCAAACCCACGACCTCTACGATGCGAACGTAGCGCTCTATCAACTGAGCTACAACCCCAAAACCATGGTGCGGATAAGAAGACTCGAACTTCCAAGGCATTGCTGCCACTAGTACCTGAAACTAGCGCGTCTACCAATTCCGCCATATCCGCAGGCGAATGATATATTATATCAACTTTGCACCGTTTGCAACAAGAAAAATCAATTTTGGCAAATTATTTTGTCCGGTCAGACGCATCTTCGCAAACATCGGCATACCCCAGCATTTTTTCCAACCGCGGATGCGGACGCATCCACACGGCCGCAATCAATATATAAATCCCCAGCGAAAAGAACGGATGAACCGCCGCCATCAGCACGGCAAACACAAAGGCGACTATGGACGGATTTTCACGTCGTCCGGGCTTTAAGGCCTTAAATATAATGGCATTTGAATCATGTGCGCGAATCAACAAAATTTCCAACAGTCTGTACGCCACGAAACACATCATTAAAACGATTCCATATGCGGCAACAGGTACCGGTGCAGCATGATTTTCATCCACCCACGCAGTAAAAAACGGTATTAACGACACCCAGAACAAAAAGTGTAAATTTCCCCACAAAACCGCGCTGTTAATACGACGCGTCGCCGCCAGCAGATGATGGTGGTTTATCCAGAAAATCGCAATATAAATATAGCTGAGCACGTAACTTAAAAACAGCGGTACCAGCGCCCCCAGCGATGCGATTGTAACCCCGCGCGGTGCATCCAGCGCCAACACCATTATTGTAATCGCAACGGCGAACAATCCGTCGCTAAACGCTTCCAGTCTTGATTTTTTCATAACATGAATTATAGCGCCGTACCGGACGCTGCGCCACGGGGATGAAATCACAGACGGCTATATTATTTTGCTTGCCCTGATTTTCTATTTTTTGCTAACCTTTTTACAGAGATGAAGAAAATTCTGATTTTTGCCGCGTGCATTCTGTTAAGCACGAATTATGCCATGGCGGCCGTTCGTAACGGCGGCGCCGTAACGCGCACAAAATCAGACACCACACAGCGCCTAACAACCGCCGAAAAATCACCGTCCGCAAGAACAGCTGTACTATCGGCGCGCAGCGCCGCCACCGACAGGCAAACATCCGCGCGCGCCGCCACACAGTCGGTTGCGGGGCGTTCCGATACGCCGGCCGTGTCACAACGTTCCGCAACCGGCGCCCGGACGCCGCAAGCATCGTACACCGCGCGCGCCGCCACACCGGTTGTCGCACGCGCGGCAACGGTTGTGGAAACAAGAACAGGCGCGGCGTATGAACAGTGCAAAAACGCCTTTTTCACCTGCATGGACCAGTTTTGTACATTAAAGAACGACGATTATCGCCGCTGTTCGTGCAGCAACCGCGTCTATCAGCTGGCAGAGGTTAGAAAAAGCATCCAGGATGCCGGCGAACAATTAACCGTATTCACAGAAAATTTAAATGTCGTCGGCATGACCGCCGCCCAGGCCTCGGCGATGAAGTCCGCGTCAGAGGGTGAAAACGCATTAACCTCAGACACGTCCGCGTCCAAGGCGCTGTTACAGGCGATTATGAATTCCATACGCGGCGAAGACAGCAGTGTCGGCGGAAAATATTCCGCCCTGAACAGTGTAAACATATCGTTTGACACATCAAACGCATTCGGCATAACAGACGCCGGCCAGGCGGTTGCATCCTATAACGGCCAGAATTTATATTCCGCCGTATATCCGCAGTGCCGCAATGCGGTAAAGGCGGACTGCAACGACGCATCGCTGCAGCGGGCGATAAACGCATACCTAATGGCCATAGAACAGGACTGCAACACGGTTGAAACAGCCCTGGCGAAAAAAACGAAACAAACCAAGTCCGCCATCCGCGAGGGCAGTGCGATGCTGGATTTGGCGCGTGTTGAAAACCGGCAAAAACACAATTCCGACGACATAGCGACATGTCTTGCAAACGTTGAATCCGCCATATTAAGCGAAGAAGTCTGCGGCGCCGGATACCATAAATGTCTGGACAACGGGGAATTCATTGACGTCAGCACAGGATCGCCAATAGCGGGCGTGGCAGATTTTTACAAGCTGGGTGAACTGCTAAAATTCCCGACCGGTGTTGACGCGGCGGATCAAAAGCTGACGCGCGTTTATGAAAACCGCACGTTTGTGCAAAATTTTGAAAAGCGCGTAAAAAAATTTGCAGAACCAGCCCTGAACAAATGCACGGAGCAGGCCGACACGGTATGGGCGGAATATCTGGACAAGGCAATGCTGGACATATATTACGCCCAAAAGTCCAAGGTGTCTGAAATAAAGCAGGGCTGTTTTGATTTCATAGCGGCGTGCTATATGAACGGCGACAAATCATTGACAGACGCCATGGCACAACTGACGGGGGACAGCGGCGTGATTCTGCAGCCAAACAAACTGGTGCTGACAGACAAACTGTGCAACGATTACGTCCAGTCATGCGACAACATGTTTGCAGACAACATTATAAAAGACTATTTAGACAACCGGACAGAAGAAGATAAACTGACCGCATGCCGCGCCGTGGCGAAACAGTGTTTTGACAAATATGGCGGCAATCAGTATGAAAACTTTTACTATCCGTACAGCGGCCTGTTCACATCCGGCATGGCCCCAGACTGGTTTACATTATACGAGACGACAAAATCCACTACCACAAACGGCTCAGATTGCAAAACAAATAGCGAATATCCCTTAACCGTAACATACAAGGACTCTAACATGCCACGATGCGGCAAATACAAATCCGAATGCGCACGTCAGCTGGCCTCCATAGACGCATGTAACAAACAAAAAGTGATAGAGCAGGTGTTCGGTGGATTTGACCGGTTTAACGACGCCGTCTCACAAACACAAAGCTCCCAAGATGACGCCCCCAGAGAGGCTGTAATTTGGATTATTTCCAAAAACGACAGCACCACCAACGAAGACACAACAAAATATGGTCTGTTAACCACAGGCACAATCACAAACGGAAACAATACAACCCAGACCATAAACAACAAGATACAACTTCGCAATCTGCGGCCGACAGGCGTCGCATCAGAAATCTATAATCAGGTTATAGACATTCTTACCACCCAGTGCGCCAACCTGCAGGGCAGATTTGTGGAAACCCAGTTTATACGACCGAATATTTATAACGACGCCAATGCATGCATATCCAACTTTGACTCCGGAATATATAAAGATCTGATTGGACCATACGGCATCGGCAACGGCGAAAACATGTGTCCGCGCGATTATGGGCTTAGGGTTGACACACCGTCATGGGGGGCGTGCCTGTGCTGGGAAAACGGCGGCCGCCGCAGCAAATGGGGCAAAAGTGCAAACTGCGTGGCGGTATTACCGATGAGTGCCGGCAGCAACAATAAAGACGCCCAATGCAAGACAAACAGCGGGGTAAGCATACCCGGCAGAAATACGGAAGGTATAGAATCATCAAGCAACCATTCCATTGACGACTGGTGCCAGGTTCCAAATCGTTTTATGCGAAACAACCAGGTTCTGTTATCCACCGGTCTCGCACATGAAAACCTGCCGAAAGCAATTCAGGACTAAGCACATGACGACAAACGCCATAGGGATTCATAGCTAATCAATAAAAAAGCGCCGGTTGGCGCTTTTTTTAATAAAAACATTATGAACGATTTTCTATTGCAACCATCACGTCGTCGGCAATCAAACGCGCCGCCCCCGCACCATTGCGCAGCCACATGTTGTCGGCCCCGCGTAATGCCGCCGTCATTTTTTCGCGGACAGACGGTATGGTTAACTGTCCAAATTCCTCTATAACATTATCCGCACGCGCCGCAGGACCCAAAAATTCAGGATAAACACCACGGTTTAACAAGATATTTACCAGTGAAACCCATTTTATCTTTATAACCTGGCGAACCAGCCATGTCGTTATCGGATTCATCTTATACACAATAATGGCGGGAACATGCATCATGGCCAGTTCGGCCGAAACGGTGCCGCTGGCCGCAACGGCTATATATGTCTTGGAATACAAATCGTACCGGTCGCGCCCTGGAACCAGTTCAACCGGCACCCCCCAGCGCGCGGTTTCACACGCCACATACTTCTCTGTTGTTTCAACGGTGGGTATGGCGAATTTATACCCGGTATATCCGCACCGGCTGATTACACGCGCCACATCGCGCATCAGCGGCATCAGGCGCCGCACCTCCGACATTCTGCTGCCGGGGATGAATGTAATTATTTTGTCCGTATCCGCGTTTTTGCGCTTTTTTTCATACCTGCCGATTATTCCATCCGCCACGGGATGTCCGACAGCCATGGTATCCAGACCATATTTGGTAAAATAGGGAACCTCAAAATCAAAAAATGCGTACAGCTTGTCAAAAGTTTGTGCATATTTTTTTGCACGCCCCGCGCGCCATGCCCAAACCTGGGGTGCAACGACATGATGAAATTTTAATCCGCCGTCAATCAATGCACGGCCGGCCGGCGATTTGCGCAGCGCACCGATAACACTGCGTGCAAATCCCGGTGAATCTATGGTCAAAACTATATCCGGCCGTTCACGGACAATGGCGTCAACCGTCTGACGAATACGCCGCGTCAAAGTGCGCGCATGCCCCAGCACCTCCACCACGCCCATAACGGACAAATCCCCCATGGGAAACAGGCTGTCCAAGCCGGCCTTTGTCATGTTCTCGCCACCAATGCCGACAAACTCCGCCCCAAGCATCTGCGACATTATACGTGCGCCCAGAACGTCACCGGAAACCTCACCGGCGATTATAAATACTTTTGGCTTATTCTGCATTTTTGGACGTACCGATGCCACGTTTTGAACGGTTTTCAATAAAATCTATGGCATCCATTGCATATTTGTTGTTTTTCACTTCCTTGCGGACACGGGCCAGACGCTCCGACACGGTGCCGGCACTGTCGCGGAACACCGCGGAATAAACACTATGTATGGCATGCATGTCCTCGTTGGTAAATCCGTGGCGCATTAATCCGACGCGGTTGATTGTACGGTAAACTGCACGCGGATTTCCGTCATAAATTGCGTACGGCAATATGTCGTTTCCAACCCCCGACATTCCGCCGATAAACGCGTTTCGCCCGATGCGGGCAAACTGCAGCACCATTACGCCGCCGGACAAAATCGCAAAATCTTCTATTTCCACATGTCCCGCAACCTGAACCAGATTTGACATGACGACACTGTTGCCCACCTTGCAGTCGTGGCCGACGTGCGCATTTACCATTATCTGACAGTCATCGCCGATAACAGTACCGTCCGAGGCCGGCGTGCCGGAATGGATTGTCACATATTCACGAATACGGCATCGCTTGCCGATGCGCAGACCTGTCATGGCCGCTTCATCCTGCCATTTTAAATCCTGGCTCATCACGCCCAAAACGGCAAAAGGATATACGATTGAATCATCGCCGATTGATGTCTGGCCGTCTATTATTACATTTGATATTAGCTCAACACGGTCGCCCAAGACCACGTTTGGGCCTATAATGCAATTCGGACCAATTTTGCAATCGGCGCCTAAAACGGCGCCTTCGTGAATAATGGCTGTCGGATGTATGTTCATCAGCATGCTCGCTTTAATAGTTAACTAAAATCATTTCGCCACAAATGATACATTAACGCGCGGGCTATTTGTATTAAATAAATATAACCAATTATAACAAAAACTTTGACCCGGAATACACGTCGCACGACGGTGCGCTTATCCACACCAGAACGCCCAGCGCAGACAACAGCGGCAAAGTCGTTATCAGCCCGAACAGCATCAGAATCAGCGCCCACAGCTTAACATCCAGACCATGCGGTATTTTTTCCGCATGCCGCACGGATAATGCAAACATTCCGAAAAGCACGGCCAGTGTGCCTAAGAATACCGGCACGGATTCCGTCAAGACAAACAAAATGACCCCCAGCGCCGCCAGAAAACGCGCCATCCATTTTAATTTTACATAAGCGCTGCGATGTATGCGGCCGCGCGGTGCAACATTTCGCAATGCCGCAACCGCCGCCACCAGCCCCCCAATCGCCAGCAGCGCCGCCATATGCACAACCGTCAACGCCCCCAGCTGGCCGAAGCGAAAGAATTCCGGCTGCATCAGCATCAGTACGTCAACCGCCCCGATTATAATCAGACCCGCCGGTATTATTCGCGGCGTGCGCCCAGAATAGCGCCCCGCAATACCGCCGCACACAAACGCCGCAACCTGCATCAAAACGCCCCACCATGTGTGCATGCCGGACGCGCCCACAAAAAACAGCACCGCCGCAACCGCCGCCGCCAACATTCCGCGACGGTGCCATGACGCGCCGCGCCACGCCGGCAGCCGCACAGAACGGGACACCGCCCCCATCACAAACATGCATACAAACACAACCGCGGCCATGCCAAACGGCAGTGCGGACGTCGCATCACGCAGCACGCCATAGTTTCCGCCAAACGCAACTATCCAAAGCAGGGTGACCGCAACAGTTAAAATTCCGGTGTTCTTTTCCAGATCCGCATCACGCCATCCAATGCGCTTCATAAAATCTTTGCCATAAAAATAAGCCAGTGCCATCAACGGCGCCGCCAACAGCCCCAGCCAGAAAAAAGTGGGGGCGACCAGCGCGGCATTATTAAACGCACTGACCGCGCTTTGCACAACCAAGGATTCATCAAACATAGTCTTGCCTTTTGATTTTGATGAATTATTATATATGCCTATGACGCAAAAACAAGAAATTTTTACCCTGATGGGCGGCCGGGTGCGCATGCGCCGCGGATTCTATAACCCGACATCCGATGCGGTATGGCTGGCGGCAATGGCGGCGGACACGCCGGCAAAAACCGTTCTGGACGTCGGAATAGGAACGGGCGGGGCGGCATTATGCCTGGCGGCGAACAGGCCGGACGCATGCATTACCGGAATTGACATATCACAGGAAATGCTGGCCCAGTGCGCCGAAAACGCCAAATTAAACCAAACGCCCGTTGAACTTTTACACACAGACATAACAACATGGCGCACGGCGCGGACTTTTGACCAGGTAATATCAAATCCGCCGTATTTTCAGGGCACACCCGCACGCCACAATGCCCACCATAACGCCGATTTGACACTGTGGACTAAAAAATGTATCGCCCGCGTGCGGCCACGCGGCACATTTGTAACAATAATTGATGCCGGTGCCGTATCACGTGTCATCGCCGCCATGTCGCCCACATGCGGCGATATTGAAATATTTCCGCTGTTCGGCGCCGCGGATAGGGCGGAACGGGTCATTGTGCGCGGACGCGCGGGTACGCGCGGGCCGTCCCGCCTGCACCGCGGCATGCCGATGAACACGGATGCAATATTGCGCGACGGCTTGACTATTGCCGCGGCATTGTCTAAAGTAAACTGACATGATAAACTTTATAACAAGACACTTTACATCACTGTGGGCGCTGATAACATCCCCGTTCAGGGCAATGTGGCGCGTGATTGTGCGTATTTTCCCGCCACGCGAATTTACCGTAATGGACACGCCCCGCGGCAATGTTTACACGTTTAAGCAAAGCAGTTTCTGGCGTTTTACAAAATTCTGCGGGAAACTGGGGCTGATTATATGGGCGACATGGTCAACATATGTTTTTGTATATCACCGTCCGCTGCTGCAAAAACGCACGATGCAGTTGGAACAGGCGCGCGCACGTCACGCGCGCCAAATGACCGACCTGCAGGTATATCTGGCAAAATATAATGAATTAACGCGCAATCTAAACGTTACGGACGACAAGATATTAAATGCAAAGCGATTAACAGAGGCGGAAAAAGAAAATCTGATGAACGCCCGCCTAAAAACCTGGGGCGAACTGGATTTTCTGCGCACGCGCGTGGGAGAGATATTTACCGATGACGAATACACGGCCGAATATACCAAGCTGTCCGAACTGTCCGCGGAATACGAATTGACGCGCGCGGAAAACGAGGAGCTAAAAAAACGCAACGCCGCCATTGTTGAATCAATGCAGGCCGTCGTTGCGGCAGACACGGAAATAGTAGACACGGTCAGCCGGCTGGCCGCCGACAAAACGGAAGAACTGCGCAAGGACTTAAAAAAGATAAACGGCACGATTGCATCCCTTGGGCTTAGCGAACGCGCACTGATAGACGGCGCGAACAGATATTCCAACCCAATGGTCGGCGCGGCGTTCAGCCCGCCGGAAATAGATAAAAATCTGGATCCGAAATATCAAAAACTGGCCGACGATTTGGAATTGTGGAGCGGACTGGCCCGGCTAAGAATAATACTGCCGACGGGCGCCCCCGTAAAGCAAATGCGCATAACATCAAATTACGGCATGCGCAACGATCCGTTCAACGGAAAACGCAAACAGCACCGTGGAATTGATTTTGCGGGCAAAATCGGAACAGAGCTGATGGCGGTTGCACCGGGCAGGGTGGTGTCGGCCGGCGAACGTGTCGGATATGGCACCACCGTGGAAATAGACCACGGGCTGGGATTCACAACACTGTATGCCCATCTGTCCCAGATTATGGTTTCACGCGGCGACTGGGTGCGCCCGGGAACGGTTGTCGGGCTGGGCGGTTCATCCGGTCGCAGCACGGGGCCGCACCTGCACTATGAAATCAGATACAAGGGCGCACAATTTGACCCGTCTACATTTGTAAAGGAATAAAACATGCTGGCATTTACAAACTCTTTGGAAAAAAATTCACCCACCATCATAGGTGCGGGATGCACGTTAACCGGCGACATAAAAACCGACCACATTGTTCAAATTCACGGCATAGTACACGGCAACATCACCGCGGAAACGGTCGTCATCGGCCGCGGTGCCAAGGTAATCGGAAAAATATCCGCGGACAATCTGTTTCTGCACGGCGAACTGGACGGTCCGGCGACAGTAAACACCGCCAATATGTTCAGCGCCGCAAAAATGTCCGGGACACTGGCATATCGTACATTAAACATTACGGGCAACACGGGGCTGGAATGCAAACTGGCAAAAAGAAAGGACAAAAAGGATGAATAAAAACGTATCAAAAATATACATTGCGGCAGACCACCGCGGGGTGGGGTTAAAACTGTACCTGATAGAAATGCTGACCGCGGCCGGGTACATGGTCGTAAATTTGGGTACGGACGACCCGAATACATCCGTTGATTATCCCGATGTTGCGGCGACAATGGCCGATGCGATTGGCGATGACGCAAATGCGCGCGGTGTTTTAATATGCGGCACAGGTGCAGGCGTAATGATTGCGGCCAACCGTTATCGCAATATACGCGCATCACGCTGTGACCGGCCGGAACAGGCGCACGACGACCGTTTCCACGACGACATAAATGTTCTGGCACTGGCGGCGGACGACATAGACATAGAAATGGCGTTTGTATGTGTCCAAACCTTTCTGGAAAGCCCGTTTGACAATATAGAACGCAGAATTCGCAGAATAGAAAAAATATCTTAAATAAAAAATCTCCGATGTTCGGAGATTTTTTATTTACATCCGCATCACTTTTCCCGGCTCCAAAACAAAGAATCTGGAATAATCTCGCGCTGCACCCTGTCCCACGACATGGCTTCCAACTTTTCATCTTCAATGGGGCGAACGGTATTAAAATCAACACTTGCCGGAACAGCCGCAGGCCCGAACACATATTCCATATACCCGCACGACGCTGGCAGCAAATCCCCCGCCAGAATAAGTTCAATGTCAACCTTTTCGCAGTTATCGGCGCTTAAGCGGTTCTCATATATTTGGCACTTTCGTGTTTTGGGGTCAAAATTATTGCAGCAACGATGCAGATATACCGTACGATCGTCACATTTATGCGTATCAACATCAACACATTTTAGCAGCAACTTACTCAGACAGCATATTCCGCAACGCTTGCATACCGCATCCCATTCCCGTGGGGTCATACGGGAAAGTCTGTCAACACGCTTTTGTTGCTCTTTGGTCAAATTCATTTTAATACACCTGTTATACATATCACACAAACATTATAACACCAATATATATTTTGTCAAATAAGAACAATATAAAAAAACCGCCCAAAGGCGGCTTTTGTTTTTTACATTTATTTCTTTACCACAAAATTTACCATACGCTTTGGCACGATGATTGTTTTTACAATCTCGCCCCCGGCCAGTTTTGCACCGGCGGCATTTTTTGCAGCAGCAACAATATCAGCATCGTCGGCGTCCGCGGCTATATTAAATTCCGCCGCGCGTTTTCCGTTAACAGACGCGACCATGGTTATTTCACTGCGCACCAGCTTTGCCGCATCATATACCGGCCATTGCGCCAGCGCCAGCATGTCCGAATGCCCCAGCTTCTCCCACATTTCGGCGGTCAAATGCGGTGCAAACGGACTAAGTACGCGTACCAACACCTCATACGCCGGACGCGGCATGCGCCCCCCAAATGCATTTATATACTCCATCATTGCAGATATTGCGGTATTAAAACGCATATTTTCTATACGCTCCGTCACATCAGCAATCAACTGATGCATCATGCGTGTCTGTTCTGCTGTCATTTCATCATCGGTTAAGTTATCCGACAAATTTTCTACACGTTTCAAAAACCGCTGAACCCCGGCCAGCGCACCCTCAGACCAGTTTACGTTTAAATCCCACGGCCCCAGAGACAATACTGTGACACGCGCCGCATCCGCCCCGACACGCGCGATCAAATCAGACACCATAAATCCGTTTCCGCGCGATTTGGACATTTTTTTGCCGTCACTGCCCATCAACAGACCGTTTGTCGTTCTTTTCTTATAAGGTTCCGGCGTGTTCACCAGCCCCAGATCATACAAAGCCTTGTGCCAGAAACGCGAATAAATCAAATGACGGGTATTATGCTCGTTACCACCGTTATAGTGATCAACAGGCATCCACTTTTCCATTTGGCCCCAAGAGCAAAATTCTTTATCATTACGCGGATCCAGATAACGCAGATAATACCACGAAGACCCGGCCCACTGCGGCATGGTGTCCGTTTCACGCACGGCATGCCCGCCACACACAGGGCAGGTTGTGTTTACCCATTCCGTTGCACGCGCCAGCGGACTTTCACCATCATCGGTCGGGCGATAATCCTCCATATACGGCTGCATTAACGGCAGCTGATCGTCCGGCACGGGAACCCATCCGCACTTTTCACAATAAACCAACGGTATCGGTTCACCCCAGTACATCTGGCGCGAAAATCCCCAGTCCCCCATGCGATAACGCACCTTTGGGCGCGCAAAACCATGTTGCTGGCCAAATTCAATGGCGGCGGCAATGGCATCCGCCTTGTTCATCCCATTCATAAATCCGGAATTAATATGCGCACCGTCGCCCTCTGTGGCGCCCTGCGATATGTCGCCGTTATCCAAAACCTGTATTATCGGCAATCCAAATTTTTTTGCAAATTCATAGTCGCGCTTGTCATGTGCCGGCACGGCCATAATAGTGCCATGCGCGTACCCCGCCAGGACATAATCCGCAACAAATATCGGAATTTCCGTGCCAGTATACGGATTTTTCGCCACCAGGCCCTCTATGCGGACACCTGTCTTTTCTTTTGTGACGTCAGTACGGTCTATCTCTGATTTGGCGGCAGATCTTTTTATATATTCACGAACGGCATCGGCGTTTGACACGCGCCCTTCGTCCAGCCACCGCGCCAGCAGTTTATGTTCCGGCGCAATGGCACAAAATGTTACACCAAAAATAGTATCGGGCCGTGTCGTATAAACCGTCATCACGTCATCGCCGACCTTAAAGTCTACATCCGCACCGGTTGACCGGCCGATCCAGTTAATCTGGTCACGCTTAACCTTTTCTGGATAATCCACCAGTTTCAAATCATCCAGCAATCTGTCCGCATATTTTGTAATCGCCAGATTCCATTGCATCTTTTCGCGAATTTCCACATCACCGTGACAGCGGTTGCACTTGCCGTCCTCCAACTCTTCGTTGGTAAGGGTGGTACGGCAGCACGGGCACCAGTTCATCGGCAGCATTGACTTATATGCCAAACCCGCCTTAAACAGTTGAATAAACATCCACTGGGTCCATTTTATAAACTCCGGGTCAGATGTCGCCACCTGGGCATCCAAATCAATTGACCAGCCCATGTCCAGCATGTTTTTTGTAAATTGCTGGGCCAGCTCACGCACAACCACAGATGGATGACGGCCTATTTTTGTTGCATAATTTTCAGCAGAAATACCCAATGAATCAAACCCCAGCGGAAACAGAACATCATACCCGCGCATGCGCATAAACCGCGCCACCACATCACAGCCGGTATAATTCAACATATGCCCGCCATGCAAACCCGTGCCGGACGGAAACGGAAATTCCGCCAACATGTAAAAAGGCGGACGAACCCCGTCGTTTTTTGGTGTGAAAACCTTTGCCTCTTGCCAGCGGCGCTGCCACTTTGCCTCGCGCTGCGCTATCTTGTCTGTATCTTCCGCCATTTTATTATTCCATTGTTTGTAATGTGTAAAATATAATTTACATAATATATGCAAAACACCCATGTTTCAAGGAAAAACACCGGGGCAGGGGCCGCCCCTACGCCCGGCGGAACAAACCCAAAAATTCTGCATTACCACTGCCGCCCAGTATGGGGGAATCTATTACGCCCGCACATTCAAAACCAAATTCCGCAAAGGCGTCTTTGGCCCGGCGAATAGAATACTGATGCCACTGCGGCGCACGAATAACACCGCGCGCCGCCGCCGATACAGAGCGGGGCACCTCAAACTGCGGCTTAATAAGGGCGATTATGTTCGTTGCCCCCCACCGGCTTAAGGCCCCTGCTATATCAGCCAAAGAAATAAACGAAACATCAACCACAATCAGGTCAACAGATTCCGTTGGAACCAAATCACGAACATCCGTATTTTCCATACTGCACACACGCCCGTCATTTTTTAACGCCGGCGCCAACTGGCCGGTACCAACATCCACCGCAATTACACGACGCGCCCCACGCGCCAGCAGCACCTCCGTAAAACCGCCCGTACTTGCCCCGACATCCAGACAAACAAAATCAGTCGGATTTATTTTAAAACTGTCCAACGCCTGTGCCAATTTCAAACTGCCGCGGCCAGAAACATACGGCAACGGCCGCCCCACCAAAACATCCGTCGGCAAAATCTGCTGACTGGGCTTTTGGGCGATAATATTATTTACCGTAACAAGTCCAGCCTTAATCGCCGCCACCGCTTTTGCGCGCGTCGGATATATTTTTTTATCAACCAAGGCCAAATCCAATCTCATACCAAATATATTAAATCCACAAAAAAACAAAATCAACCGCGAACTTTTTATGCCATACGCCACACAGCACGCGTTTATATAATTAAAGTAATTTATATTAAAATTATATCAATTTATAAAATAAATATCTTAATAAATATCTTCAACAAATAAATAAAAAACAAACGAACAGCAAGCAGGGCTATTTTACACACATAAAAAATCACAATTTATAACGAACAAACAATATAATTTATAAACATTCTAAACCAACACATAAACAAAAACACCAATAAGCAAAAGCATTCCAAAATCACACAACAAAAAAATACAAACATCCGTCACAAAATAATACAACAAACAAAAACCGAACTAACTTCACAAAACAAATAAACAGATAAAAAGACAAACATATAAACATATAACAAAACGAGACAAAACAAATAAAAACAAGCGCACACAAACCCACAAACAATCCCACCCCATCACCCCCTACCAAACAAAACTATACATAATATACATTATGCGCCTTTTATAATACAGCGCCCCATCAGAATTTTAAACACTTTACAAAATGCAAGAGACACACAGCATGAGCGCGGCAAAATTTTACAAAGCAAATACCATACAAGAACACGGATACAAAATTCAACAGTCGCCAATAAATCCCGCACTAACACAATTATTCACGCCATGCATCCATAATTTAGTTATTTTATTCTAACACATATCCAAAAACCACATTAACCATATACCCGCACCCCCCCCAACAACAAAGACGATTAAGAACAACAAAACAAATAAAAAAAACGGGCATTTGCCCGTTTTTATTTATTACTTTAATTTTTAATTTTAATCACCTGTTATTTTTTTATTTTTTGAATTTTATTAATTCCTCCGGCTGCAACTTTTTTTATACTGCGAATACCCTTGCTTATATCACTTTCTTCAACCGGCCCAACCTCCAGCGGCGTCACATCTGAACAACAGTTTGGACATTTACAGGCTGCCACATTAATGGATGTTTTACAATACGGACAGGCTCTTGTTGTAACCGGCTGCTTGCTGCGCATCTTGTTAACAACGCGTACAAATAAAAATATCGCAAACATTGTTATTAAAAAGCTGACTATTGAATTTAAAAACACACCTATATTCATTGTCGTGGCACCGGCTGCCTGGGCCGCCTCTACCGTCGGATACACAACATCCGCCTGCCCGCCAGCCAAAACAATAAACAGCTGAGAAAAATCAACCCCGCCTATCAGCACACCTATTGGCGGCATGATAATGTCTTTTACCAACGAATTTACAACACTGGTCATCACACTGCCGACAATGATACCGACAGCCATGTCTATCGCACTACCCCGCTCTATAAAAGCACGAAACTCCTTTAATAAATTAGTCTTTCCCATTGTTTTTCCTTTTGTTTATATATTCATACAACGCATCCATAACCTTGCCCAGTGTTTTACGCAAACTTTCATCGCGCGTTTGAACCGTTATGTCTGCACAGGCATAAGTCCCATAACGCTCATCTATCAACTGGGCCAGAATTTTTCTGCTGTCTGCATTTAAAAGCTGCGGACGCGTATCTCTAAAATTTGTTCTTTTTACAAGCAGTTCCAAATCTGCCTTCAACCAAATTGTTACAGCCCTGTCCGCCAGCATTTCACGTACGGCGGGCGTAATAAACGCCCCTTCGCCGGTGGAAATAACCTTTGCAACCGGTTCCGTATCCATCAGACGAGCAATAACCCTTTGCTCTACCCGCCGAAACTCTTGTTCACCGTACATGGAAAAAATATCAACCACGCTGCATCCGGCGGCGGCCTCTATCTCTTTATCTGAATCAACAAAAGGCACCCCCAGACGTCGTGCCAGGGCGCGCCCAACACTGGTCTTGCCCGCCCCCATCAGCCCGACCATAACTATCGGCTTTTCCAATTTTATAAACTCTATATTTTCCATAACAAAAATCATGATATACAAAAAACGAGCATAAATCCAACAAAAAAGCCTGTATTTTGCACAAAACGCACTATTGTACAAAAAAAAGACTAATTCAAATGCAATATAACCTAAATAATAAAATAGCAATAATAACCGGCGCCACCGGCGGAATCGGACGCGCACTGGCCACAGAATTTTATTCAATGGGCACTGGCATGGTATTAACCGGACGCAATATAGAGCAATTAAACATGCTTTGTGAAAATTTAACCAAAATAAAAAGCGACGCCCCCGCCCCCTTATGCATATGTGCAGATTTAACAACACCCGGAATTGAAGAACAAATCATTCAACACGCCATTGAACATTTTGGACGTTTGGACATACTAATAAATAATGCAGCAATAATAGAAGGCCAAATGTTTTTGAAAACAGATAATGCATTCCTTGAAAAAATGATGCACACCAATTTTACAGTCCCGTACACATTATCTCGCCTGGCATTGCCGCATATGCTAAAAAATAAATACGGCAGAATTATCTACATTACGTCCGTCACCGGCTATACAGGCGACGCCGGCATGTCCGCCTATGCGGCCAGCAAGGGCGCGGTGGCATCTGCTGCAAAATCAATAGCAGCAGAATACGGACGCCGCGGAATCACCGCAAACTGCATCGCACCAGGAATCGTGGATACACCAGCAACCAAAAAACTGCCGGAAGAACGCTACAAGGAATTAAAAAATATGATTCCGGCGCGCCGTTTTGCACACCCCGAAGAAATCGCTTATCTTGCATCTTTTTTGGCATCCGAACGTGCAGCATACATTAACGGCCAACAAATACACATAAACGGCGGCCTTGTAAGATAAAAAAAGCGACACAAAGTCGCTTTTTTTATACCCCTATTCCATATTGGCCAGCTGTTCCAGCTGATCCGCGGCAATAAGCGCGTCTATCATTTCATCCAGACCGGCGCCCCCGGCCAGAATATCGTCCAACTTATACAATGTCAGCTTAATACGGTGATCCGTCACGCGCTGTTCGGGGAAATTATATGTACGGATTTTTTCACTGCGGTCGCCGGACCCCACCATCGTTCTGCGGGATGCGTTTGACGCATTCATTTGCTCTAATCTCTGTTTCTCGTACAACTTTGACCGCAACACAGCCATTGCTGAAATTTTATTTTGCAGCTGAGACCGCTCGTTCTGACATGTGACGACTATACCGGTCGGGAAATGTGTTATGCGAATGGCGCTGTCTGTTTTGTTAACATGCTGGCCGCCGGCCCCAGACGCACGAAAGATGTCTATTCTTATATCCTTGTCGTCTATAACGACATCAATATCTTTGGCCTGCGGCATTACGGCCACAGACGCCGCGCTGGTGTGGATACGGCCGCCAGCCTCGGTTTCCGGAACACGCTGAACCCGGTGGATGCCGGATTCAAATTTCATGCGCGCGTATGCGCCGACACCGTCTATTTTAAAAACAATTTCCTTATACCCGCGCAGACTGGTTGCATTTTCCTCTACAACCTCCACACTCCACCCCTGGCGCAGGGCATAAGATTTGTACTGATTAAACAGGTCACCCGCAAACAGGGCCGATTCTTCGCCCCCAACGCCGGCACGAATTTCCATAACAACACTGTTGTCGTCCGCATCGTCACGCGGCAGCAACGCTATCTGCAGTTTGCGCTCTATTCCCGGCAGCGCACGATTTAGCTCCGCCAGCTGTTCTGAGGCAATCGCATGCAGTTCCGGATCATGCTGCATTTCATTGGCGTCGGCAATACCGCGCGTGGTTTGAAAATATTCATCTATTAACGGTAAAATTTCCGCCAGTCTGGAATACTCTTTGGACATGCGTGTCAAATCATCGCCGGAAACGTTTCCGGAGTTCATCTGGGCGGCAATATCCGCTGCACGCGTCTGAATATCGCGTAGTTTTTGTTCTATTATCATAACCCGTTCTTTAATTCTTTTATTACATCTGCAACAGAGATCTGAACCTGGCTTCCGGTTTCCATGTTTTTAAGCGCAACCGTGCCAGAAGCCGCCTCTGTATCACCTATTATCACACTGTATTCGGCGCCTATTTTATCAGAAAACTCTATCTGATTTTTAAACTTTTTTTCCGTATCCAGATACAGCGCCGTTACAATTCCGGCATCACGCAACGCCCATGCCGCATTCATCGCATACGGAACATTATTGTTTCCCATCACCAGAACCGCCGCACGCACCGGATGCGAAAAACGTGTTAAATCAATTTTTCCCCCTTCCAGCAACGCCCAGAATATCCGCGAAAAACCGATGGCGGCGCCAACGCCGATTATTTTTGTCTTGCTAAACTTTCCCGCCAGATCAGCATACCGCCCACCTCCGGCCGCTGTTCCCAGCTCTGGATGCTCCAACAGCTTAAATTCAAACACCAAACCGGTATAATATGCCAACCCGCGGGTAATTGACAAATCCGCCTGCGCGTTATTCACCCCTATTGCATGCAAAATATCCATAAAGGCGTTTAGTTCCGTTATGGCCGCATCCAGCGCCGGCGACGCACCGACAAATCGGGAATAGCCGTCATGAAAAACCGCAGTTATCTGCGCCACCAGGTCGTAATCCTGCAGCACGTCACGCAATGCGGCGTCAAAGTCGTCGTCACCGATTTTGTCTTTTTTGTCTATCAGCACAAATACGTCTTTTTTCTGTCCAGCGGTCAGCCCCAGATGCTCAAACAGTGCATCCCAGAACGGACGACTGCCGACATGTACGCACGCCGGGCCGACAAATTCTTCTACGGACGCCAACGCGCGCGCAATCACCGCGATTATTTCGGCGTCATAGTTTGTGGACAAAGTATTTATGCCCATTATGTCCAAATCCATCTGATAAAATTCGCGATAGCGGCCGCGCTGGGCGCGTTCACCGCGATATCTTTTTGAAAACTGCGCGGCGCGGAAAGGGAACACCAAATCATTCAAATGCCCGGCGACATAGCGCGCCAGACCAACGGTTCCGTCATAACGCAGGCCCATTTTTGTCTCGCCTTTTTGAAACAGGAACATCTGTGTTTCTATTTCGTCCCAGTTATCCTTGTCGGTCAAAACCTCGGCCCGTTCTATCGCCGGCAGATCCAGAACAGAAAACCCGGAATTCTGCAACACATTTAGCATGCGGCCCGCACAATAATCAAAACAACGCTGCGCCGCGGGCAGTAATTCAACAAATCCGGACAGTGGTTTTGTAGGCTTTAAATCCATAATGAAATCCTATATGTTTTTTGCGGCTATTGCGCGATTAACGTTCTGAGTTCTGATTATATCACAATATAACAAAAATAGCTAATACGCCGCATGACGGAAATGATAAATTAACGACAAAAAGAAATTCAAATTACACATCTCTTTAATTTTAGCGCATTGTTCTGATATTTCAACAAAAAACAAGCGTCACAAAAATTTGTGCAATTCGCCGCCATGCACATTCAGCCAGCGCTTTGCCCGTTCCACACCGAAACCATACAGTTCCGATACGGTCGCCCAAAACTCTGGCGAATGGTCCATATGCCTGCGATGCGCCATTTCATGCATGACGACATACCGCATAACATCAGGCGGCGCAAAGGCCAGACGCCAAGAAAAAGAGATTGTCCCCGTGCTGGAACAGCTGCCCCAGCGCGACGTCGTGTCTTTAACCGCGATTCGCCGCGGCCACAACTCCCGCGGGCAAGTATGAATCATTTTTTTTGCCTCTGACACAAACTCTTTCTTTATAACATCGCGCAGGCGGCGTTCAAACATATCCGCCCCACCCCCTATAATCAAGTGCAGACCGTCAGGACTGTACGTATTTGAATGTTGCGATGCATCATGTTCTATGGCGACAATACGGCCAAAGATTTCCAGACACATTCCGGGCCGCACACGTTCACGCACCGGCGCACGCCCGAACACACCTTCAACCCAGCGCCGCTTTAATTCCAAAAAACGCAGTGCCGCCGCGTCACGCACCAACCACGGCTTTGAAATATGTATTTCACGCGTCGCACCCACCTTTGGCCGCAATGTTATATTGCGAATTCCGCGACGCGCGGCAACATGTACAGGTATTTCTTCCCCGTCTGATGTTGTAAAAACATATGTTGAAACCGACATCACTTTTTTAGTTTCCGCCGTATTTGCCGCGCGATTATGTCCGCGTCAAATCCGCCGCGTTTGTATACGGCATCGCCCAGCCCGGAAATCCCAAACTCGTCAATTCCAACGACAGCATCGGCAAATTCAAACCATGCCGCGGACGCCGCGGCCTCTATTGCAACGATATATCCGCGCAGAACATCAGCCTTGTATTCCGCCGGCTGCGCACGAAACCGCGAAACACACGGCATGCTGACCACCTGAACGTCGTCACCCAGACGGCCCGCCACATCCAACGCCAGCGGAACCTCAGAACCGGTTGCTATAATCGTCACACGCGCACGACGCGCCGCCGGACGCATAACATATCCGCCGCGCGTAATATCTGCGTTTACAGGCGTCGCAACCTGTGATATTTTCTGCCGCGACAAAATCAGACACGACGGACGCGAAGTATCCGACAAAGCCTCTGTCCATGCATAAACAACCTCTGCCCCGTTGCACGGCCGAAAAACATTCAAATTCGGCATTAAACGCAATGAAGGCAACTGTTCTATGGGCTGATGCGTGGGACCGTCTTCGCCAACGGCGATACTGTCATGCGTAAAAACATATATCACCGGCAGACACGACAACGCGGCCAGACGTATGCTGGGGCGCATATAATCCGAAAAGACAAGAAACGTTCCGCCGACCGCCCGCATACCGGCCGCAACCAGCCCGTTCATAACCGCACCCATCGCGTGTTCCCGCACGCCGTAATTTATATAATTGCCCGTAAAATTTTCCGCTGTTATATCATGCGTGGCGTCACTTTTTAGATTTGTGCTGCTCCCCAGATCGGCGCTGCCGACAACCAGATCCGCGCCCGCGGCCAGCATCTGTCTTAAAAAATCCCCGGACAGTTCACGCGTGGAAATCTGTGCGCCGGCATCAATATCCAGCGCCGCGCCCCCCATATCCGGCACAGGCCACGCCGCGCGCCCCCCCGCATCACGACCAAAACGCCCGGCAACCTCGTTCCACAACTGCAATCCCCTGTCGGATGAAAAAGTATTCGCCAACGCCTGCAGCTCTTCTATTTTTATCCCCAGGCCGTGCGCACGCGGCGTGCCGGCCGCGGATGTTCCGCGGCCCAAAACTGTTTTCGCCTGAATAAATACAGGTCTGTCACAATCGCCGGCATCATCCAACGCATCTGTAATTTGTTCAAAATCATGACCGTCTATTGACATGACATGCCATCCGGCGGCCTCCATCCGGGCGGGAACATCAATATCAGTCTGGGCCGCACCGTCTATGCTGACCCCGTTGTCGTCCCAAATCAAAACAAGATTGTCCAAACCGTACCGCCCGGCAAAGGCAACCGACTCCTGCGCGACACCCTCCATCAAGTCGCCGTCACTGCACAGACAATACACGCGGCCGTCCTGCTTACGCAGTTTGGCCGCCATGGCCAGACCGGCCGCATTCCCGATTCCCTGGCCCAGCGGTCCCGTTGTCGCATACACCCCGGGTATTCCGAATTCCGGATGTCCGGGCAAACCATCAATTTGCCGGAATGAATTCACAGGCGGCAACATGTACCCGGACAGCCGTAAAACGGAATATAACAGCGCACTGCCATGACCGGCGGACAAAACAAACACATCCGTTCCCGGCCGCAGAAAATTCGCATACACATCCGTCACAACATCGGCCGCCCCCAGGACGATGCCCACATGTCCGCTGCGCGCGGAAATAATAGAGCGCAGCGCGTCCGCACGCACCGCGTTTGACATTTCTTTCAAATCTTTGGAATCGTACATCATTTTATGATATTATATCACAAAAAGGATATTAAAAAAATGTTAAAAATATGGACCGACGGCAGCTGTTTGGGCAACCCGGGCCCCGGTGGCTGGGCATTTGTGGCAACAAACGGAAAAGATACCGCTGAGCGTTGCGGCGCCGAACGCGACACGACAAACAACAGAATGGAACTGATGGCGGTGCTGCGTGCGCTGACCGCGGCGCGCCGCCATGCAGAGGTTGAAATACACACCGACAGCCAATATGTAAAAAACGGCATGCAGTCGTGGATGCGCAACTGGAAACGCAACAACTGGCGCACGGCCGATAAAAAGCCCGTAAAAAACCAAGACCTGTGGATGGCCCTGGACGAGGCGGCGTCAAAGATAAAAATTCATTGGCATTGGTGCAAGGGACACGCCGGCGAAGAAATGAACGAGCGCTGTGACGAATTGGCGCGCACCGCCGCTGAAAGTTTAAAATAAAAACGCCCGAACGGGCGTTTTTATTTGTCTTTTTGCATGCGCAGCTGTTGCAAACGCGCCTGCAGCATTATTTTTTCATCTATCAAGGCCCTCTTTTGCAAAGCGTTTATTAACAAACTGTCACATATCAGACGCATTTGTTTTTTCTTGCACTCCGTAATCTTAGGATTTTTTACACGACAGTTTACATAATGCGCACCATAATCCGATTCCAACAAAATCAGCGACGCCATCAGCCGTTCATTATGGGCATCTGTTTTATCGCACAACGCGACAATGGAATCATAAGATCGGTTGGCCTCTTCAATTTCGGCGGTAACATCACCATTGTTCGAACGGCCGCACGCCGCCATTATCGGCATCAGCAGACACAGCGCCGGCTTTGACAAATTTCCATACTTAAAACGCATCTGCATATTCCGGTTATTTCTGACGTCCGGCCGCACGAGCACGCAATATCTTTAACTGGGCGTCATAATCGGCCACGCGCCCGCGCACAGCCGCGGCTGTATCGGCAATGGCACGCACGGCGTCACTAATCTGACGACGGCTGTTATGATACATTTCCATGTTTACATAGTCCGCTTTTTGACGTTGAAACTGGCGCGCCAGCATGTCATCGGAAAATCTTAAATCATATCCGGAACCGTCTTTTTTGCGCACATATTCCAAAACACCCATCAGTTCCTTGTTGCACGCATCTATATCTGCGCGACCCGCAAACTTTTCAAACAGCGTATACAAATCCACCAGCGTCGCCTTGTCTATGTGCAGTTTTTTATACTCATCCGTTTTACGCGCGGAATCGGGCAGCCAGTTGTCAGCCGTGTCTATTATATGATCCAACTCGCCCGGGATTATATACCTGCTTAACAAATATTTGGAGTCAATCATTTTCTGGTATTCCGTAACCATATTATCCGCATATTGGCCGTATGAGCCCATTGCAATATCCGCCCGCATAATGCACGAATCCAAATTGCGCAACTGTTCTGAGCGCAGGTTTTCTATGGAATCTATTCTGGCCTGCAGATCACCGGATACGGCGGCGCCACGGTCTTTTTTTGCACACGCCAACATCAACAAAGAAACTGTCAATCCGGCCACACCACGAGTCAAAATAGAATAAGTCTTTTTCATTTTATATTCCTTGCTTCTCTATAACTTATTTAAGTTTGACACACTGGAATAAATTTGTCAAGTTTTACCCACGAAATCCAGTCGCCACAATAAACATTTCAACAGAATCTTTGCGCGAAGACGGCGGCTTGATATGATGAACCGCCTCAAATTTTTCTTTTATTTGTTTAAGCAGTTCGTTTGTTGTTCCACCTGTAAAAGACTTTGCGACAAAGGTTCCGCCCGGCTTTAACGCACGCAGAGCAAAATCAAACGCGTATTCCAGCAATACCATCTGGCGTATATGATCGGTCTTTTTGTGTCCAACGGTGTTTGGCGCCATATCGGACAAAACGACGTCAACAGTGCCGCCCGCCGTCCCCTCATCCAACAGGTTCAATTTTTGGGTCAGCCACGCCAGGGCCTCGTCGCTTGTAAAATCACCCTGATAAAATTCAACACCAGGAATCGGTTTTATTTCCAGCAAATCCATGGCGAACACTTTGCTGTGCGGAAATTCACGCATTACATACTGTGTCCATGATCCCGGCGCCGCACCCAAATCAACAACAACCTGGCCGTTTTTAAGAAACCGGAAACGTTCGTTCATCTCCAGCAGCTTATAGGCGGCGCGTGCACGATACCCCTCTTTCTGCGCACGCGCAACATACGGATCCGCCGCCTGGCGCTGCAGCCAGGCAACGGATGATTTTTTCGCCGCAATTTTTTTGTTTAGTATTTTCATTGCCGCCAACACCGAGTTTATTACGCCTTTACGCCGCCCGGCATGCCGCCGGCACCCTGGGCCGCCTGCATTTTCTGCATCACGGCCTCCATGCCGCCCATGCGTTGAATCATGGCCATCTGCTGTTTCATTTTTGCGTGCTGCTTTATTATATGTTCAACATCGCGCACGGTGCATCCCGCCGTTTCTGAGATGCGTGTTTTTGCATTAGCAAAAATCTTGTCCGGATTCGCACGCTCTTCGGGCGTCATTGCCTCCAGAATTTTTATCTGGGCGTCAACACTGCCGTCCTTTATCTTTTCCTTCATCGCGGCGACGGCCCCGGACATGCCCGGCACCATCTTTAACAATCCGCTGAAATTTCCCATTTTCTTAATCTGCTTCAACTGGGCCAGCATGTCGTTCAAATCAAACTGTCCCGCCATCATGCGTGCGGCCGTCTCCTTCATGCCGGCCGGCATCTTTACATCGTCCAAATTCGGTGCGGCCGATGCCGCCCCGGCCTGTACGTTTTCTTTTGCTTTCTTTTTTCCAAAACCAAACATTATGCTTTCTCCTTTGTTGAAACTGTTCTTTTCGCCGCATGCACGGACGGCAGATATTTCTTAAGATAGCGCCCCGTTGGCGACGCGTCAACCGCCGCCACCTGTTCCGGCGTGCCGCATGCGATAACACGGCCGCCGCCGGCGCCGCCCGTCGGCCCCAGGTCTATGACCCAGTCCGCGGTTTTTATAACCTCCAGATTATGCTCTATGACTATTACGGTATTGCCCTGCTCCACCAGTTCGTGCAAGACGGACAACAGCATTTTTATATCCTCAAAATGCAGTCCTGTTGTCGGCTCGTCCAGAATATAAATGGTTTGTCCGGTGCTGCGCGCCGCCAGCTCCTTGGACAGCTTGATACGCTGAGCCTCGCCCCCGGACAGGTCCAACGAACTCTGCCCCAGCTTTATATAATCCAGCCCCACCCGTTTCAGCAGCTCCAGTTTGCGCGCAATCTGCGGAACATTTACAAAGAACCTGTACGCCTCTTCAACGGTCATGTCCAAAACATCCGCAATGGATTTTCCCTTATACTTTACGGCCAGTGTTTCCTCATTATACCTCGCACCGTGACACTTGTCGCATTCCACGTAGACATCGGCCAAAAAGTTCATCTCTATCTTTATCTGGCCGTCGCCCTGGCATGCCTCGCACCGGCCGCCCTTTACGTTAAATGAAAAACGGCCCGACGTATATCCGCGCGCCTTTGCCTCCGGCAGACCGGCGAAAAAGTCACGAATGTTTGAAAACACGCCCGTATACGTGGCCGGGTTGCTGCGCGGCGTGCGGCCTATCGGCGACTGGTCTATGTCAACAACCTTGTCCACGTTTTCCATCCCGCGAATAATATCATGGGCGCCGGTTTCCATCTTGGAATTATACAGCGCACGCATCAGCGCCGGATACAGCGTATTTAGCAACAGCGTTGATTTGCCGGACCCCGACACCCCGGTCAGCGCGATAAATTTTCCCAGCGGAAATTCCACGTCTATGTTTTTCAAATTATGTTCGCGCGCACCGTGAACAATGATTGACCTGCCGTTTCCGTCACGGCGCTTTTTCGGCACTTCTATCTTTTTCTTGCCGGACAAATACATTCCGGTTAAAGAATCCTTGTTTTTTATAACCTGGGCCGGCGTTCCTGCGGCAATGACCCGGCCGCCGTTCACACCGGCATTGCGACCGATGTCAACCAGATAATCCGCCGCGCGCATGGCGTCCTCGTCGTGTTCCACAACTATCACGGTGTTATCCTTGTCACGCAGCATTTTCAACGTTTCAAGCAGCTTGTCATTATCACTTTGGTGCAGACCGATGGACGGCTCGTCCAGCACATACAAGACACCGGACAGGCCGCTGCCTATCTGGGACGCCAGACGGATGCGCTGGGCCTCGCCCCCGGACAGGGTTCCCGCCATGCGCGACATTGTCAGATAGCCTAGACCGACGTTTTGCAAAAACTGCAGGCGGCTTGTTATTTCACGCAAAACAATACGGCCGATATCGTTTTCCTTTTGCGTCAGATGCGTCGGCAGGTCAACGAACCACTGCGCAGCATCATCCACGGACATGTCGCACACATCCATGATGTCCATGCCGTTTATCTTTACACACAGCGCCTGAATGTTTAACCGCTTTCCATGACACATCGGGCACGGTTTTTCCGATTGATATTTGGCAAGCTCTGTCCGCATCGCCTCTGAATCCGATTCGCGCCAGCGGCGTTCTATGTTCGGAATTACCCCTTCGTACGGTTTTTCATATACAAAACCGTTCCAGTTGATTTTTATGGTTTCGTCCCCGCTGCCGTACAAAATAAGATTTTTCTGCTCTTCACTAAGCATGTGCCACGGCCGTGTCAGCGGAATCTTGTATTTTTTATGCAGCGCGCTTAACAGATGCTCAAACTGGCTAAGCATGCCGCCGCGCGACCACGGTGCAATCGCCCCATCCAAAATAGACTTTGACGGATCGGGTATAACCAAATCCGGCGACATGTTCAACTGTACACCCAAACCGTCACAGGACGGACAGGCACCAACCGGGGCGTTGAATGAAAACAGCCGCGGTTCTATCTTTGGCACTGTAAACCCGCTGACCGGACACGCATAGTTCTGCGAATACAGCGTGTCTTCGCCCGTATCCAAACGCCGCACCAGAACAGAGCCCGGCACCAGCCGCAAGGACCCCTCAAAAGAAGCATACAAACGCGACCGGAACTCATCGTTATCGGAATCAGGCGACGGTATCGCCAACCGGTCAACAATTACCAGAATATTATGCTTTTTATTTTTATCCAGCGCCGGCGCCGCAGACAAATCGTACAGCTCGCCGTCAATTATTGCGCGGCTGTACCCCTGCTTTATCAAAAATGCTATTTCTTTTCTGTATTCACCCTTGCGGTCGCGGACCAGCGGCGCCATAACATAAATTTTTGTTCCCGCCGGCAGCTTCATGGTCCAATCAACCATTTCCGATATAGACTGTGATTTAATCGGCAGCCCCGTTACCGGCGAATGCGGCACGCCGATGCGCGCCCACAGCAATCGCAGATAATCATATATTTCCGTCACGGTTCCCACCGTTGAACGTGGATTTTTTGATGTTGTTTTTTGTTCTATGGAAATAGCCGGCGCCAAGCCCTCTATCAGGTCAACATCCGGTTTTTTCTGCATATCCAGGAACTGGCGCGCATAAGACGACAGCGATTCAACATATCTGCGCTGGCCCTCTGCGTAAATGGTATTAAAGGCCAGCGACGACTTACCCGAACCGGATACGCCGGTAAACACCACCAACTTGTTTTTTGGTATGTCCAAATCAATATTTTTAAGATTGTTTTCGCGTGCGCCGCGAATTTTTATCACGTTAGCCATCTTCATCACCAAATATAGATATTTTACCAAAAATTTCAACAAAAAGAGCGAAAAATATATTCCGCTCCGCATACATATATTCCCAGCACCAAAAACAATGATTCGCAGGAATTTTACAACAACAAACTTAACACACTTTTATGTTTTTGTCAACCATATATAACAAATAAAAACGGGGTTGCCCCCGTTAAAAAATAAAACAGTTTTATTCACCCGCAGGCGCCGATGCCTCTTCCGGCTGTACATCTTCGTCCGCTTTGGCCGACCCGGCCGTCTTGGCCAGCGCGTCCGCATCCAGCTCTATTCCGGATTTACGCGTATGTGCCGGGCCCGCTTTGGCCGCAGCCTTGCCATCAACCCAAATATCAACACCGCCGGCATTTCCGAATGTGGCCTTGTAACCTGTACCGGACGGAACATAATACACATCACCCGGCACCAAAACACGGCTAAACACGGTGTTTCCGCGGGCATCTTCAACCTTTACCCACGATTCCTGCACAGACTGCAGAATGATGCGGGCGCTGTCGCGGTTTTCGGCCCCGAAACGTTCGCGAACCTCTTTGTTATACGTGGGTTCTGTCACGGTATGAACCAGCGCAACCGGCGCATTTGCAACATCTGCGGGGCTATCGGTGCGCACAAGCGAAACAATGATAATAACCGCCAGCACAACTGCCGCCAACACCGCGCCACCGGCGGCAAACCATTTCCACCGTGCGCGCATGAACTTCAACACACGTGACATCACGCCGGCCGCCGTTACATGCGGCACCGCGCATGCCGCCGCCTCGCCGCCGTCGGCCTCTGGCGTGCAATCGGTTGAAATCCCCATCTCGCGCTTAATTTTTGATACGATTTCATCTGGATCCAGCCCCAGCTCCATTGCATAGTTGCGCGCAAAGCCCAGAATATAAACGGGTTCGGGTATTTCGGAATAATCCCCGCTTTCCAGCGCCTGTAAAAATTCTTCGCGTATGCACAGCTGTTTGGAAATAGTCGGTATTTCGCGCTTGCGACGACCGGTTGTACGGGCGTTACGCAACATTTCACCCGCCGTCATTTCCACATTTTCTGTTACATCTTCTTTTTCTTTTATATTTGTGTTTTCATTCATCTTGAACAATCCCCTGCTGTTAGGCCTATCATAGAATCTGGCACGGCAAATCGCAACCCCAAAATTCGCAAATTGCATCACGCAGTTCCGAAACATCGACAATCCTGTTTACCCGAATACGAAAATCAGCGGAATTCGGCATCCCGGCACTGTACCATGCGGCATGTTTGCGAAACATGGGTACTGCGACCGCGGCACCGTAATATTCCACCGCATAATCCAGGTGCCGCAATACAACATCCCCGATTTTATCCGGGGCGTCGCCACCGGCCATGCACCCTATTATCCACGGCCGCCCCAACATTGCGCGCCCAATCATTACACCGCTGTACCCCAGCCGCATTGCGCGCATGGCGTCATCGGCATTTTTTATATCACCGTTCGCAATAACGGGAATCGGACAATCCGAAACATCGGGCCACACGGCCGGCCCCAGATACAGCTGCGCCCGGGTACGCCCGTGCAATGTGGCAAAACGCACGCCACAGTCGGCCGCAATCCCCAACAGATCACGCCAATCCGTATGTTCTGAATCCCAGCCCAGGCGGGTCTTTATGGAAACAGGAATCTTTACCGCCCGAACAACGTCATGCATTATTTGCCCGGCCAGTTTATGATCGCGCATCAAAAAAGCCCCCGCACCGGCGCGCGTCGCAACCTTTGGCACGGGACAACCCATGTTTATATCAATCCAGCCGGCACCGGCGTCCTGCAACATTCGTGCCGCCTCCGCCATTAAATCTTTGTCAGCGCCGAATATCTGGGCGCCGATGGGCGCTTCATCATCATACCTGTCAAAATTACGCAGACAATTTTTATGCCCCCCCACCAAAGAATGACAAGATATCATTTCCGTCACAATCGGGGCGTTTGGCGCAAATTCACGCACAATGCGCCTAAACGGTCGATCGGTAACACCGGCCAGGGGTGCTGCAAAAATTTGATTATCAGTAAGCATTTGTGATATAATGACATCTATGATGGAAAAAATCAAAAATTTCTTTGGATTTATGGGGCGCGCGTGGTGCGGCGGCATCCGCGGCAAGATAGGAATATTATTCGCAGTATTTGCCGCGTTTATGTTTGTGCGCATCTTTTGGGGCGAGGTTAATGTACAAAAATTCATAATAAACATATGGCGCCTGAATTCTGAACAGCAGCAGCTGGAAACAGAGCAGAAGAATATGGAGGCGTTACAGCAACATATTAAATTGCTGCAGGATTACAGCCCTGATTATGTTGAAGAACTGGGGCTGAAATACTTAAACATCGGGGATGCGGACTACAAAATACTAAAAATATAGCACCCCGCCCCGTTTCCTAATTTAAATACAAAACCACACCGTTTAAATAAGCCGCAAAAATCAGCCATAAAATATACGGAACTATTAGATATGCGGCGGTTTTGCTGATGGGATAAAAAGCCCGCATCATCCACACCGCAACGGCTATTAACGCTATTATAACAGCAAACGCGACACCTGCCATATGCAGTCCAAAGAACAAATAAGACCACAAACCGTTCAAGATCATCTGAACCCCGAACAGCGCATAAGACTTTGTCTTGCCGGGACCGGCGCGCTCACTGCTAATCACCAGAAACAGTGCAATTCCCAACAATGCGTACAATACGGCCCAGGCGACGCCAAAAACCCATCCCTCTGGCGTTACCACGGATTTGCCAAGGGCGTTATACCACATGTCCGACGCACCGCTGGGTGTAAACATAATTCCGAAGAAACCAGGTAAAAAAGCAAAAAACATAGCGCATACAAACTGTAAAATCTTTTTCATAAAATTTGCCTTTGTATTGTTGCCACCATTATAACACCATTTTACCAGCATACTCACAGGAAGCATTTCCCCATGAATTTACACAAAAAATAATATTAGCAAATCATAATATAATATGTAATAATCCCCACGGAGCTGAGAAGACGCACCAACCGGCCAAAATCATATTTTGGCCGGTTATATTAAAAACCGCCGCATTCGCGGCGGTTTTTAATCAAGAGCCATAAAAGTTTACTGTTCGCAAACTTCAACCGCATACATTGCTTCACCGTCAACGGTCGGGTTTACACCCAGAACGCGATAGCAGTTAACCGCAACGCCTTCTACTGTGTTCGCCGGAACAACATCAACATAAACGCTTTCAACATCTGCGATTACTTCTTCGCTCGGTGCAACAGACAGGAACATTGCATTCTTGTCAGCATTGCGGATAGCGTCCAATTCCGGAACAACCGGGCATTTCGCCAAGAAATCGCCACGTTCGCCAGTTGCGATTTTTTCGCACTTCTGACCCAGAACTTCCACAGAGTTATCTTTGCTGCAGCCCGCCAGCAACGCACCGCACAACATCGGCAATACAAACAGTTTTTTCATTATGTTCTCCTTTTAATTTGAATGAAAAACGACCAAAGCCCCCGCTTTTTGCCGCACCAATATGTCAAGAGTCACGCGGTGCGGAAAATCACTTGAGTAATTGCATTCTAACCTTTTAAAAACCGGCCTGCAACAACTATTTTTAAGAAATATCGCCTGATTTGCCAGATAAAATGTTGTGCTGGGCTTGAAATTGACAAAATTTTGTTATAAAATGAAACATAAGTGCGCCCTTAGCCCAGCTGGATAGAGCATCGGATTTCTAATCCGCAGGTCGCAGGTTCGAATCCTGCAGGGCGCGCCATTTTTTATTATTAACCGATTAAACAAACTTCAATAAACTTATTCCGAACCGCATGGATGTGGTTCGGGGCCTTAGAAAGCCTGACGTTCATCCGGTGCAAAACAAATGCATCGTTATCTGGTATTGCGATGCATTTGCACCGTTTGTTCCCCGATTTATTTCGTCGGGTGGCGGTCGTTATAAAACAGGTTTATTCCAAAAGCGATCGGAATCATTGATGAACTGATTTTTCTAACCCCCCGACCACCAAATCTGCTTGGTGGTTTTTCTTTGCTATAAAAAAGGACGACAAATGAAGATTTTCCATTGGCCGGCAATCATTATTGCCATATCATGCGCCATAAACGCCCCCGCCATCGCAGACCACAAACACGGCGCGGGCGTTGTCCCGTGCGGCGAAGGATGCGACAAAGACACGGAATTTTTTGACAGACAGACAGAAAAAACAATGCATTCCCAAAAGCAGTATGAACCGCATATCACAGGAAGCATTAAAGGCGTGCTGGCGATGCCCGACTGATATACAAAAAGACTGTGTCATGGAAATGAACAAGCCGGAACATCAGCGCGGCTATGCCGCAACCGACTGGGCCGAAATACAGAAAAGGTGCCATATTGAATAAAACCAGGGCAAAACGCCCCGGTTTTATTCTTTTATTTTGTTTTTAAGATGAAACAGCTCTACAAACATATAAATGTCTGAGGCGGCATACAACAGCAATATAATTGCCATCATGTATATAAGGGTGACGCCGCCCACGGCCGGAAAGAACATCAGCAGTACTGCCAACAGGAACAGCACGGCCGCGACCGTCAAATCCATCGCATAATGCCCGACACGTGCCCGCGCCATGTTTATTGCAAAAATCAGCGCCTTTATCGCCTTGAACACCAACAGGGCTATAAACACATATACGATTCCCATGGATGCACTGGTCGGATATGCGCAAAACAGCACGCCCAGAATAATGTTCGTCAGACCGAATATCACGTCTATCCATCCGCCCCCCGGCACACGGGACACCGTAAATCCCGCAATCGTGCGGTACAGGCCGAACAGTATCAATGCAACCCCTATGACAAACGTCATCATGGCCAGCATTTCTATCGGCCGAAACACCATCAGTATGGCCGCGAAACCAAGCAGGGCCGCCTCGCATATCAACAGCGGGGCGCTGCGGTTATACAGGTTTTGAATATACGCATACATGGGATTTGACGGCGCACGCCGACGACCGCCGGACGCGTTCGCTGCGACATTTTTTCTTTGTTTTTGCATGGTAACACCTCCTTGCCTTATAGCATCATAATTACAAGGCGTATTATATCACAGTCCGGCAGATTCACCTTCAGGAAACATGTCCGCGGCGGCGACGCGCCACAATCCGGTCATGCAGCGACATGCGTGCATAAATTATCCATGACATCTTTTTTGGCAGACGATGAAAGCGCGTTAACGCCACGGCAATATTTTTCTTTATAAAATGGTCGTTGCGCGGCGCGAACACACCGTTTGGATACAGCCGGCGGCGCCATAAAAATTCTATCACCGCCAAATCGGCGATGCGGCCCGCATCGGGGCGCAGCCCCGTTAATTTGCCATATTCGCGCCGCACCTGGCGAAACATGCGGGCGTTGCGCCCCAAATACACCAAAACAAAATCGCGCCAGCGTTCGTAAACACCGCCGCTGCAGAAATCAAACACGCCGCATATCGCGCCGTCATTCCCAACGACGGAATTCGCCCCCTTCATCCCCATGTGTATAAAGACCATGTCGCTCGGCGCCACGGGCGCACCGGTAATGCGTTCGTAATTTTTTCTAAAAAAGCGCAACTGGCCGGGCGTCATAAAGCGGGCCAAAAAATCGGAAATTTCATCTATATCGCAGTAAGGCACCGATTCGCGCAGTTCCGGGACGCGCCGTTGCAAGGACGCCGCATCCACGCCGTGCAATTCGGCCAGAAAACGTGCATACGATCGCGACAAATTGCGCTGGCGACGGGGGTGCCACGAAAATTTATGCCACGACCATTTGCCGCCCTGTATCATTTTATGTATTGCAAACACGGATCCTCCGTCGGAAACTATTTCAACATTCGGAATGTCAACGGAAATGTTTGGGCGGATAAAATCGCACAACGCCGCCTCCATCTTGTAAACATCCGCACTGTTATGAGGAAAACGGCATATCCTGTCGCCGACCTTGAACGCGGTGGAATCCGTGCCGCATCCGACATATTTTACGGTCTCGCCCGGAAATTTCTTTTCCAAAAATTTTTGTATTTCATCCCTGCTCATAAGCCAACACCTATTTTTCTTCTATTTTAATTCCCAGATTTTCCGCACTTAGTTTTCCGGTTGCGGCCAAAACGGCAAAATATGCGGCCACCTTGCCGTGACGCGCATGCGCCAGCGACACTTTGGAATTCAACAGTTCCTGTTCGGCATTCAGAACGTCCAAAACTGTACGGCGGCCGCGCGCCTGCTCTTCACGCGTTCCGTCCAGCGCCAGCTGGCTGGCACGGACACCGGCCTGGGCGGCGCTGATTGCGGAATCCTGGGCCTCGTACATGTTCCACGCCTGGCGCAGATGCTCAACAATCATGCGACGCGTATCAACTGTCTTGTCCTGTATGCCGGCAACGGTGTGCCGCACTTTTTCAACATTTGCGGATGCGTTCCCCTTGTCGTACAAAGGCATGCTTAAATATATACCGACCCGGCCGTCACGCAGTTTGTCCGCAACGGGAATATCGTTTATCTGCATGGCGGACGCCTTGATGTCAACCGACGGCAGGCGGGATTTGCGCGCCACGGTTATATTTTCGCGCGCGGCGGCCTCTTGGGCGTTAAGAGCAATCAGCGCCGGATGGTTTTTTATCGCATACTCTTCGGCCTCTTCCACAGAATCCGGGAACAAATGCTGCATGCGCTTTAGGCTGATATCGGAATATTTTTCCTCTGTCCGTCCGTATATGCGCCGAAAGGTTTCCTGTGCGTTCTGATATTCCGCATCGGCGTCTATGGTCTGATACTTCGCGCCTTCCAGGCGGGCGGATGCCTGGGCCACATCGGTTGCAGTCAAAACACCAACTTCCTGCTTTTGGCGGCACAAATCATAGTATTCCTGTAAGACGCGCTGATTGTTTTTCTTTAGATTTAAAACCTCCTGTGCGTTCAACACGTTTATATACGCGTTTATCGCATCCAGAAAAACATCCTGCTGCGTGGCGTACAGTGCGGCCTGGCTGGCGGCGACGCCGCCTTTGGCCCCCTTTATCTTTGCCATGGTGGAAAAACCCTGAAAGACGTTTTGTTGAAAAGTGGCGCCAACCTCTGTCGGCGTGGTGTCAAACGTCTGGTCAAAAACCTTGGTCCGGGCCAGTCCGGCATTCGCCGAAACGCCCAGATACGGCTTTGTTTCCGTGCGCGCGGCGGCCAGTTCGCTGTTCGCGATGCCGACGGCGCTGCGCGCCTGCTCTATCACGGGATTGCTGTCATACACCCCCTGCAGGGCGGAATACATATCCGCACGCGCCGGCAAAGAGGCCAGAATACAAACCCAACAAAAATAAATACTGTTTTTCATCGTTCCTTCCTTCTTATTATAGCGTGGTTTTAAACTTTTTAACAGCGATAACCCATATCAGCCCCCCGACCAGAATCATAACAAACGCATGCGCAGCAAAATACGACCAGTCAGGTCCTTTTAATATTATGCTGCGCACCATGTACGAATAATGGCTAAGCGGATTTATATAACTGACATACTGCAGCAGTGTCGGCATGTTTTCCGTCGGAATCAGCGCCCCCGACAGCATCAGCGACAAAAACGCCACAATAACGATACCCAGCAGCGCCTGCTGCTGATTGTGCGTATAATTGGCCAACAATACCGCAATGGCGGCACCCGGCACACAGAACGCCAGAAAACCCAGCAGAAACATCAGCCCGGACCCCACAAACGGTATTCCGAACACAATCAGGCCGATGACCAGAATGGACAGCATTATTAAAAACGAGACAAGTATGTACGGAACAACTTTGCCGATTATTATGTCATACTTTGACACCGGCGCCGATATTAGTGTTTCTATCGTGCCGGTTTCCTTTTCCTTTGCAATGGATATGGTTATCAGCACCAGCAACGCTATAAACACCAGCACGGCAATCAACGACGGCACCATGAACCATTTTGTATTCAACTGCGGGTTAAACAGAATGCGCACGTTGAATTCTATGGGCGACGCGCCAATGGAATAATTCATGTCGGCCGCCGCACGCGCCGTCACCCCCTGCAAATAAGCCTCTATACTTTGCGCCTTTAAAATATTCATGGAATCTATTAAAACCTGAATTTCTCCTTCGCCGCGTCCCACCGCGCGCGTCAGGCCGCCCTCTGGCGCAACAATCGCCACATCGGCGCGGCCGCTTTGCACCGCGGCCACCGGATCCTTATCCGTATCCGGGGCGCGCACGAACCATCCGGATCCAATGGCGTGATTGTAAATTTTTTCCATCATCATGTCATGGGCGCCGGTATCCACCGCCAGACGCAGATTTTTTGCCTCCAGCGTGATGGCCCCGCTAAGCACCACCAGCTGCACCGCCGGCATAACCATAACCGCCACCAGCAGCACCGGATCGCGCAACAGACCGATTAATTCTTTCTTAAAAAAGCCTATCAGTTTGTTCATTCCAGCGTCCTTTTAAAATGCGCGATACACGCCACCATCAGCACAACCGCCTGCAGCCCCAGCAACGCGAACGGCACCCACAAATCTATCAGCGAACTGCCTTTTAAAAACTGGTCGCGTGTTATGTCCATGTAAAAACGCGCGGGAAACAGCGATGAAAACACCTGATAACCACGGCTCATGTATTCCACTGGAAACACAAACCCCGACAGCACCACCGTCGGCAGCAAGCCTATTATACAGGCAAACTGAATCGCAACCTCTTGCTTGTGCGTGGAAATGGAAATAAACAGCCCTATCGCCAGATAGCCCAGAATAAACAGCAGCGTCCCCAGTATCAGTGTCGCATAACTGCCGACAAACGGGACGCCAAACACGACACGCGCCACTATGAACACCAACACGAACCCGACAAAACTTAAAATCGCATACGGCAAAACCTTGCCCAAAATAATTTCCAGCGATGTCGCCGGCGTTGACAACAGCATTTCCATTGATCCGCGCTCCCATTCGCGGCATATGGTCAGCGTGGTCAGCATAATCGCCACCAGCGCAATTATAACCGCGGACAACCCCGGCACCGAAAACCAGCGGGAATTTAATTCCGGATTAAACAGATACCGCGTTTTAAAAGACATCTGGGGCGACGCCACACTGCGCGGCATATCCATGATTTTGAAATAAGCCATCCGGTTGATTGTTGTCAGATAATTCATGACTGCCATAACGGACGAATTATCCGCGCCATCCATCAAAACCTGCACCCTGCCCGTGCCGCCGCCTTTTACATCTTTCTCAAAATCCGGCGAAACAGAAACCATGACCCGCGCCCGCTCGTCCACAATATCGGAAAAACCGCCGTCCGGATTTTCAATCTCATACGGGCGGAAATAATTGGAACTGGCAAAAGTCTCTATCAGCTTGCGCGAACTTTCCGTCCTGTCGGCGTCATGATACGCCATATTGATTGACCGTACATTAAACTCAATGGAATTGCCCAGTATCAGCACAATCGCCAGCGGCAGCATCAGCGCCATCAGCAACGTAAACGGATCACGGAATATATGTTTGAACTCTTTGGAAAATATGGCCCCCATTCGGCGCATGGAAAACATTTTCATCTATTTTGTCCCTCCACCAGACGGATAAAGACATCTTCCAGCGACGGCGGAATTTTTTCTATTTCAAAATCATTTCTGTATTTTTTTACGGCCGCGGCGGCGTCAACACCGTTTCTGAATTTTACATGCCAGTGCAGACCGTACGGTTCACAAATCTCCATATCGCCCCCCATGCGCAGCACCACGCCCGAACGCCGCGGGGTAA
Organism: uncultured Alphaproteobacteria bacterium; assembly: GCA_949878575.1. Taxonomy (GTDB): domain Bacteria; phylum Pseudomonadota; class Alphaproteobacteria; order Rs-D84; family Rs-D84; genus Enterousia. The sequence goes on along the minus strand of CATLAX010000001.1, from coordinate 365,674 downwards.
AGTTATACAGGCCGTCGCCAAACGTGCGGCGCTTCAAATTTGCGGGCGAATCCACCGCAATCAGCTCTCCGGCCCGCATCAGCGCAATGCGGTTGCAGTTTTCCGCCTCGTCCATGTAATGGGTTGTGACAAAAACCGTTTTGCCGGCGGCGGCCAAATCTTTTATAAGTTTCCAGAAACGATCGCGCGCCACAGGTGCGACACCGGCCGTCGGCTCGTCCAAAAAAACGATTTTCGGATTATGCAGCAGCGCCACGCACAGCGCCACCTCCTGTTTTATTCCGCCGGGCAGATTTTTTACCACAGTATTTAAATTTTTATCAAAGCCTATAAATTCCAGCAGTCTTTCCCGGGACGCCAAATATTCATCACGCGTCAATCCGCGCAGTGACGCGGCAAAATCAAAATTCTCTTTTACCGACAACCCGTCATACAGCGTAAACCGCTGCGACATGTATCCGACCTTTTGCTTTATTATGTTTTCGCGCCCACGGACAAATTCTTCGCCGTCTATGACAACGCGCCCGCGACTGCCCGGCAACAGGCCGCACAACACGCGTATTGTGGTCGTCTTTCCCGCCCCGTTCGCCCCCAGGAATCCAAATATTTCACCCGGCGCCACACGAAAGGTGACGTCACGCACGGCGTAAAAATCCCCGAATATAACAGATAAATCCTGAACGTCAACAATAGCCGCGGTCATTTTTCACCCCCGCGCTTTAAAAAGAACTCATCAAAATTCGCGCACCCGTGCCGCGCCAGCAGCTCTCGTGGTTCGCCCGTTCCCAGAACGCGCCCCCCCTCCATCAGCACCACTTCGCTGCAGCGTTCGGCCTCGTCCATATACGCGGTGGTCATTATCACCAAAATCCCCCGCCCCAGAGATTCGTGCAAAAGACTCCAAAATTCGCGGCGGCTAATGGGATCAACACCGTTTGTAGGCTCGTCCAGTAACATTACCTTTGGCGACCGCAGCAACGCGCACATCAGCCCCAGTTTTTTATACATGCCGCCGGACAAATGACCCGCCGTACGATCTAAAAATTTATCCAAACGCGCCAACTGAATCAGCTCCTGCTTACGCTTGCGATACTCATCGTCATCTATTCCGTACAGTTTTTTAAAAAAATCCAGATGCTCGTCTATGGACAAATCAGCATACAGACTTTGACTCTGCGGCATATAGGCTATATGTTCGCTGAAATCAGAAAACTTTACCGCACGCCCGTCGGCCAGGTATTCAACAGTTCCAGCCCCCGCGCGCATCAGTTGCAGCATAATTCTAAACAAGGTGGTTTTACCCGCGCCGGCCGGACCTATTATGCCGTACAGTTTGCCTGTTTCAAAATGCATTGAAACATTGTCCAGGGCGGCCACATCCCGGAACTGCTTTGATATATTTGAAATATTGATTTCAACCTTATTCATCAACCAGCGCACTTTCAATCGTCATTCCGGATTTCAAACTAAGATCAGAATTTTCAAACTGAACCTTTACACCATAGACCAGGCGGGTCCTTTCCTCGCGAGTTTGCACGTTTTTGGGTGTAAACTCCGCCTCTTCACTGATTTTGATTATTTTTCCCTGAAATTTTTTGTTATCCGCCTCCGGCAGGATTCCCGTAACCTGCTGACCAACGCGCAATTTGTGCAGCATTGTATACGGCACATAAAAATACGCCCATATTTCATATGGATTCGCCAGCGATATCAACGCGGTTCCAGGCGCCACAATCTCGCCAGGCTCACGAAACTTTGTGGTGATTATGCCGTCAATCGGCGCCGTTACATTACACCACTGCAATTTCAAATCATTGTCCTGCTTGTTGCGGGTCAAAACATCAAACTCCGCCTGGGACATGTGCCCGCGCTGAGACAGCGCCTGGGCGCGGCCATAATCATTATCTATCTGTGTCGCCAAAATCTTATATGTGTCACAGCTAAGCTCCATCAGAGGCTGGCCGCGCAGAACGTAATCGCCCTCTGACACAAAAACATTGGATATATCGGACGAAACACGCGCCGCCAGTGTCACCTTTGTGGTTTCCAGTGTTCCGGCATACATAAACGGTCCGGATGTCAAAACATGCTTTAACACAACAGCCCCAACGCATAATGCCGCCACAATGCCGACAATGTACGCCATGCGGCGACGTTTTTTTCGCGCCGCATCACTTGCAACAGTATCCGCCGGCACCGCGGACGGAATTTCATTATTTGTCTGTTTTTTCTTTTTTGGCATTTCTCTCTCCGACAAGTTTTACATAATTTTACCGCCCCGGGCGGCAAAAATCATATGGGATTATTATCGTTTCATAATTATTACAAATTTTAACTATAAAACAACTGTTTTCACAGCACTGGCAAAAAAAATAATACTGGAAAAGACATAAAAATTATGTAATATTATAAATGAGATGAGAAGGCGATGAATCGGTTCGGCAAACTCCGAACCGATTTTTTTATACAATAAAATAGCTCTTAATAATAACCCACAACTCTATAGATTGTTTTTCTAATTGGTTTTGATATAATATTGCAGGAAACATACAGCCCCAACAAGCGGTTGTAGATTGCTTTCCAAATCGGTTTTGATATAATTTACGAGCAACGGCATTTATGCCAATCAATGTTGTAGATTGCTTTCCAAATTGGTTTTGATATAATAGATGGTCATCATTTAAGAATATCGGGTAGGTTGTAGATTGCTTTCCAAATTGGTTTTGATATAATAAATTCCGGATGCCACCAGTCAAATCGGTCGTTGTAGATTGCTTTCCAAATTGGTTTTGATATAATAAGGCAACTGAATTTCACGCCAACACTCTTGTTGTAGATTGCTTTCCAAATTGGTTTTGATATAATACTGTTTAAAGTCATAAAAGAGGTCTTCACGTTGTAGATTGCTTTCCAAATTGGTTTTGATATAATAGATAACAAGCGCGTACCAAACAATTTACGGTTGTAGATTGCTTTCCAAATTGGTTTTGATATAATACCGTCTTGGCGTATTTGACGATGAATGTGGTTGTAGATTGCTTTCCAAATTGGTTTTGATATAATATAAAGTCACGATATTGAGAACGAGGCATAGTTGTAGATTGCTTTCCAAATTGGTTTTGATATAATCTTTCCAATGTTCCCAAACAAGACGATACGGTTGTAGATTGCTTTCCAAATTGGTTTTGATATAATACCAACAAAACAACCCGCTGAATATAGCGGGTTATTTTGTAATTCTTTAAAGAAAAACTAAAACATAACAAGTTGCTTTGCACCTATTTTTTCTTGTTTTTTCGATTCGCCGACCAATATTTCCATATCAGCGAACTGTTTTTCTGTTACCGTCATCAGTCTAACACTTCCACTGGGCGGAATCAAGCATTTTAGGCGTCCGGCATGTTTTTCAACCTGTGCCATACCCTTACAAATCCTTGAATAAACAGACAGTTGCATCATATAGTACCCATCCTTTAACAAGGCATTACGAAATTTGGACGCTTGTTTTCTGTCTTGCTTTGTCAGTGTTGGTAAATCAAAAAATACTATCATTCTCATAAATCGTTCCCCATATTGCGCCATTAGTCAAAATCCTCCATATCCAGCAGAGAATTATCAAACACCGGCAACACCAATAAACGACAATCCTTTTGTCTAAATACCTTGGACAGTGATGCCGACATCATTTCTGCACACTTAAGCAACGATATTGCTTCACCCCCCACATTTGCGTTACATAATAATACTGATATTAGTTTATTTTTTAATTCTGGTGTTAAGTCTGAGCAATCGGACAAGTCCAACTTTGCCACACTATAATCCACAAACGGGCGCAGCGGTTCCATCATGTCATCAACCAGATTAAATTGATTCAGCTGATTATCATGATGGATACCAAAACATGGCAATAATCCGGACGCAACAATATTACGCGCCACGCAGCCGCGCACAATGGCATATCCATAGTTTAGTGCTTTATTTATAATGTTCGCATCATCACGTCGCGTAAAATCACCAAACAACAATCGCCAATATAATTGCGCCGCATGGGCCTCACGATTATCACTATCGCCGCTTTGTACGCGTTTTGCAATTTCAGACAATGCGTTTTCTGTTCCAAATGCATGCAATACCGCCGACTGGTTCAGAATCTTTTGCTGCACAACCGATTGCCAGACACGCTTTTTTAATGGTTCGCTGGCCGAAATTTGAATATGCGCCATTTCCGAATAACGCGAGTTATCGTGAAACGGGAAAAAGGTTCCCGCCGGCAAATGCGATGCATCGCAGGTCAGCAGCACAACATCGTTTGCCGCAAATTCTGACAAGACATGTCCCGTTAGTTGCACAAAGCCGGTTTCCAAAACAACGACCGATAAATCCTCTATCGGAATCGTTGTTTTGGTATCATCTGATTCGTAAAATAATTGTTTTTGTTTTACCGATAGTTTACACGGTTTCGTTAGTTGAAGGATTCGCCACCCCATTTTTATTCCTTTTAGGTTGCTTCCTTCCTTTTCTTTTTTCTGATTGCGGTTTTATAGCGCAGACCGGCGCACGATGTTCAGATTTAACCTCTGACCTATCGCCCAAAACATCAATATGAAATTTTTGCAAGTTTTTAAAAGTACCAACATTTATCGTTTTTTGCGCATCACGCTTTTCATATTTATCTACTGTCTGTATTTGCTTTTTCGCGACCTCGCCACTACGCATGTGCTTCTTCATGGCATCAATTTCCTCAACAACACCATTCATGCGCACTGCACGCAATTTACCGCATTCATAATCCTTAACTTTACACAAATTACCATCTATGACAATAAAATTGTCTGGTTCAAAGGTATCTGTTTTGACAGAAAATACCGCGGAATTATCAGTACTTCTTATAACAAACTGTCCAACAGGCATATTGCATTGAACAATATACCCCTCATATATTTTGTCATCTGCTGTCGTGATCTTGATATAATCATCCTTGTGCAATGTCATAACAAATTCATAAGTATCATCAACTGCGACCGGATTATGCGCCTTGGCGGGTTGTGGGTAAAATATATCTTGGCGTTTTTTGTCAACCGTGTCTGCCACAAATATTGGCACAACCACATATTTTCCGTCTTTTTTAAAGATATCCATGCGGAACATATTGTCTTTATCGGCGCGTCCACGCGGCAAAATCATGCTGCCTTTATTAGTTTTTGGTGAATTGATGGTATCCTTATGCGCCGAGCCCGTTGCCTTGCCACGCACCGTGCGCGAAACAAACACTTCATCCAACGACCGCAAAACATCGGCACGAAATCCATCCCACGGTTCTTGAATGTTTTGTTTTAACCTATTCCACCACGGTTTATCCTTCTCGTTACGTTTATTTTCAAACAACCCAGATATTGTTGACAAATACTGCACCATCCCCTGTGTTGCACAGGCGACAACAATCGCATCCTGGGCATGGTGCCTGTCTGATTCCGTACGCGATTTTTCCAGCCCCCATTGCCCGCGCAAATAATGTGTCAATGCCCCGGCGCGAACATCAACACGCAATTCCGGGAAAGCGATGCTTAAAATCTGGCGGATATGGCGGGATGCATACGCGTTATCATTTGCATTGCGTTCGCGAAAATCCTCTTCTTTTGCTTCAAAATCTTTGTTCAATAGATTTGCAATCTTACGTCCCCCCAAGGCAGTCTTGATTGCGGACACACGCCCGACAAACGCGTCCCAGCGTGCGGTATTGCCAAGATATTCATATGGCGTCTTGTTGCCTTTTGCCTGATTTTCTGTGTATTTAACCAAAACCTTGTTGGTATAAGAATTATCCAACGACCGCGAATACGGCAAGATATGATCAATCTCATAATCATCCAGATGCGCTAAATCAATCGCCTCGCCAGAATACATGCATTGGCAGTTTTGGTCCTGATACAGTTTATATTTTAAGACTTCTTTGGCCGTTGCCTTGCGCCCGACCAGCCCCTCATATTCTGCGCGCGCTTTATCATTTTTATCGCGATTTTCATTCTGTTGACGTTCTATTTTTTTACGATCATCAAAGTTATTCTTTAATTCGCGTCCAACCTCTAAATTCACCTGATCCGGGGCGCCATATTTCCGGACCAGCGCATTGTACACCTTGCGAAACTGTGCTACAGTACGATTAACAACCGGGACACGCGTCCATTCTGAAATCTCTGCAATGCAGCCATTATCCACCTTTACATCCCCGGATACTTTGGTTTTAAAATCATAGCCGACCGCCGCACAAGCCTTGTCATACGTCAGCCCGCGCATCATTTCCGGGACAATTTTATACAAGGCCTGCAAAGACAGATTTATGAATTTGGACGTAGACAATTCCTTTAATTTTGCAATATATTTTTCTGGGACTTTCTTGCGTCGTAATTCTTTTGCTATTGCCGCTTCATCTTTCTGGGTTGCAACAACCTTCATAATCCGGTCAAGCATTCGCATATCCGCCATATCGGCATCATTCAAGATTTTCTTTAATTTATGCCATCCGGCCATGGAATAAAAATCTTGAGTTTCTTCTTTTACACCGCGAAAAACGACGTCTTGCCCCTTCCATATTTTGTTATGCAATGTTTTATATTTAACCGTTTGCGTCTTGCGCAACAAATCCAGGATGGCCGTCCGTTCTTCATCATTTACAGAGCGAACTTCACCATCAATAACAATTTTCATGTTGTTTATACGGGTCAGCGCCACAAATAATTCTGCCGTGGGCGCCTCTTTCGGTGCGCGCAAACAATTCGGCTCTAACGTACACCCGCCAACCATTTTACCAACAGACTGCATCGGCCGCACACGAAATGCGATTTTTTTGTATTGTTCCAGTAATTCTGGCGTAAACAACCCATATTTTTGCTGAGCGTCAAAAATTAAATCCAGTTCCCTCTCTATTTCTTCCCGCGGGATTGAATTATCATATACGCCATCACCATTGCGATATTTTTTTGCATCATTGCAGCCGCTCTTATAAATCATTTGGGCCATTGTTTTATACTCGCCCATACGTTCGCGATTTCGCGCGATTGAAACAAGGACCTTTCCGGTTTCTTTATCGTTTTCCTCTGCGGACTTACGCATTGACTTATACCCACGATGTTTGGCCATATGAACCAGTACACGCGACAGTTCACGTGGCGACAACTTGCGGCAAAAGGCATCTTCGGCACGCAAAGCCCAGACATCAATATCATCAGAATTAACAACGATATTTTGGTTGCCCAGGCCGCTATTTTCCAACAATGCGCGAATTTCTTTCATTCGCAGCGCCTTCCTGCGCAACGCACGACGGACCCGCCGCTTCTCGCGGCGCGGTGCCGCCAATGAAGAACCGTCCTTTGGGTTTTCTGCGACACTAAAAATACGCACCCCAGACTGCTGTATTTTACCAACAGTGGCACGTTCCACCTCTGGGTTATTGTTTTCTTTTTCTATGTCAACAACCGCCCAGCCGATGCTTGCAATTCCCAAATCAAAACCAAATATCCGCATGTTTATTGTCTTTTTCTTGACATTCTAATTCCTATAACTACAATGCGCAATGTATTTCTAAATTACGGACTGAATTGGAAAGCAATCTACAATAAAGAAATACTCTGTGGGGCTCTGTTGGCAACAACATCCTCTATCGGCCCGCTTGTCGGGCTTTTTTTATATCATTATCATTTTCACCACAGGCCAGCGTTTTTTTATTCAATCATATAAGAAATGTAATAAAACGGGCGCCGATGACACCCGTTTTATTAAACCACTTGGTCGGGGCGACATGATTCGAACATGCGACATCTTGCTCCCAAAGCAAGCACTCTACCAGACTGAGCTACGCCCCGATATACAATGCAAAAGTATATCAATCTTTTTCAAAATTGCAAATTTTTATGCTTGTTTCGTTTTCGTAAAATTTCTAAAATGCATCATGATGTCAGTGCGATGCCTTTTTGCTTTTGTATTCATATTTATAACCGCGGCCATGCCGGCATCGGCGGTGACCACGCGCAACACCGGTGCACGCAGTGCGACCGCATCGCCAAACGCGGCATACAATTACAACTATATGTATCCATATCTAAACAATCAAATGCGCACTGATTTAAACCCCGGTGTTACGCCAAACCAGGGTTCAAATCCGATAAACGTAATTACGCGCACGGAACAGTTGTCGGCGCCGCGGCGGGTTGTGTCGCGCAACGCCGCACGCAGTGCAAACGCCGCCGGAACCGGTGTAGCCGCGGGCAATACCGCCGCGCGCGCAGGACTGCGCACGACACAAAATGGCGGGGCGGCGACATCATCCGGCACGCGCCGCGTGGTACCACGTGCGGCGGTGCGCGGAAATATGGCCGCACGCAGTGCCCGCGGTGATGCATCCCAGACATCGCAAACGGCGTTGGGGGCCGCCGCCGCGGCCGCAGCGGACACAACGGAAAGCCTGCCGGCAGCACGCTGTCTGGCGGATTACACGGAATGTATGAACGGATATTGCCGCCGGGAAAACACCACCTATAACAGGTGTTACTGCAGTGCAAAGCTGGCCCGGATTGATGCCGAATATCAACCGGCAATAGATGGGCTGATTCAAAAAATACTGCGCCTGCAAAGCACAAACACGTGGTCTGATGAAGAAATGAATCAATATTGGATGAATACAATCGGGAAATACACCGGTGACAATTCATGGGTAAATTTGGAAAATGCACTAAACATCAACTGGGCCGGCACGGAAAGCCGTGTGCGCGGCCAGCAGACATTCGCCACAGGGCATGATTACTGCGTACAACATTTACGCGGCTGTGCCTATATGGCGACAAACATGCGCGATGCATATCGTTCTGAAATAGCACGCGATTGCGCATCATACGAATCCGGCCTGGCAAAAATAAAAAACGCCGCCGAAAGCATAGTGGAGGCATACAGTGACTAACTTTATAGGTGTGGAATACGGACGCGGTGCAACCGCAAAGATAGTGGAAGGCGGGCCCGCCCTGGGGCCGGGGGCCGTGCGCGAAATGTTTCCAAAGGCGAACTGGACAATGATTACGGCGGATCCGGTTCCGGCGGATGTATGCATGGCCGACCGTTTTGGCGACGCATTTGAAGTTCATAAAAAAATATATGCCGCGACACCGGCCGGGCGCCATATTCTTATTGGCGGCGACCATTCTGTAAACTTTGGCCATTTTGCGGCCGTTGCCGATACAATGCCGGACGAGGATCTGTGCCTGGTATACATTGACGCGCATTTGGATATTCATACGCCGGAAAGTTCAAAGGCGGAGGCATCGGGGGCACCGCACGGAACAAATGTCCGCGCCAACCTGGGCGAAGGTGACGCGCGCTGGCTGTCACTGCAGTCAAAGTTCCCGGCACTGCGTCCGGAAAATCTGTTTTATCTGGCCAGCCGCTCTTACGAGCCGGCAGAAATAAGTTTTGTGCGTGAAAACGGAATTTTCATGCGCGGGGCGGACGCACTGCAGACCGACGGCGACCTGGACGATGCCATTACGGAAATACGCAGACGCCTGGACGGACGCCCGTTTGTGGTTTCTTTTGATTTTGACGCAATAGACCCGCAGTATTTCAAAGATGTTCTGGTGCCGGAACCAAACGGCATCAGCATGTATGCCGCACGGCGTCTTGCACGTGAATTTGCCGATGCACACAGTTTTGAATTCGTGGAATACGCCCCGGCCGGCGACCAGGCTACGGCGGATGCGGTTCGCGAGCTTGTCGGGATTGTGGCAAACAGCTAACGCTGCTGCATGCCCAGCCGCGCCATCATATCACGTATAAACATGCGGTCATTGACATTTGCCGTATCTATCACGGCCTGAATTTTTTGGTGCGGGACACCGGCGACAACTTTGGCAAAAGTGTCCACATCAAATTTGCGGGCGGCATTTATCATACAACGGTACAATTTGCGCACGTCATACGGCAGCCGACCGTAAGGTGTAAGAAAAGTGGCGCCAAAATCAATCCGGCGGCCGGCGCGATAGTTACGCGCTTCTGTTTCCAAAATGTCTGAAACAAAAATCTTGTTCTTATTGTTACGGATTTTACCGTCTGCAATATCGCCTTCCCAGGCGGCCAGGATATAATTCTCCGCACACAAGGACGCCATATAAACATGCACGTTGTCCGCTTGTTCTGCATAAGAAGCAGCAAACGCCGTAGGTATCTCATAAGAAGCACCATGGCCAACATGTTCTTGGCTTTCTTCTTTTGGCAGCGGCAAAAAAATCTTTAACGCATATTCGGCCTGTATTTGCGGAAACTGCATCTTGCACACAACGCCATAGCGGCCCTCCCATTTGCGCCATCCGTATACATTAACCGCTCCAGTCTTTATTATGCAGGATGTGCCAAACAAATCACCTATTTCTGCAACATTGTATCTTGATCGGTTGGAGCGGTTGCGTATTTCCGGGGCTTTTTCTATCAAAAACCGATCCAAACGCACGCGGAATTCATACGTAACCTCTGACAGTTTCTCTTTTGGCACGCGCGCACGCAATTCCGGCGGCAAAGCCCCCAAGTGATGGTCAACATTACATTTTGACAAAATATAACGCCACGAGTCAGGACTGGCCATCCATTTATGACGCAACAGATGCGTCAACGACGCATGCTTTGGCAATTTTTTAGCCGAAGAAAAAGTATCATTCTGTAAATCCATGAGTCTTATTATAGACAACTAGCACTATTTGTCAATATCATTTCCATTCTTCACACATTTTATTATGCCTGTAAATATTGCGCGCCAAATCATCACTGATTACATCCCAGTCCGCCGCCCTGCCGTATATGGGCCGGCACGTTGCCGGCATGCATATATTATTCTGTAATTGTGTATTTCTCGCGCAGGATGCGACGAATATCATCACCCCCGGTATTAACAACCTCAACATCTATCTTCCTTTGTTTTTCAATAATTTTTGTCTGCAATACAAGTGCGGCGTTTGCATTGTACGCGGCCGATTTTTCCCGACACAGCGCCCCGCCGACGCCGCGGCCCAAACAATAAAGCGCGGCACCGGCCGCGCAAATCAATACGAAAAAATACAATTTGTTCATCATCGCTTCCCAAAACAAAGCGCCCCGGACGGGGCGCTTTGTTTTTATTGATTCATGGATCCAAAGAAATCCGCGTTTGTTTTGGTCAGACGCAGCTTGTCCAGCAAAAACTCCATCGCCTCCAACGTACCCATCGGATTTATAATACGGCGCAACACGTACATTTTGGACAGCATTTCCTTTCCCACCAGCAAATCTTCCTTGCGTGTGCCGGATTTTGTAATATCAATCGCCGGGTATACGCGCTTATCTGACAGTTTGCGGTCAAGGATGATTTCACTGTTACCTGTACCCTTGAACTCTTCAAAAATAACCTCATCCATTTTGGATCCGGTATCAACCAGCGCCGTCGCAATAATGGTCAGGCTGCCGCCGCCTTCTATGTTGCGGGCCGCGCCGAAAAATCTTTTTGGCCGCTGCAGGGCGTATGCGTCAACACCGCCCGTCAAAACCTTGCCGCTGGACGGTACGCATGTATTATACGCACGCCCCAGACGCGTTATGGAATCCAACAGAATGACAACATCCTGGCCGGCTTCCACCAAACGTTTGGCCTTTTCTATCACCATTTCCGCAACCTGTATGTGACGGGCGGCCGGTTCGTCAAAAGTACTGGAAATAACCTCGCCTTTGACGCTGCGCTGCATGTCCGTAACCTCTTCCGGTCGTTCGTCGATCAATAAGACAATTAACTTAACATCCGGATAATTCGTCGCAATGGAATGGGCAATGTTTTGCAGCATTACGGTTTTACCGGTACGCGGCGGTGCAACAATCAAACTGCGCTGGCCCTTGCCGGTGGGCGAAATCAAATCTATCACACGCGCGGACAGACTGCGCCCCTTGTCCTTGTCGCCCTCTATCTCCATCTTTAGCTGTTCGTCGGGGTACAGCGGCGTCATGTCGTCAAACGACACGCGATGACGCAGTTTTTCCGGGTCGCCGCCGTTTACCCGTTCTATCGTTTCCAGTGCGAAATAGCGTTCCGATTCGTTTTGCGGGGCCTGAATCTGGCCTTCTACATAATCACCGGTTTTTAGACCGTATTTTTTTATCAGTGCGGGCGAAACATACAAATCATCCGGCCCGGCCAGATAATTGCTTTCCGGCGCGCGCAGGAAACCGAAACCATCCTGCATGCGTTCCAAAACGCCGTCGCCGATTAAGGTAACCTTGTTATCGGCGGCATATGCGCGCATAACCGCAAAGCGCAACTGCTGAACATTTAACTGTGCCGGATTTTCAATTCCCATATCCTCGGCCATTTTCAAAAGTTGTTTGGGCGATTTAGCCTTTAACTCATTTATATGCATGTAAAATCCTTTATCGGGAAATATATAGAGTAATGGAACCATACTCTCCTTAGTTTAATATTATATATAAAACAGTACAAAAAGTCAAGTCACGCGGTCAAACACTGTGTTTTTCCCTTGCTTTTATTAGCTTTTCCTGCTCTTATTTACCAATAGGAATAACAAAAGGAAGCGATATGGCAGGCAGCATAAATAAAGTAATACTTGTTGGCAACGTGGGTCAAGACCCGCAGGTGCGCACAATGCAAAGCGGACAAAAGGTTGTCAGCTTTTCTTTGGCAACATCCGAACGCTGGCGCGACCGCCAGACAGGCGAACAAAAAGAACAAACAGAATGGCACCGCATTGTCATATTCAACCCAAATCTGATTGATGTTGCGGAACGCATGTTGCAAAAAGGAACAAAACTGTACCTGGAAGGCGCATTAAAAACACGCAAATGGCAGAATCAGCAGGGAATGGACGTATACACCACGGAAGTTGTATTAAATCCGTTCATGGGTCAGATGGTGATACTGGGCGGGGTAAAAGCACTGGACGGCGGCATGCCGGGCGGCGATTACGGCCAGGCACCGGCGGCCCCCGCAACCCCGCGCGAAGAAATTTCTGTTGCGGAAATCGGCGACGATATACCGTTTTAAAAAACAATACGGCATTCAATATTGCCCGGATATTATACGAACCGCCCTTTTCGGCGGTTTGTTTTATTATGGCACCAGTTCATTTTACCCCCGCTCCATCTAATGCATAAGATAAAATTTATGCAACATCAGCCCGCAACAATATCATTTACAACACACAAAAATACAGCAGATAACCACGCAACAACAGACAAGATTTATTTAACGATTCCAGCATTTTATCCAATCCAAACAGCCTTTTGCGCTGCAGACGACTGCCCCCGGAATAACAGCCCCAATCGGAATCGGCGGGATATAATAAAATGCAAAAAACGCACAAGGGGCCCCGTAAAAGGCCCCTTGTGACAGTTTGTTGTTCCAGAGATATTATTTTTCAATCTGTCCGGGCAGATTATCCATTCCACCAAACGTAATTCCGCGACGTCCGAACGCCTCTGCCAGGTTTACAACCTGTGCCATTCCGCGACGATATCCCACCGCACGCTGCATCGCCATCCCGGCCTTGTTAAATTCATTTACCTTATCAGTCATTTTCAATGCCTCTTTCAAAAACATCTCTCTGACACAGCCACGTTATACTAATAATATCTTTTTGTCAAGTATTATTAAGTTTACTGGCCACATCCATATTCACCGCAATCACCGGCGGACACTTCTTGCACCTCTATTGCGACAGGCGCAGCCGCCGGCGCGTCATCAGTGGTATAAACCTCTTTGACGACACGAACACGGCGATTTTGTGCATTCGGCACACCATCCGGTGTCGGAACCTTCAAATCTTCTTCGCCGGCGGAAACGGCGACTATCTGGCTGGCCGGGATACCGTATTTTATCAGCATGTTTTGCACGGCCTCGGCACGACGTCCGCCCAAAGAATAATTGTAATCCTTTGAACCTGCCGTATCAGTATGGCCGACAACAGACACCTTTATATTTTTATTTGCCTGTGTCGCCCCGGCCAGTTTTCTGATCAATTCCTGATATTCCGGCTTGATTGTGGCCTTGTTAAAGTCAAAATGAATCTCAAAAACCTCTTCCATTATGTGCTGCGACGGTTCCAACGGAATCTGCTGAACCTTTATCATGGTCTTGTCGTTCTGGGCGGCCTGAATCTTGTCCAGGCGTGCATTAATCGCCTGCAGTTCCGCACGCATCGCCATCATCATGTTTATAAACTCTTCACGACTAACCATTTCATCGCCAATCATCGGAATTTCATCACCGCCGCCCACCATGGCAGATGACGCACCGCCTGATTGCGGCACAACGGCACCCGTTGCACACGGCGCACCGTCAACACATTCCGAAAACTCGGAAATTTCGTTGTTGTTCAAACTGTTGCTCATAGATTTGTCGCCGCCGTATATGTTCTGATTGAACACCATGGGCTGTACCGGCACTGGATTAATCAAATGTTCCGGCACATTGACGTTGTTTACAATAATCACGCCTTCGCGGGCGCGCCCCGCCCCGCGCATTGCCGCCATATCACGTGTATCCGGATAATAAGTCTGGGCATCCGCACGACGCGTGGATGTTTCAACGGCAATTGTTTCCGTCTGTGTAACCGTCTTGCGCGGATTTACAATCTTGCCCCCGCGACAATCGCGCAACGCAGTCAAGGTCTTGTTAAACCTGGTGCGGCATTCACGGGCCGTGGCGGTCTGGCCTGACGCCTCTGCCGACAGCCAGCAGTCAAATTTAGCCTGCGCCTCTGCCGCCAGTTCCGGGTTGTTTTCACTGGCGTCGTTTTTCAATTCGTTCATCAAATCATTGTATGCGGTATTTAGCTCAAAAGCGGTCTGCTCGTCCGCCACAGGCCAGTTTGCCAGACTTTCCGGGAACGGCAGTTCACCGGAAAAAGCCGCCACCGCCTTCTGAGCGAACAATTCCCCCATATCGGTATAACCACTGGTCCGGGCGTTGTAAATCGCATAAGAACGATAATTCATCGCCAGCTGATTCAAAAAAGAATCCTTGTGCGGGGCCGAATAAACATCCAGGGATTCCACATAATCCACCGTCGGCGTCGCAGCCGATGAATAATTATCGTTGCGGGCAGTCCCCGAACACGCGCCCAGTGCCACAACCGAGACCGCCGCAAACATCCGCGCAATAATCCATGTTGATGCAACAGATTTATTTTTCATCCCCATTTCCTTTATATTATCGTCCATATTATACGATTTTTACAGTCACGAGTAAAGCAGAAAAAGAACAGATAAAAACATTGAACATATCAACGATTATAAACCTCTAAAGCGCAGCACGCGTCTTTGGTTTTATTTGTTAAGCAGATCCGTCGCCAACCCGGAAATAGACGACAAGCCGCCCAGACCGCTGCCGGAAACACTCTGTACGGACTGCATTATCGCACCGGTGTTGGTGGACTGCCCGACATTGCCCAAAGTATTTATCAGGAAATCACCCCACATTTCGCGCTTTCTGGCACTTAATTTCGCATCAGAGCATTTTTCTATTTTATTTAACAGACTTGCCGCCGTTTGCGCCTCTCTCTTGGTATAGTCATCTATTCCAAAATCAACCAGGTTAAAAACATTGTATATGTTTGAAACGGTCTTTTTCTTTGAATTGCCACAATCGTACGAGCCGTCAGAACAAACAGTTGCAACCGCAGCCTTTGGGAATCCGTACCACACCATGTCTTTCTCTGATTCATCTCCGAACCAGTCGGTGCAAATCTCCTGTTCCGCATCACCCGCATAAAGTTCCATGTAATGCGCATATCCGCCGCTGGGCATATTTGGGCACCGACGCATTCCCAAAGACTTCTCTGCCTCGTCAGCGGTTGCGGCCCCTGTTTTCGCCCATTCCTTGACAACATTGTTAACAAAGGTTATATCCGCGGACGACGGCACGCATTCCGCCGTTAACTCTTTGGTTTTGGCACTTAACGACTGAACCGAACTTACCAGCCCCAGCACCGTCGGCACCAGACTGCCCGTACTGTCCATTGCGGATTTTTGCTGTGATGCGACCGGGGCGGCCTTTTTGATAGTAGCCGCCGCATGCCCCAATTCGGGGCACAATGACAACATAGCGGTAAAAAAGACAAGGGCTTTTTTCATTCTCTCTGCGTCATTATAACACAAAAAACAAACTGCTCAAATATAAAAATTGCTTTTTGGCTCGGTTCGGTCTACACTGCATGCGTGCAGAAAGACAAAAGAAGTTTTATTATTTTCTCAAAACACAAGCGCTGGATGCGCCTGTGGCAGTTTTTCTTTACAGGATGGGGCCTGGTAATGGTCGCCGCGCTGGTTGCGGGCGCACTGTTTACACAGCAGTTGCTATGGACGCCCATTTCCGCCGTCAACATGACGGACGTAATCAGCAATCAGTTTAAAATGTCCGGCGCGTCTTTTGCCGGCACGGACAAAAACGGTTCGCCGTTCCGCATGCGCGCGGCCACCGCACGCCAGGAATACAACAACCCGGACATAATATTTATGGACATAGTATCCGGCACCATAACCCGCAAATCCGGCGGCGGCACCGTAACCCAGGATATAACGGCGCGCCGGGGCCAGTATAACCGCGCGAACAAATCCATTCGCCTGACCGGGGATGTAAATATAAACTCCAGCAACGGCGACCGCATAATAACAAAAGAATTGGTAATAAAATTATGAAACAATCCGTATTACGCGTTGAACATTTATCTAAATCTTATGGCAAGCGCATGGTAATCCGCGACATATCGCTGATTGCGCGCCAGGGCGAATCGGTTGGTCTGCTGGGGCCGAACGGCGCCGGAAAAACAACGGCTTTTTATTGCATTACCGGCCAGCTGGGGGCAACCGGCGGCCAGATATTCTTAAATTCCCAGGATATAACCCACCTGCCGTTTTATCAGCGGGCGCGCCTGCACATAGGTTATCTGCCCCAGGAAAACAGCGTTTTCCGCGGTTTAACAGTTGAACAAAACATCATGGCGATACTGGAGGTTGTGGAACCCAGCCGTAAAAAGCGCAAAATGAAACTGGACGCGCTGCTGGAAGAATTTTCCATATCATCACTGCGCCGCAGTCCGGCAACCGCCCTGTCCGGCGGTGAACGCCGCCGTGTTGAAATTGCGCGCGCATTGGCCAACGACCCGAAATTCATCCTGCTGGACGAACCGTTTGCCGGCATAGACCCCATTGCGGTAAACGAAATCCGCAGTCTGGTCTCACAGCTGAAAAATCGCGGTCTGGGCGTTATAATCACCGACCACAACGTGCGGGAAACACTGGGCATTACCGACCGCAGTTATGTTCTGCACGACGGAAAAATCCTGAAACACGGAACAACCGCCGAAATAGTCAAGGATGAAATGGTAAAAAAAGTCTATCTGGGCGAAGATTTTGTAATGTAGAAACAGCGCGGCATTTTTTTGGTTGCACGCAGTCATGAAATTATTGTAGGTTTAAGGCATGAAAAAAGTTTTATTGTTTTTAACGGTTGTTCTTTCCGCCTGCACGTTTCAAACGAAACATCGCGGCTATGTCTTTCCATCAGATTTGGATACCCAGATTGCATCAGTAAAAACAACGCGCGACCTGACCGACAAAATAGGCATGCCTCAGGTAAAAACGCAATACGGCGACAGCATCTGGATTTATTACGGCGCGGATGAAAACTATCGCGGCCCCCTGCCCCATACCTTTGACAACCGGACGGTTCTGCTGGCATGGGTGCGCGGCGACAGCGTTGTAAAAACACAGATTTTGCATGACGACGACCTGCCGGATGTTGAAATTGCGGACGGCGAAACGGAAATACCCGCCGCAATAGAGTTAAACGCGCTGCAGGAACTGTTCAACAACATCGGCCGATTTACCCCCGCCGGACTGGGCCAGTAACAAATCATTTGCGATTATGGGTCAAAAAGTGTAAAATATATCTGTAACGGAATACCCAAATGAAAAAGATAATTTTTACAGTTTCCATATTTGCTTTAATGTTTGGCGGCGCCAATGCCGCGTTTACGTCGTGCGGCCTGGGCTATATTTTAAACACCCACGCCAAAATTGACGGCATAAACGCCGCGGAATGCCAAAAACTGTGGTGCACGGATTTGGAAAACGGCAAGACGATGGGCAAAAACAATTCCGCATCATCGGGATACAAATCAACATCGGCCCCGGTGGAATTGTGTGACGCGCGCGGGAACTGTGTGGAATGCTTTGGCGACCGCAAATGGTGCGGGGGTGAAACGGCTGGCGTATGGAATCCCGAATACGGCGCGTACACGCGCGGCGGCGGCGACAATGCGACGTATATTTCATACCAGAAAGGCGGCTGTTTTGCATGGCGCCTGGAAAAACCGAATTGTCCGAACGGCGAAACGGCGGTATTAATGAACGGCGAATGGCACTGCGCCACGGCCAGCGGCAGTGACGTCGGCAGTCGCGCGTCCAGTGTACGCCGTACGGGGACTTTGCGCCGGCGCACGTTTTAGGAAATCAGGCCCCCGAAACGGGGCTTTTTTTATTTTTACCCCAGCGGTTTGTTTTTTGTTTATTTTATGATATAATACCAACTATGTCAGAGAGAATGGCAACGTAAAAAGGTACGGCCAAATGGCAAGCAAGAAGTTAGATTTTAAAACAGGACAATATGTAGTGTACCCGACCCAGGGTGTCGGAAAACTGTTGCGAATAGAGGAACAGACCATCGGCGACCAGAAAATAAAAATGCTGGTCATTGATTTTGAGCGCAACCACATGACCCTGCGCGTGCCGGTTGAACGCGCGGAAATATCGGGACTGCGTCCGTTGACATCCGCCAAAAAGATGGATGAAGCGATTGCCGCCGCCAAGGGCAAGGCCGGTGCAAAGCGCATGATTTGGGCGCGCCGTGCCGCCCAGTACGAGGAAAATATTAATTCCGGCGACCCCATGAAACTGGCCGAGGTTGTACGCGACCTGCAGCGGCGCAGTGCGACGGACACCATGACGTTTTCGGCACGCCAGCTATATCTGCGCGCACTGGAACGCATGGCCCAAGAATTTGCGGTCCTGCATAAAATAGACCTGGACGAGGCATCGGACAAGATAGAGGATATTTTGGGCATTCCCAAAGAAATAGACCTTAACGCCGCCGACGGCGACGATGATGATGAAATGGAAGACGATTCGTAACAAATCCCCCGAACGGGGGATTTTTTATGCTGGCTTTGCACCGTTTTTTAGGATATACTGCCCATTGTAGCAAGTAGTAACGTACTGTTATAGGGTTTCATATCCCTACAAGGTTATAGCGGATACATTTTAAGTATCCATATGTAAAACACCTTCAATCTTTACGGGTTGGAGGGTGTCTGAATATTAATGGCATGCCATTATAATAAGCACTATACACCTTGTGTAATATGAACCTCCAGCCCTCAATATTATTTGAGGCTTTTTTATTTGAATGTTTTTCATAAATTTAGTATAATCATTAAAGTAATGGAACTAACCATCCATTATGGGGCTTCATATCCCCACAAGGTTTTCTCTGTATGGCTGTATCAAATATGCAGAGATATAAAAAACGCAGCCCTTCAATACCTTAATCGGGTTGGAGGGCGTGAATACCCCGGCCTATGGTCGGCTAATAAGCGCGCTATACCTTGTGTAGTATGAACCTCCAACCACCTGAATTTTTCAAGTGGTTTTTATTTAACATATAACACAACAGGGGAAGGCAAAATGGCGGGTAAAAAAAGCACACCGTCCGAATACGATATTCGCATCGGGGAAATTATTGCAATATCACGGCGACGCATGGGCATGTCTCAAAAAGGTTTGGCAAAACATCTGAACGTTACATTTCAACAGGTACAAAAATACGAAACAGGCGGCAACAGAATATATGTGGGTACCCTGATACAAATAGCAAATGTTTTTGAAATGACCGTCGGCCAGCTGCTGGACGGTGTGTCACAAACATACGCACACGACCGCGACATAACAGAGGTAATCAAATTAATGTATAAAATGAACCGGGAACAACGGAAACTTATTATGGAACTGGCTCAATCCATTATCGCCGCAAAATAAAAACAGGCGGGCATTTGCTCGCCTGTTTTACTATTTACGCACCGCCCAATACAGCGCGACCAGCCATCCGACACCGGTCCACCCGAACAGCCAGCTGGCGATACGGACAACCCCCATGTCAAATTTGCCTTTTTTGGTCTGGCGCGCCAGCCATGCGGGCGCCAAAAATATCACGATTAAAATCGCCACCGCGGCCGCATATTTTATATAAAGCAATATATCGGGCGATACCCGCATTTTCCCCTTCCTTTTCCGGAATCCGCGCCAAATGTTTGGCGCGGGAAACCGTATTTTTAATTACAAACCGTATTTTGCGGACGAACCCAGTTCTTCTTCAATACGAATCAGCTGGTTGTATTTCGCCATGCGGTCTGTACGGGACATGGAACCGGTCTTTATCTGGCCGGCGTTTGTCGCAACCGCCAAATCGGCAATCGTTGTATCCTCTGTTTCGCCGCTGCGATGTGAAATTACAACGGCATAGTTCGCATCCTGGGCCATTTTGATTGCACGCAGTGTCTCTGTCAATGAACCGATCTGGTTTACCTTAATCAGAATCGCGTTTGCAACGCCGTTGTCAATACCCTTCTTTAAACGCACCGGATTTGTAACGAACAAATCGTCGCCGACCAACTGGCAGCGGCCGCCGATTTTTTCCGTCAGCTTTTTCCAGCCCGCCCAGTCTTCTTCGGCCAGCGCATCTTCTATGGAAATAATCGGATAATCCTGTATTAACTTTTCATAAAACGCGATCATTTCATCAGCGGATAATTTTTTACCCTCAAATTCATATACGCCGTCTTTGTAAAATTCAGACGATGCAACGTCCAGACCGATTGAAACCTGGTCGCCCGGGATATATCCGGCCGCCTTTATCGCGGCGATAATGGTGTCCAGCGCCTCTGCACAGGAATGGAAATTCGGTGCAAAACCACCCTCGTCGCCAACGTTTGTGGAATTGCCGCCCTTTTTCAGAATCTTCTTTAAATTGTGGAATATTTCGCTGCCCATGCGAATCGCCTCCACTTCCGTCTTGGCGCCGTTGGGGATAATCATGAATTCCTGGGCGTCCAGACCGTTGTCCGCATGCGCACCGCCGTTGATAATGTTCATCATCGGACGCGGCAGAACAACCGGGGTGGCGTTTCCGTACACAGACGCCAGATATTTGTACAACGGCATCTTTTTCGCCGCCGCAACCGCGCGTGCCGCCGCCATGGAAACAGACAGTATCGCGTTCGCCCCCAGCTTGTCCTTGTTCGGCGTACCGTCCAGTGCCAGCATTTTTTCATCCAGTGCGGTCTGCGCGGACGCATCCATGCCCATAATCGCCGGTGCAATAATGTCGTTTACATTTGACACGGCTTTTGACACGCCCTTGCCCATGTATGCATCGCCGCCGTCACGCAGTTCCAGTGCCTCAAAAGAACCCGTTGACGCGCCGCTTGGCACCGCCGCGCGACCGAACGCGCCATCCGCCAATTCAATATCGCATTCAATCGTGGGATTGCCGCGGCTGTCCATAATCTGACGTGCATGCACTTTTTTGATTTCAAACATTATTTTCTCCTTACTTTTAAAAATTAGTCTTTACAAACAAGATTTTTTAACTTGCCTTATACTACCAATTTGTTGAACAATAAGAGCACAATCAAAACCAAAAATAAACAAAAAAATATGATAAAAAAGCTATTTTCTTTTATTTTCTGCATGGCGCCGTTCGGTGCTATGGCGGTCCCCACTTATTTGGATCCGGATGCAAACGGCACCATTGCCGTAACGGATACGACATTAAACATTGACACGGACACATCCAGTGTTGTTGTCAGAAACGATCCAAACAACGGAACCGTCGCCAAAAACATGAATGTCGGCACAAACGGCATTGATATAGCGGGCGGAATGATTGTCGGACACAATACGGGCGCCGATACGGGATGGATATTTATATTAAATGAAACGGCGGCCGGCACGGCAAACGGATTTACCATCGCATCCGACGGCCCGATAAAAATAGCAAACATGTTGCAGGTAGAGGCTGGGAACTATCTGAAAATAGGCCAAAGCGACGGCGTTTCCCCAACAAACATGACCGTGGGATCCATTGATAACCTGGCGCGGCTTGATTTGACCAATATCGGCACGTTTACATCCACCGGTGCGATTCGCAACAATACCGGGGCCATGGAACTGGATATAAACGCGGTTTCCATGACAACCGGCGCCATTGAAAATACCAGCGGAAAAATGACCATCGGCCATCTCGATTCGGACGGCAATATTATAATGACGGGCGGCCTGAATACCGGCACGGCGGCAATAACGACATCCGGGGCCGCCACGGAAACAAGCATTAACGCCGCGTCCGTCACATCCGGCAACGTGCAAAACAACGCCGGGAAAATGTACATAAAGACATCCGGGGCCGTAAATTCCGCCGGCGTCATTGAAAACAAGGGCGGCGAACTGTTGGATATTACCACAGGCAGCGCTGTAACCGCGGGCGGCGCCATGACAAACGAAGGCGGCACTATGATTGTCCGTGCAAACAGCCTGACCGTTACCGGAACAGACGCCACGCACAACAACGCATCTTTTGTAAACAGCGGTGATTTGACATTGAATATTACCGGTGCCTTAAGCCTGGCGAACGGTTTTGACAACAGCGCGATGCAGACTACAAACGAATTTTATCTGTCCGCCGGGACGCTGAATGTCGGCGGGGATGAAAACTGGCTGCAGCTGTTTTCAAATAAATTGAACAATTTTACAGTAATCGTAAAAAACGGTGATTTGGCACTGAACACAAACATAATCAATGGTCAGTCTGATGCCGTTTCCAACACGAACGCAAACATGACCGTAACGGCGCAAAATATTTCTGCAAATTCCGTTACAAATTCCGGCAAAAACTTAAACATTACGGCAACAGATACATCCGCCGGCGACGCCATAACAATAGCGAACGGCATCACCGGGAATTCTGGCATTACCACCATATCTGGCGCCAGCGACATGCAGATAAACGGTGCGGTTGTCAGCAATTCCGGCGCAACCATAAACATACTTAACGAGGACAGCGTAAAATTCGGCACGCTTACCGCGGCAACGTCCATAACAAATGCCGGCAATATGAACATTTCCGCCGCCACATCGCCGACCGGTGCGGTAATTGTTTATGGCACTGTCACAAACGAAAGCGGTGAAATGAATATTAATGCCCGCACCATTGACATAAAAGACACAATCACAACCAAAGGCGGCACGCTGTCAATATTGGGCTCTGATAAAAACGGGGGCGCCGTAACACTGGGGGCGATACGCGCCGATGGCGGCACAACGAATCTGAACTCATTAATCGGCCCGATGACGGTAAACGGCAATTTGTATACCACGGCCGGCGTCATAAACATCGGCGACGCAACAACGGATCTGCACGTAACAGGCGAAACAAAAATCGCCGGCGACGTAACACTATCCGCGACACAGGCCCTGCCCGCGGATGCGCCGGGCGCTGTGAACATCGGCGGCAACGGCACCCAAAATTTTGTATTAACGTCAGATGGCGGCATGACAATCGGGGGCAATATCGCCGCCGTGCAAAGCGACGTTTCCCGCACGGCACAATTCATAGCCGGCAATAATGTTATAACGGTGGACGGCAACGCTGATGCCGCGGGACTGGGCCACCTGATATTCGGAAACAATGAAAACAGCGCCACAACAATCAAGGGCGATGTTACAACGGCCAAAGATCTGGCAAACAATGCCGGCTCCATTGAGTTCTATGGGAATGAGGTAAAAGTTGGCTCTTTGTCCGGCAATGGTCAATATATCATGCACGGCCAACAGATTGCCGCCACGGATTCCATACACATTGATGACACAATATGGTTTAACAATCCGTCAACAGACCCGGCGACAGGCCTGATTGTAAAAGATACGGATACGTTCACATTAACGACACAACCGGACGGAAAAAGCATCTTTGTCGGCGGTATAGAAATGTCATCCGGCAAGACATTAAACATATTGTCTGCAAAACACGCCATTGTTGACGGCGGGATTACTGCAAACGGGGAATTAAACATCACCGCGGCGGAAATCGCCACGCTGGGCGGTGATGCAACCGTTGCGAATACCGGTGCGCTGAACATTGATGCATCTTATATAGACATGATGGATTTGAACAACAGCGGCACGGCCAAACTGGTTGCAACAAACATTGATGCCGGCGCCATCAACGCCAATGCCGGCACCACGACCATAATCGGCGACAGACTGACCGCGACTGGCCTATTGACGGTTTTATCCGGCGCAACCGCAACAATAGATGTTGCGAACACAAACATCGGCGGCCCGGTATCCGTTTACGGCGACATGACCCAGGGTGCGCAATCCGCCGGCCTGAACATAACAAAAAGCGGGCGTTTTACGGGCGAATCGTTAAATGTTACGGGTGATTTTAAAGCACAGGGCGAATCGGTTGACTATGTATTTACGGGGGCCGCACGAATCGCTGGAAACGTAACCGTGGCATCCGGGGCCGATGCCGACATTGCCGCCGGCGGCAAGCTAACCACGACAAACGTCGTAAACAGCGGCACGCTGCGTCTGGCGGGCGGCACCGGAATTGATGCGAACAACATCATGTCCGGCGGCGACATAACGCTGGATTCGGGCACGGGTATTACAAACGTGGCGGATGCTATGTTTAACGGCACAACAACACTGGCGGGGGCGGGTTTAACAACAAACGGCGCACTTTCGCAAAACATGTTGCGCCAAAATTATACGGGCGCCGTATACGCACGCGATATAAATGTAATGTCCAACAATTATACAATAACAACGTCAAGTGCAACCTTTGCCGGCGTGGCCCAGGAATCCGGGCGCCTAACACTGCGAACCAGTGACTTCACAGTCGGCGGCAATATTGACGCCACAGATTTGACCGTTGCGGCAACGCCGGCAACAAACTGGCTAAACGTTGGTGTTACGGGCAACGTATCAGGCGGCGTGAAATTTACCGGTCTGGAACACATGAAAATAACGGGGAACTATACATACGATTCCAACAGTGGTCTGAACATGGCGATTTTACCCTATGCGGCGGGTGGCGGCATGAATTCAACAATATATGACTATTGGGCGAACGTCAGCCTGGCCGATGACAAAACCCTGGGCCAGATTATACACGACCCGTCAAAACACCCGAATCCGGAGCCTTTGATTTCCGTAAACGGCACGTTCATTACAAACCTGGGCGACAACATCAACAATGATACGGGTCTGTTAAACGATGGCCAGATGGGCGTACAAATATTTGACATGATTGATCAGGGTACCGCAATATGGCTGCTGCATGCAGACGGCGGCATCCGCGAAGAAGGTACGAAAATCCGCAATGTTGCCGTAAAATTCTGCAACGCGGACGGCAGCAAATGCTTTGATTATTTCAAGCCGACACAGGGCCTGAATGAAACGGGAACCGATTTGCCGGCATACATATCTGTTCGTGATTATAACAGCGACGGCACCGCGGACAGTCTGTATCTGGTATTTGATCCGCGCTTTGGCGGCCCGGTACAGGTGTTCAAGATTCAACCCATCGTTGAACGTGAAAACGACCATACAAAGGGTGAATACACAACCGCCGGTGCATTGGATGATTTGATTGCGGGCGGTCTGGCCGATGCGAAATTCTATAACCGCACACCGATAGAGGCGATACCGGTTGCATTCGCCGGCACAAACATGGAAGAAATGTCCAAAGAACTGTTAAACCGCATGGAATACTACAACACCACGCGTGATGGTCGCGGTCTGGCCCGCTTTAGCCGCCTGTTCCAGCCGCGTGAAATAGAACAGATGGCCGGCAGCGTCGTTCTGAACGAACATACGTCTTTCCGTGATTTTGAAGACCGCATGCTGGATGAATTCATATGGAACCGCAACCGTCATTTGCGCAAGGCCTGGGGCGAATTTGATTTCGGCACGGCACGCCAAAAGGTTGACGACGGCAAACGCGTCGCATCAGACCGATTCGGCTTTACCGGCGGATACGACTGGCAGGAAACGGAAACATTGATTCTGGGACTGGCGGGCCGTGTTTCCCACATGTCGGGCGACAATGACGACGCGATGGATCTGGGCTATCTGCCGGGCCAGTACATTGCGGGCAGTGTTAATACGACCGTATCTGACACAAATTTTGGTCTGGGTGCATATATGATGCAGAATCTGGGGACAAAAATGCGCCTGTACGGGAACGCATTCCTGGACCTGCACTGGCTGGATGTTACGCGCGACCAGACATATATGTCCAAAATTGACGGCGACGGAACAGCGTTTAGCCTAATATCGGAATGGGGGTTAATGCACGACTGGTTGAATCAATACATTGTCGGCAATGTTTACGCCCGCGTCGGATACAATTTTGGATTTTCCGTTAAGGAAAAGGCCGCCGGCGACGATTACATGAAATTGAAATCAGACGGGTACATGATTGTAACGCCGGGGTATACGTTAACCGCGCAAAAGCGCATATATCCGTCCGCATGGTTCCAGTTGCGTCCGTATGCGGCCATCGGCGTGGAATATGACGTACTGGGCGCGCCGGACAATGCAAAGTACAAGTTTGCGGCGGCAAAGCACTTTACAAAATACGATGTTGATATAGACCCGCTGTGGGCGAATATCGGTGGCGGCATGGAATTCTTGTCTGTAACCGGTGTTCAGGTTGGTCTGGATTACCGTTATCAGTACAATGCAGACATCCAAATGCATAAGATAAAGCTGTCTGGTTCATACCGGTTCTAAATAAAACGGCCCCACGGGGCCGTTTTGTTATTTCTGTGTTTGTTCCGAACCATCAATATTCCAGTAAATTCCGTCAGTCCAAAAATCCAGACCAAACATAAAAATCTTTAACAGAAAACTTGCCGGTATTTTTACCTCACTGCATTCATATTTACGTAACAAAGCCCGTGAAATTCCCATTTCTTCGGCCAACAGCTGCCGCGATACGCCCATCATTTGACGCGCCCGAAACAGCAAAACATTCGGCGGCAGACTGTGTGAAAATCTTTTCGCAATAACAGGATGTACCTTTATACGACGTGCCGGGTCGGCCGGACGCTTGTTCAATTGTGTTTTCATAGTTTACACTCCATTGTTTTTTTAATTAAAAACACCGCCCGTGACGAATGGGCGGTTGGAGGTTAGTAACTACTGTAGCAATAGTGCTGCTTATTCAAATATATCACAGCCCTCCAACCGGGTTGGAGAAAAAACTACACGAGGTTACTACACCCCGCACCGGGCGTCACCCGATGCATTATGAATTATAGCATAAAAAGAGCACATTGCAAAGAAAATCCCGCCGTTTGGCGGGATTTTCATTTGACGTTTAACCCTCTCCGTTGCGCTTTTTGTTTGGCATATCATGCATCGCAAACTGGGCGATGTATTTTTTCAACTCAGTCTTGTACTGATTGTTTGCCTTTGCCATTTCAACCAAAGCGTCAAAATGCGGATTGTTTGCACGCGCCGCGCCAAAACGGGATTCCGTTTTCAGAAAATCTTCCAACGCAATCGTCGTGGCCGTCGGCGAATCCATCATCAGCGGATTTTCCCCCTGCTCTATGCGGCGCGGATCAAACCGGTACAGCGGCCATGCGCCGGTGTTTACCATCGCCGTCTGATGCTGCGGGCCGTTCTGCAACGCAAACCCGTGCGCAATACACGGCGCATACGCCAGAATAATTGACGGCCCGGGGAAACTTTCCGCCTCGCGCAGGGCGCGCAGCGCCTGCACCTGATTTGCCCCCATGGCGATCTGCGCGACGTATGCGCCCGACATCATCGCAATCATGCCCAAATCTTTCTTTGCATGCTCTTTGCCGCCGATGGCAAATTTCATGCTGGCGCCGAACGGGGTTGATTTTGACTGCTGGCCGCCGGTGTTGGAATACCCCTCTGTGTCCAGCACCAAAATGTTTACATTTTCGCCACTGTGCAAGACATGATCCAGACCGCCGTAACCAATGTCATACGCCCATCCGTCACCACCGATAATCCATACGGATTTGTTAACAAGCTCGCCGACCAGACTTTCCGCCAGACGCGCCCGCGGCCCGTCCATTTTGGCCAGTTTCGCGCGAACATCCGCCTCCGCCTTGCGCGACGCGGCCGCATCGCCGTCAAACATTTCCTCCACATTATCAAAGCCCAGCTCAAACAGCAGACTTTTTAATGTGTCCCGCTTTTGGTTCAGGGCCAGTCTCATCCCCAGACCATATTCGGCATTGTCTTCAAACAGAGAATTTGACCATGCCGGCCCGCGGCCGTTTGAATCTTTTGTCCACGGCGTTGTCGGCAGGTTTGCCCCGTAAATAGACGAACATCCCGTCGCATTCGCCACAACCATGCGGTCGCCAAACAGACTGGACAGCATACGGACATACGGTGTTTCACCGCATCCCGCACACGCACCCGGGAATTCAAAATAATGCGGCAGCAATTCTACATGCTTTGGCAAGTTCAAATTCAATTTTTCCTGCGGGAAATCCGGCAACTTTTCCGCCGCGTCAAAGCGCGCCTGATTTTGCGCGCCAACCTCTGCCGCGGCCTTTAACGCCAATGCGTGCACCGGACAGTTGTTTACGCATATGTTGCATCCCGTACAGTCCGCCGCGGAAATATTCAACGTAAAATACATATCCGGCCCCAGTTCCGGCGTTTTCATCGGAACAACGATTATGCCGGCACTGCGCGCCTGGTCCGCCTGGTCCGCGGTCATGGCCTTTATCCGTATCGCCGCATGCGGACACAGCATTGCGCATTTTCCGCACTGAATACATTTGTCCAAATCGCATGTGGCAACCATTTCCGAAATCGCACGCTTTTCATATTTTGCCGTGCCGACCGGATACTGGCCGCCGCCAAACGCACCGTCAACACGGAACCGCGATACGGGGATGGCGTCGCCGCGCTGGGCGGCAATCTCGCCCAGTGTGCCGGCAATTTCCGCCGGCGCATCCGCAGTCATTGCGGGAACAAAATCAGGTGCAAAATTTGAAACAGACGACGGCAAGGTGTACCGGTGCAAGAATTCCGACGCCCGGTCAACCGCGGCCCAGTTGGCCTCTACAATATCCATGCCTTTTTTCTTATACGTTTTTTCTATCGCTATTTTGGCGGACGCGGCCGCAACCGCCGGGTCAATCACACGCGTCAAATTAAAGAAATTCAACATTATAAACGTATTGATTCTGTTCCCCAGGCCCAAATCACGCGCCGCACGGTTGGCATCCAGGAAATATACGTTTGCACGCATTCTTATCAAATGTTCCTGGGCCTCTCGCGGCAGGTTTGCAAATGCCACATCCGGCGCCATTGACGTGTTAATCATTACCGTGCCGCCCGCCCGCAGACCGCGGAAAACGTCAAAACGCTGTGCAATCATAAAGTTTGACACACTGATGAAATCCGCCACCTCTATCAGATACTGGCTTTTTATCGGCGCATCGGAAAAGCGGATATGCGACGCGGTAAGCCCGCCTGATTTTTTTGAATCATAAACCGCATACGACTGGGGGTACAGGTCGGAATTTTCACCCACGATTTTTACAATATTTTTAACCGCGCCGACCGTTCCGTCAGAACCGATGCCGTATAATATCGCCGTTTTGAAATTCGGGTCTTCAACCGCAAACGCCGGATCAGTCTTTAAGGACAGATTTGTTAAATCATCATCTATCCCGACGGTGAAATTGTGTTTCAGGTCACCGCGCATCAGATTTTCATACACCGCCTTGACATCACGGGGCTTAAATTCTTTGGACCCCAGACCATAGCGTCCGCCGAATACATCGGCCGCGTCGCCGACAACCGTCTTTACATCCTGATACAGCGGTTCGCCCAGGGCGCCCGGCTCTTTTGTGCGATCCAGAACAGCGATGCGTTTCACCGTTTTGGGCAGCGCCGCCAAAAACGCATCCCGCGGGAACGGACGGTATAAATGAACCTTTAACAGCCCCAGGCCCGCCGGCAAATGCGCCAGTGTTTCTTCTATTGTTTCGCACGCACTTCCCATGGCGACAACAACATTCTCTGCATTTGGATCGCCAACATAATCCACCAGGTGATACGCACGCCCCGTCAGTTTGGCGAATTTATCCATACATTCCTGTACGATCTCAGGCGTTTTTGCATATAAGGGATTTGCCGCCTCGCGTCCTTGGAAATACACATCGGGATTTTGTGCGGTTCCGCGTACGGTCGGCGCATCCGGCGTCATGCCGCGCGCACGGTTTTCCAACACAAGCGCATCCGGAATCATTTCATGCAGCACATCGTCCGGCACGCGCGTCAGGCGCGATTCTTCGTGACTGGTACGGAAACCGTCAAAGAAATGCAGGAAAGGCACGCGCGCGCGCAGCGTCGCCGCATGCGCAATCGCCGCCATATCGGACGCCTGTTGAACATTGTGGCTGGACAGCAAAGCAAAGCCTGTCTGGCGGACGGCCATTACGTCGCTGTGATCGCCAAAGATTGACAATGCGTGCGTCGCAACCGCGCGCGCCGCAACATGCATGACAAACGGTGTCTGTTCGCCCGCAATCTTGTACATGTTCGGAATCATCAACAGCAATCCCTGGGATGCGGTGAACGTCGTCGCCAGCGCCCCCATCTGCAACGCGCCATGCATCGCGCCGGCGGCGCCGGCCTCTGACTGCATCTCTATAATCTGCGGCGTTGCGCCCCAAATGTTTTTCTTGTGCTGAAACGACCATTCATCGGCCAGTTCGCCCATAGTACTGCTGGGGGTAATGGGATAAATCGCCGCAAAATCAACGCATCTGTATGCGACATCCGCCGCAGCCCAGTTTCCATCCACAATCAAATTTGACATATTATCTTTCCTTGCAATAAATAATTTACACAAGGCAAATAATACCTCTAAAATCCCATTAAGGCAAGTTTTAATAAAAACGGGGGACGCCCCCCGTTTTTATTTCTTTTTTGATTCGGAATCCGTATTGTTCGCACGTATGTTGTCATCCACTGCGGGCGCCGTCTGGTCTTTTTTAGGCGCGGGCGAAATACCGGTTGGCGTCATGTTTTCTTCAAGCTCCGCCGCGGCGACAGGCGCACGCTCTTTCAACTTTGCCATGGCGCGCACCATGTCCATGGCTCGCTGCAACTGATAATCCAACGCGTCTTTTTCCTCGTCCGTCAATTCCGCATCGTCTTCATCTCCATCCTTGTCCTTTTTATCGGCTTTCTTTTTGGCCATTTCGTTTTTCAACGAATTTTTAAAAGACGCCTCAGAATACATGCTTTCTTTTTTCTCCAGCACTTCAACCTTGCTGTGCAGAACCTCTATATCCGGGGTAATCCCCTCGTTTTGAATGGAACGACCGGACGGCGTGTAATAACGCGCTATGGTTATATGTATGGCCGTGCCGTCGCCCAGCGGCTTTTGCTGTTGCACGCTGCCCTTGCCGAACGATTGAGACCCCATGACCAGTGCGCGCCCGTTATCCTGTAAGGCGCCGGCAACAATTTCCGACGCGGATGCAGAACCGTGATTGATAAGAACCACAACAGGCTTGCCCCCTGTTAAATCGCCGGGTGTCGCAAAGGCCCGTTCTATATCCGCCTTGTCCTTGCCGCGGGTGGAAACAATTTCACCGCCATCCAAAAACGCGTCAGAAACATCTATTGCCGCCGTCAGGTATCCGCCAGGATTGTTTCGCACGTCAACAACATATCCGATAACATTTTTCTTTTCCAGCGCGGCAATCGCCTCTTTTAATTCCTTGGTCGTTGTGGCGCCGAAATCAGATATGCGCAGATATCCGATTTTATCCGGCGTCTCAGAATCGTCATCCGCCAGACTTTTATCCTCATACTTAACTGATTTTACCTTAATAATTGCACGTTTTAGGGTTATGTCACGCGGTTCTTCGCCGTCGGATACGACCTTTAATTTAACCTTTGTGCCGGGCCGCCCCTTCATTTTCTGGGTTGCCTGATTCAGGGTTAGGTCAAAAACCTGTTCGTCGTCAATATGCGTTATGTAATCGCCGGCCTTTATCCCGGCCTTTTCCGCAGGCGTGTCGTCAATGGGCGCAATAACGCGCACGGCGCCGCGGTCACTGGTAATTTGAATTCCAAGCCCCCCGAATTCCCCGTGTGATTTGTCGTTAAAATCCTTAAAATCATCCGCCGACAGGTACGAAGAATGCGGGTCCAGCGCACCCAGCATACCGTTCATCGCCCCTTCCAGCATTTTTTTCTCGTCCGCTTCTTCTACGAAATTGTCACGGGCCACCTCAAACACCAGGGCCAGTTTTTTCAGCTCTTCATAAATCTGTTCGTCGGTCAAATGTACTACGGGTTCTTCCTTTTTTTTGCCCCCCGGTGCGCAAATACCGGCCACGGGCATTGCAAATACCAGTAAAACCAACAGTTTTTTAAGCATATTATCCCCTTCCTTTACCC
This sequence comes from uncultured Alphaproteobacteria bacterium, assembly GCA_949878575.1. Lineage (GTDB taxonomy): Bacteria > Pseudomonadota > Alphaproteobacteria > Rs-D84 > Rs-D84 > Enterousia. Next base: position 333,055 of record CATLAX010000001.1, on the reverse strand, counting down.
CATAACGGCAATATAAAATTACATCAATTTAGAATAAAACAAAAAGGTGCGGACCGCAAGCATGTTTTTTTACTAATTTTAAGATTTTAATTTCAAAAACTTGACAAAATAATTTTAAGAACTTATATTTACAAGAGAAAGAGGCAACAGATGACACAAGAACAGAAAAAGAAGAAGATAAGAGACCAGATAGCTCAAAATCGCGACGCCATTTCAAAAATGATAAGCGGGGCTGATTCATACAAGCGTCTGAACAATCTAAACTGGCTGCGCCATCAAATATCATATGAAGAACCGCGCACATTGTTTCACATGTCAAAGCGGGACCAGGCGCCGTTTCTGGATCACACAAACATGGCGAATCTGGGTGCGGCATACGATTACATCATCAGCAATCCGGACACACCGATTGATGCGGGCGCAATCCGCAAACTGCACAGCATTTTGTGCAGCGGCACGCACATAACGGGCGGTCTGTTCCGTACCAGCGACAAAATAATAGAGATAACTGTAAACGGCGGACGCATGCATGCGCCGGATTACACCCAGATAGAGCCGCAGTTAAATGACATACTCTACCGCCTGCATAACGACAAAAGCGATGTTTTAACACGCGCGTTTAACATCCATTACGATCTTATCGCACTGCAGCCGTTTGATGATTTCAACAAGCGCACTGCGCGTCTGGTCATGAACTGGGTTTTAATCCAGGGCGGATTCCGTCCCATTACGTTCAACAAGCCGTCCGACAAACAAAAGTATCGCGAGGCGATTACCGCCATGGCGAACGGCCACACCAAAGAATACACCGGCTATATGTCGGAAACGCTGTTGCGGACCCAGAAAGAAATCTTGAAAACATTAAAAAAGTCCAGAATATAAGGCGACAAAAAATCCCCGTTTTCGGGGATTTTTTATTGTTCGGCCATTAATCGGCTATTTGGCCATCGCCGCTTCCAGCTCTTTTATCTGTTTCATTGTTTCGCGCATGAAAATGACCTTGTTTTCATTGTTTTTAACACTTTTTTCATTCGCGGGATTCGCACGCAAATCATCCGCCGCCTTTATAAAGCGCCGCAACAATACGGTCATTAAGCGATATTTCATAATATTTTTCAAATTTTTATCATCCGGTGACGGAATATCATACAGGGCGTCATTATGAATCTTTGCATATTCTTCATAAATCTGCGCACCAATGCCCAGTTCCATTGCAACAGAGGAAAATATGTCACGATAGATGAATCTGTAATTCGCCTCTGCAAAATCAATAACGAACAGACGGCTGTTGTCGCTGTCGTACAGAACGTTTCCGGAATTCAAATCACAATGCGACCATACCGGCCGGGTGTCGTATTCAAAAGTTCCTATTTCATCGCGAATTTGTGACATATACCGCACTTCGCCATCAGTAAACCAGCGCGCCATTTTGTTCCCGACAAAATTTTCCAGACGCGCAAACTTCAATTCATCAGATATTTTATGACGCCGCCAGTCCTCTACCGGGCGGGATTCATTCATATCAACCAGAAAGTTCGCGATACTAATAACAACCTCGGCCTTTTGACGGCGGGTTAATTTTTCAAACAGCGCGGCGGTCAAAGGCTGTCCGACGGCGCGTTCTTCCAGAATCTGATATTCCTGGTCGTTTATAAATGTCATGCGCGGGATATGATAAACAGGGTTGTTTACGGCACGGATGGAATCAACCACATCCTTTGTCCTGTGCTGTTTTTCAAGCCATTTTTGACGCGCGTCTTCCCCCAGCGTCGGCAGCGGGCGCTTTAAAACATAATCGCCATAATACATGACATAAGATTCACGACCATGCGTCAATTCATTAATATCTTTCATCTTTTACCCTTTTAAAAGACAGTCTTTATTAACAAATATAACACAAATTCAATATTTTGTCAAATCTATTCCGGTTCTTTAAATATGTTTTCCGGGTTCACAGCCTTGTTGCCGCGCCGCACCTCCAGATACATTTCAGGCTTGTTCGGATCCATGCGCCCGACCGGCTCGCCGGCCAAAACCTCTTGGCCAACCACGGCGTCAATCTGTCCCAAATTGGTCAAGACAGTATTGTATCCGTTTTTGTGGGACATGATTATGACCTTTCCAAATCCTTTAAAACTGTCTGCAAACTTAACCTCGCCATCCGCGGGCGCCATGACCAGCGCGTCACCGCGCGTGCGGATGCGCCACCCGTCGGAATTCAACCCCAGCGCCGTTTTTTCACCAAACCGCACGACCAGACGCCCACGCACCGGCGGATTTAATTTGCGTCGTGAAAATCTTGCATCACCCGACATCTTTGAACTCCCGACACCTGCGGACAACTCTGATATATTTTTTGCACGGGCGGATAGTTCGCGCAATTTTTTCCGAACCGCCGCCTGCTGGTTTTTCAGTTTTTCATTCTGGGCCGCGCGCTGGCGCAACAATTTGTCCAGCTGGGTCTTTTCAGCGGCATATTTTTTCGCCGTCCTGTCCAGTTTTTCTTTTTCAATAGCCCGTTCTTCACGCGCCGCCGCCAACTCTTTTATCTGTGCCTCGGCCCGTTCCATTTCTTCATCAAAACGTTGTGCAGCACCCGACAACACCGCCGATGCCAGTGCATATTGCCGCATGTCATCAGTATTGAAACTGGGGTGTGACGCCACAAACAGGATACTGGATGCGGCCTCTGCTATACGGACACGGTTGCGTTCAATCTCAGCCGACAGGCCTTCTATTTTGTTGTCCAGTTCCGTAATTTTTTTTGCAATCGCGCCGCGCTGTTCTTCCAGCGTGCTGACCTGGTCGGCGGCCCGCACCAGTTTCTTTTTTGTGGCGGCGACATCACGCTCAGACGATTTCACCTGTTGCGACAGTTTTTTGTCCTGCTGTTCTGTCTGGCGAATCTGGGCGTTTATTTTGGCCAGTTCACTGGCCCCCATCGCGGGCGCCCCGGCCAAGACAAACACCGCAAAGATTATCGCCAGACGCCGCATTATTTACACATCACCCGCAGGAAAGTTTTCTTGCCCTTTTGCACCATGATGTCGCACGCCGGCGCAATCATTGCACGCGGGTCGGTTATTTTGACACCGTCAATTTGAATTCCGCCCTGTTCTATCATGCGCCGCGCCTCTGACTTTGACGTGAACATGCCGGCCGCGCATAAAAAATCCACAATCCCCATCGGCGCCGCCATCGGCATCGTCACAGACGGGGCGTTTGACATATCCGCCCCGCCCCCAAACAACGCGGCGGCGGCGGCGGCGGCATCCGTTGCCGCGGCGGTTCCATGCGCGATTTCTGTTGCGGCAAACGCCAAAATCTTTTTCGCCTCGTTCAATTCCGCCCCGCGCAGCGCGGCCAGGCGCGCAATTTCATCCAGCGGAATTTCCGTAAATATCTTTAAAAACTTTTCCACCAAATCATCCGGCGTATTGCGGAAATACTGATAGTATTCATATGGCGACGTCTTGTCTTCGTTCACCCATATTGCGTTTCCGGCGGATTTGCCGATTTTATTGCCGTTGGAATCGGTAATTAACGACGTGGACAGAACGAACGCCTCTTTCCCCAGTTTTTTGCGTATTAATTCAATTCCCATAATGGCGTTGCCCCACTGGTCGGCGCCGCATGTCTGCAATATGCACCCGTAATCCTTGTACAGGGTTAAAAAATCCACCGCCTGGAACGTCATGTAATTAAATTCCAAAAATGTCATTCCATTGTCCAGACGACGCTTCACGCTTTCCATGGACAGCATGCGCGGCACGGTAAAATCCGTTCCAAAATCGCGCAGGAAATCCAGATGCGAATACCCCCCCATCCAGTCGTAATTATCCACCATGATTGCGTCAGAGTCCCCGTCGCCGAAATGAAAGAATTTTGAATAAGACTTTTTCAATCCGGCAATATTGCGGGCCAGCGTTTCCTCTGTCATCATGGGGCGCCCGCTATCACGGCCGGACGGATCACCGATGCGGCCTGTTGCGCCGCCGACCAGCATAATCGGCCGATGCCCGTATTTTTGCAGCCAGCGCATCATCATCACCGGCACCAAATGCCCCACATGCAACGAATCGGCCGTCGGGTCGGACCCCAAATATGCGGCAATTTTCCCGGAATTCAAGGCATCGTTTAATGCATCAATATTAGAAACCTGATTAATAAATCCGCGCGCGGACAATTCGCGCAACAATTCGTTTTGCATGGCTAATCCTTTTCAAATAAAAATAATATCAGCTTTTTGGCGCCCATGCAACTTTTTAGCATATAAACATCAATATAAATATGATATAATTCCCACATGGTCGGATGGTGGCGAATATACGGAATAAGCCACTCTATCACATTGATATAGTTTAGAACATCCGACCAACTTTTTATATATTGAAATCAGCAAAATATTATATATAATTGTCTATGTATCGGTGTGTTGCCGGTATAGGCATAAGAACCTATTCATTCAAATAAAAAATACTCTAACATATGGTTGGGGGGCAGTGAATATATTGAATAACTGCGCTATTCTGAATGGTAGTTCTTACCCCCAACCGTCTAAAAATTAGAGGATGGTTTTTGCATTATTTTTTTCTTGATACAATTAAAAATATATGATATTATTCATATGCACTAATGATATTAGTGTGAGGCTTAAGAAACCTCCATTCTAAGCGTGCCGGGGCACGTTAAAACACTCTGACCTTGCTGGTTGGAGGCCGGTGAATGTATTGAATAAACCGGGCTATTTTCTTAGAATGATAGTTTCTTAACCTCCAACCGCTTTTAAAAGCCTTATTATGCGTCTGGCTTTCTTTTGGCGGTTAATTTTTACCGGGTGGCTTTTATGATGGGTTCTTTACCTGCTTCTCATCTCCAATCAGAAAAAGGTGGGGCTATCTGCCACCCGGCCCTATAACAAAATCATATGAAATTTATGGCCCGACGTCGGCTGGTGTACCCCGGCTCTGGCCAACCAAAAAGAAATTCGCCGGGCCATCCTGTCCGCCCGCACCCCGCGCGGACGCAAACGTAACAATGACATCGACGAAAAAACAAACGAATTTACATCAAACAAAAACACGCAAACGGTTACCGTTCGCCGCGATATATATCCATCGCCAACGCATACAATATCATATTTGTTATGGCATCATGTGTCGGACACAGTCCGTTTTTGCTTAAACAGCGGCGCAAATCGTATTTAAACAACAGACTGTCCAGTTTTCCGGAATAAATATCGCGCATATTGTTCAACACCAACTGCATTTCATAACGCGTTGTCGGCGGGTTTACGAACAGCAAATTATTGCCGAATCCATACGCCATCGTGGCATTGTCACGATTTTTGTATACCCGTATGTACATTCCGCTTTGTAACAAATTACGATACATTACCGGAATATAAACCGGCGCCGGTGTAAAATTCGGCTGCCATACCTCCAAATATTTGGCACCCGGTTTGTTATATACAAAAGCAGCCTTATATATTTCCATTTTTTATCCGTTTGCATTTGTCGCCGCGCACCCCCAGGCCAGTAAAAATCCGGCATTTGCCGGATTTTTACCCTTTCCCGACCATTCGCGGCATAACTTAGCCCAACATCTTGGCCACTTCGTCGGCCAGGTTGTCGTCTTTCTTCTCAATCCCTTCGCCCAGGACATAGAACGCAAAGCCGGCCAGTTTTCCGCCAGCCTCGGCCACGACGTCCTTAACCTTTTTGGACGGGTCCATAACGAACGGCTGTTCTTCCAGAACGCTTTCGGCATAGTATTTCGCAATACGGCCCGAAACCATCTTTTCAACAACCATGTCCGGTTTGCCCGCGGTTGCGCCGGATTCAATAAACACCTTCTTTTCGCGTTCAACCGCCGCCGGATCAACATCGTCAATCGTCATGAATTCCGGCTTGTTCGCGGCAATGTGCATCGCAATTTTCGGCCCGATTTCATCAATCGCGGCGCCATCACCGTTTATTGCAACCGCAACACCAATCTGACCCATGCCGGGAACCATGGCATTGTGCACATATGTATAAATATGATCACCGGAAACCTTTGCAATACGGCGCAGGTTCATGTTTTCACCGATTGTGGAAATCGTTGCGGCAATATCATCCTTAACCGCGGCCAGTGTCGCATCAAAATCGCCCTTTAACGCCAGCGCACGTGCGGCGACATCCGCCACCAGTTTCTGGAACTTGTCATTTTTGGCCACGAAATCCGTTTCCGCATTCAATTCAACAACGCAACCCAAACCGTCGCATTTAACAACCGTGACCAGACCGGATGCCGCAACACGGCCCGCCTTTGACGCGGCCTTTACAATGCCCTTTTGACGCAACCAATCGGCAGCCGCCTCTATGTCGCCGTTTGCCTCTATCAGCGCTTTCTTGCAATCCATCATGCCGGCGGATGTTTTTTCACGCAGCTGTTGAATCAGTTTTGCTGTTATTTCTGCCATTGTTTTCTCCCGTTGAAATATGATTGATTTGTCCCGCGGTGTGCGGCGCATTTGCGCCGCACACCACCGGGTGATTTATTTATCCGCCTTGTCGGCCAGTTTGCCGCGACGTTCGGCGCGCGCTTCCGTCATTTTGGATTTTGCGCGTGCTTCGCGTTCTTTGACATCCGATTCAAATTCGTCGGCCGCCGCCGCCTTCATATCGGATTCAACCTTTTTGCCGGCCGCGCCGCCCAGGCGCTTTTCAATACCGGACAGAATGGCGTCCACAAACAGGTCGCAATACAGCTGTGTCGCACGGGCCGCGTCGTCGTTGCCCGGCACCGGATAGTCAACCATTTCCGGATTCGCATTCGTATCACAAATCGCAACCGTCGGAATGTCCAGTGTCTTGGCCTCACGTACGGCGTTCATTTCACGCGGCACGTCAATTACAATCATCGCCTGGGGTGTGCCGTGCATTTCCAAAATACCGCCGAAAATACCGCGCAGCTTTTCAACCTCTTTGGTCATTACGCCGACTTCTTTTTTAGTCAGCCCCAGTTTGTCGGCGTTTTCAATGTCCGCCTCCATCTTTTTCAGACGACGAATAGACTGTGACACCGTTGTCCAGTTTGTCAGCATACCACCCAGCCAGCGGTTGTTAACATAATACTGGCCGCAGCGTTCCGCCGCATCTTTGACAATGTCTTTGGCCTGATGCTTGGTCGCGACAAACAGAATCTTGCCACCGGCGGCGGCAATCGCTTCCAATGCAACCAAGCTGCGATGCAGCAAGGGTGCCGTCTTGTTCAAATTGATGATGTGAATTTTATCCTTAACCCCGTAAACATACGGCGTCATCAGCGGATTCCAGCGACGTGTGTGATGACCAAAATGAACGCCCGCTTCCATCAGCTGCTTCATAGTAAATGTTGGCAATGCCATGATTTTATCCTTTTTTCTGTTGTTATCCTCGCCGTGTGCATCAAGACCGAAATATATGTCCGGACAGAAATTCTTGCACAACGGTTGTGTTCTTCACGCAAAGCGCGTACGCCGATAATAGCCGAACTATCCCCAAAAATCAAGCTATTTTTCATATTCCTTATAAAAATAAAATTTCTTGAATCCGTATTGACAAAAACAAAGTTGGTATTTATATTTAAAGAGAGAAGAGCAGGATTAAATGCACACGCCAAAATTTGTTTTAATCGCCGCAATTATTATCGCCACGTTTCCTGCAAACGGCGCGACGCAAAACAAATGCGATAATCCGATATACAACAAGGCCCATCCCGCGGAATGCGCAAAATCATCCAAAACATGGATCGGCACCGCCCTGGTTCTGGGCGGTGCCGCGACGGCGGCCGGCGTCGCGATGGCCGCGGGAATGTCCGGCGGGGGCGGCGGTGGTGGCGGCGGCGACGCCATGCCGACGATGAACACATACAACTATGTCGGCGGTGATGTAACAGAGGCAAAACTGTCCGCCGTTATGGCAACAGACGCATACATAAAAAATCAGTCACAATATGACACCATACGCCTGGCGTATTCGCTGGCCCGCGGGTATACGGGAAAAAATTCCAACATAGCCGTTTTGGATTCCGCATCATGGCACGGCAAGGCTGTTGCCGCCATCGCCGCCGGTCCGATTGCACCGGACGCCGTCGTGACACATTATCAGATAGCCGACCGCGGCAACAAATTCATAACATATGGCGAAATCGGCGATGTTATCGCCACGGCCGCCGCAACATCAGATATTATTAATGCCAGCTGGAACACGGAAATGCGGGCAAACGCAGTACATTCCCGGGAACAGGTTGCACACCTAACAGATGTTAATTTCATAGACAATATGGCCGCCGCGGCCCGGCGCGGCACCATATTTGTATGGGCCGCCGGGAACGAGGGCGCCGCACAGCCGGGCGCACTGTCCGCCCTGCCCCGCGTGGTGCCGGAAATGCGCGGTCATTTTATAAACGTTGTGGCATGGGATGACGCACGCGGCGCCCTGGCCGAATACAGCAACGCATGCGGCGCAACAATGGAATACTGCATCACCGCCCCCGGAAGCGGAATTGACGCCGGGGGCCGCGTGGTATCCGGAACATCTTTTGCCGCACCGGTCGTATCGGCCGCCGTCGCCGTATTACGCGAAGCATTCCCATACATGACCCCGGAACAGATAACCGACCTGCTGTTTACCACCGCGCGCGATTTGGGCGCCCCCGGTGTTGACGCGGTATACGGTCACGGAATGCTGGATTTGGAACGCGCATCGCGCCCTGTCGGAACGCAGCTGGTGCCACTGGCGGCGGGCGGCGCGGCACCGCTGCGCGCGGCACATGTGCCGGCCGCAATCGGCCGCAAATTACAGCACAGCGATATAAAGCTGGCATTCGTGGACGATTACGGCCGCACGTTTGAGGCATACCTGCGCGACCAGATAAAAATTAAAAACCACGGCCGCGGATTTGAAGCGCTGCGCGGGCCGCGCAAACTCAGCGCAAATGCCGGCCCCGTGGAATTCGGATTCCGCCGCAGTGAATTTTTATCAGCGGCCGGCCTGCTGGGGACGGATGAAAACAACACCATAACATTTGTCGCGATTAACGGTGAATTTGACGCGGGCCGGCACACAAAAATATTCTTGCGCCCGGAAATCGGCGCCGCCCATCCACGCGGCCGCACGGATTCCATGGTCACAAAGTTTTCCGGAATATACACCGCCGGCATTTCAACCGGGCTGCGGCGGGGCAACTGGGCCGCATCAGTCGCCATTCCGGACATGATTCTGGCCGGCGACATGCATATGCGCATGCCCCGTTCACGCACGGCGGACGGCACGCTGATGTTCAACGATTACAAAACATCGTTAAGCGGCGGCGGCGCGATAGAATATTCGCTGTCGTACAGGGACGTCACGGCGGCATTCGTTGACAACACCGCCGGCACGGACGAATTTTATATCATGGCGAAACGCAAAATCGCGTTTTAGGCAATCATTACGCCGTCGGCGCCAAGCCGTTTAAAGCTATAAATTTATTAAGAGTATCCCTGTGCACCCGCAGACGCCGTGCAATTTCATATTTGCTGCTGCCGCTGGTTAATTTTTTTGAAATGTATTTCTCGCGCCCCGCCAGCTTGCATGCAACAGCCGCGCCGCGCGGTCGCCCTATGGGTTTGCCCTCAGACTTCAAACGGGCCAACGCCTCTTTGGTTCGCTGGGAAATCAGATTTCGCTCTATCTCGGCGGACAGACCGAACGCAAACGCCAAAACTTTGCTTGTAATATCCGCCCCCAGACGATAATTGTCCTTTATTGTCCAGACGCGCGCCCCGACATTCATGCAGTGATGCAGTATGCTCATAACCTGCAGCAAATTGCGCCCCAACCGCGACAGCTCTGACGCTATTAACAAATCTTCACTCTTTAAATTTTTTATCAGCCGCCCCAGTTTCCTTTTGTTTAAATCTTTTGTAGCGGATATCTTTTCTTCTATCCAGCAGTCAATTTTCAAATTGTTTGTTTCACAAAAACGCTCTATCTCAAAACGCTGATTTTCTGTTGTCTGATGGTCTGTGGACACACGTATGTAACCGTAAATCATGATACTATTCCTCTTTTGTCTGTTTGGGTAAAACCAATCCCCCAACCGACGCACCAAAAAGTATTTATAACACACTGTTTTAACTATGGAATTATGAATTTCACAAAACAAAAAGCCCAAAACAACAAAAAACTTGTTTTTCCGGACTTTGCGATTTAGAATATATTTGCATTTATTACGGGAAGGGTCAGGCATGAGAAATATCAGAAAAAAATCCGCAAAACAAACAAATAATTCTGTATCAAAGGCCTTTAAATTTATTGAAAAATTAAAACTGTGGCAAAAAATTGTCGCCGCATTATTGCTGGCAATGATTATTGCCGGCACCGGCGTCGCCATATGGCACGCAACACGCGCAGGTGCAGATACGGCCCGATTTGACCTGGTTGTAAATCAGCCCTCCGCCGCAACATTTACAGATAACGCCACGATTGACTTTGTTGGTCAAAACGCCCTGCCAGAACCGAACAACAACCGTGAAATCGGCGCCCCGGGCGAATTAATCGTATCATATGAACAGGTATCGGGGCCGTATGCGCCGGCGCTGCGAATGGATTTAACCGACCAGGACATTGCAAAAAAAATAAAAATATCGCCGGCTGTAGCCGGCACATGGTCGCGCCGTGGACCAAACATGATTGTTTTCCGACCCGAACACGACTGGCCCGCGGATATGCGCTTTTCTTTAAAAATAAGCCCGTCTTTGACAAATCCGGACGCCCGCATATCCAAATCCAAGACTTCTTTTACCACCGATGAATTTACCGCAACCGTCGCCAGTTTTAATACCTATCCGTCCGACACCCCAAAATCGGTCATAGGGGTTGCGATTATTTCTTTCAACTATCCCGTTGACACAAAAAAATTCGCCGACCGTGCGACAATGCGGCTGGACGGGAAGCAAATTGAATACAGCGTCAGATTTGACAGATTTCACAGAACGGCCTTTTTGACGACAACGCCCATTGAAATCACCGACAACGCCCAGTTTTTGCGCCTGAAAATAAACCGCCTGCCGGCGGAAGGCATGGACGCAGCCACAAAAAAACTGACGGCGAATATCACAATAGAATCCGCCGACAACATATTTAAAATCGCCGGAATTGAAACAACCGTTGCAGACGACAGAACCGGCCTGCCCCAGCAGTTGTTGTTGCTGGACATGACGGCGGCCGCGGCCGGGGATGTAAAATGGAAAAATTACATAAAACTGTATTTATTGCCCAAAAAACGCGACAATGATGCGGCGGACGACGCCCCGCACCATTGGGCGGACGATGAAATAACACCCCAGGTTTTGGAAAAAGCGACATTATTGGAATTCGCACCTGTTGAATTTGAAAATCCGGCGGGGGTATACAAATATGCATTTGAATATGACGTATCGGAAAATCAGGACAGGTTTATATATGTATCCGTTGCATCCGGCATGTCGGCCGCATCCGGATTCACACTGAAAAACGGCAGCGGGCGCGTACTGGCCGTGCCGTACCCGGCACGCACCGTAAAAATCGCCGGCACAGGTGCGTTACTGGCACTGGGCGGCGAAAAACAGCTTGGGATTGCCGCACGCGGCGGGGTTGATGCGGCATACATAAACCTCTACAAGGTAAAGGCGGCGGAAATAAATCACCTGATTTCCCAAACCTATAACATATTCGGCGACATGGAGTTCAAGTCATGGTCTTTTGACGCATACGACATGGCGGTGGTGTTCAAAAAGAAAATCGGATTTTCCGACACATCAATGAAGCACGTAAACTATGCATCTGTTGATCTGGGCGATTATCTGGACAGAACGCATGCTGACAAAACCGGAATATTCATTGTTCAAACCGGCCCGTCCCAGTCAGAGGCGGATTACAGCGACCGCCGTCTGATACTGTTGACGGATCTGGGCCTGTTGCGCAAGGTAAATTTGGACGGCACGTCATCGCTGTTCGTGTCAAATCTGACCGCGGCGACACCCGCCGATAATGTAGAGGTATATGTTCTGGGCCGCAACGGAAATTCCGTATGGGCCGGTCAAACGGACAATTCCGGCCGTGCGGACATACCGGCGCTGCCGTGGGACGAATACAGAAATGAAAAATCCCCGGTGGCGATTGTGGCGCGGCGCGGCAACGACGTATCGTTTATTCCATACAACGACGGCGGCCAAATGGTTGAATATTCAAAATTTGACGTTGACGGCGTATATGCATCAGGCACAACCGCACTGAACGCATTTTTGTTTACAGACCGCGGCATATATCGCCCGGGCGAAAACGCCGTCATTGCCGGAATTGTAAAAGGCAAAAATTTCAAGGCACTGCCCGGCATCCCCGTAAAGCTGGAGGTTCGCGACGCCCGCGGCCGCATTTCGCTGGAAAAAATGTTTTCTTTGACACCGGACGGAATGTTTGACGTAAAATATGCATTGCCTGAAACGGCGCCCCTGGGCGAATACAACATGCAGCTGTATTCGCTGAACGCAAAAAACAAAATACAGGATATTTTGGGATACGGCAGTTTCCGCATAGAAGAATTCACCCCGGACAATTTGAAAATCAGCGCCACGATGCCGGGCGCCGACGGCGCCGGATGGATTGCCGCTCAGAATATGACCGCCAACGTGTCTTTGCGCAACATGTTTGGCACACCCGCCCCGGACAAGCGGATATCCGCCCGCGTAATTTTAACACCTGCATCGTTTAAATTTGAAAAATATCCGGATTATAAATTTACAAACGGATTTATATCCGGCACGGGCCTGGCGGATGCATCCGCCGCCCGAACGGTAACACGCGAACAAGACGAGGTACGCACGGATGACAACGGAAACGCGGTCATTGAATTAAATCTGGCGGACCAAATATCTGACGACGCAACATATAACATGACCATGATAGTCAACGGATTTGAAGGCGATTCCGGACGCAGTGTTCAAACCGCGATAAAGGCACGCGTATCCCGGGCGAAATATCTGGTCGGATGGCACGCAAATTCCGATTTGTCGTACATAAAACTGGGGGCGCAGCGCAGTGTGAATCTTATCGCCGTTGACAACAGCGGCACGCGCGCTGCCGCCGCGGATATAACCCTGCGCCTTGTTCGTCGTGAAAATTTGACAAGCCTGGTCAAAGACGGCGCCGGATACTATAAATATCAGACCGTCACGCGCGACAAAACGATAACACAGCGAAATGTAACAATACCGGATGCCGGCATGGATGTAAGCCTGGATACAGCGACGCCCGGAACATATTACCTGCAGGCACTGGATGCAGACGGGAAAATCCTGGCCAACATAGAATACTTTGTCGCCGGCAACGGAAATACGGATCTGCAATCCGACACGCGCGCAGAACTGCGGATAAAGCTGGATGCGGCGCAATACGCCCCCGGCGCGAACATCGCCGTCAGCATAACCGCGCCATACGTTGGTTATGGTCTGATTACACTGGAACGTGACAAAGTCTATGCCTTTAAATGGTTCAAAACGGACACGACAAATTCCGTTCAACACATCGAACTGCCAGATAATTTTGAAGGCACCGGTTACGTAAACGTATCGTTTGTCCGCGACATAAACAGCCGCGACGTGTTCACGACACCGTACACATATGCCGTCGCCCCGTTTGTCGCAGATACCGCGCGGCGCACTATCGGTGTAAGGCTAAAAACTCCGGAAACAGTACGCGACCATAAATTGACCGTCGGATACGAGGTTAACCGTGACGCAAAAATAATGATTTTTGCCGTAAACGAGGGAATTTTACAGGTTGCAAAATATCAGATTCCCAACCCGATTGCACATTTCTTTAAAAAGGCGGCATTACAGGTTGAAACGTACCAGACACTGTCACTAATACTGCCGGAATACAAAATACTGCGTGAATTTGCCAAAACCGGCGGCGGCGATTATGACGGCGGAGAAAACGCCGCGGCGGGACTGACCAATCCGTTCGGCCGCCGCACGGACGCGCCCGTGGCGTTCTACTCTGAAATAATAAGCGCCACCGCAAACACGCCCGGCACTGTAACGTTTGACATTCCAGATGCATTTAACGGCGCGCTGCACGTGTTTGCCGTCGCCGCCAGTGACGGCGCCGTTGGCTCAGCGGACGCCACCGTACATGTTCAATCGCCGGTAATTGTTACCATGAATGCACCGCTGGCGGTTGCACCCGGCGACAAATTTGACATAAACGCCGTTGTCGCAAACCTGACCGGCGACGCCAAACCCGCCACTGTACGGATGCAGGCCGTTTTTTCAAACAACCTGGCCGCTGATAAAAATGCGGCGTCCACATCATTGAACATTGCGAACGGGGGCGAGGCCCTGTGGTCTTTCGGCGCATCCGCACTGGACATGCCGGGCAACGCGGAAATAACGGTAAATGCCGACATCGCCGGCCGTTCCGCCGCACGCGGCGCCGCCACAATGTCCGTGCGGCCGGCCACGCCTTTTGCCACGAACATCAGTATGGGCGTCCTGGCAGGCCGCACGGAAACATTGCGGCCACGGAACACGGACATGTACGCGCCACAGTCCGTACGCCGGCTATACATATCGGCGAACGCCGATGCTGTTGTTAGGCCGTTGGTGGAATATTTAAGACATTATCAGTGGAACTGTACGGAACAGCTGGTATCACGCGCAATGCCGTACGCCGTAATCAGCGCCAGTGATATTTTAAACATATCGCGCACTGATTCTGAAAAAAAGATAGCGGAAACAATAGACGCATTGAAATCACGACAAAACGACGACGGCTCTTTTGCAATGTGGGCGGGCGGTGCCGCCGGGCGCAACAATGAATCGGATGCCCAGTCTGCCTATGTCACCGCATACGTGGCCCAGTTTTTAACCATTGCGCGCGAACACGGATTCAACGTGCCGCGCGACATGACATCGCGTGCGCTGGATTACCTGCGGACATACGCCGGCACCGCCATACGTGACGACGCTGACGCCGCATCGCACGCATATGCAATATATGTCGTAACCGCGAACGAATTTGTCACAACCGCATATATAAACCAGTTTGAAGAATGGGCCAATAAAAACGCAAAGGGATGGGAATCGTCCCCAATGGGGCCGTACATTGCATCCGCATACCGCATTATGCGCGCAAATGATCGCGGTGATAAAATCATGCGGCAATACAAAACGGGCAAGGACTTAAAAAACAGCCATATGTTTGAAAACTCTGTGGCCTGTGACGCAATATACAATTACCTAAACACAAAATATTTTGACGTCACGGCAAAACTGCCCGGCAAAGATGAAATAAAATACATCAACAGCGGTGAATACACATCGTTTACCGCGGCGGCATTAATACTGGGGCAAAGCGGCAATACGGCCGCCCCGCAGGACATTGCATCCATGCTGTCAGTCACGGCGGACGGCAAGCCGTTAACAACCGCGGCCGACGGCGGGGCATACGTTGCGGATATTCCGGACGGTGTAAAAAAGATAGAGGTTGCATGTTCCGACTGCGGGACCAGCCTGACCCCGTTCTGGACAATAATAGAGCAAGGCTATCCAAAAAAATCACGCGCGGAATCCGTCGGAATTGACATCGTCCGCGAATATTACGACACGGACGGCAACCGGATAACATCCGCAAAACCGGGCGTGCCGGTAACGGTAAAAATAACCGCACGCACACGCAGCGATGTTGCAGAAATTTCATCCGCAGTGATAATAGACCTGCTGCCGGGCGGCCTTGTCGCGGATACGGCATCGGTTGACGGCCCGTATGATTTTGCAGAGGTCCGCGAAGACCGTGTGGTGATATACGCCCCGTTGTCACGGAAAGAGGCAACATACACATATGCCGCCCGGACGGCCGCCACCGGCACGTTCGCAATACCGCCGATACACGCGGAATCAATGTATAACGCCGGCCTGCGGGCAACAGGCCCAGGTGGCACATTTACAGTTTCAAATGAAACGAATAATTAATTTTTCACGCCGTCACAAGATGCTGTCGGCCGCATGTATTCTGGCGGTCGCGTATCTTGTTGTGCGGTGTTTTTTGATTCCGCCGATACTGTCCGTGACACACTTCTCTCATGCATATTACGACCGTTCGGGCCGCCTGATGCGCTTAACCCTGGCGGCGGATGACAAATACAGGCTCTATGTCCCGTTACAGGAAATCGCCCCGACTGCCGCAGATGCAATAATTTTATACGAAGACAAATACTTTTACATGCACCCCGGTGTAAATCCCGTGTCACTGATAAAGGCCGCATCGGGATATTTTCGCGGCACCGGCCGCGCGGGCGGCGCATCAACAATAACAATGCAGGTTGCACGCCTGCGATACGGCATGAACACAAAGCATCCTGCGGGCAAACTGAAACAAATTGCCGCGGCAATTTACCTGGACGCATTCCATTCAAAGCGTGAAATACTGGAAGCGTATTTGAATCTGGCCCCGTATGGCGGAAATATAGAGGGTATAGGCGCCGCGTCTTTAATATTTTTTCAAAAACGCGCCGCCGATCTTAGCACCATAGAATCCATCACCCTGGCGACAATTCCGCAAAATCCGACAAACCGCAACATATCCACGGCGACGGGATTAAACAGAATAATGGCGATGCGCGGCGACCTGGTGCGCCGCTGGACGGCCGCACACCCGGCCGATGCGGATGTATTGCGGGCGGCGGCCGGGATGCCGCTGGCGGCGCACGGGGTGCGCGATCTGCCGTTTCTGGCGCCGCATTTTGTCAATCGCCATATATCGGCACGCGGCAATTACTGGGCCGACATGGGGCCGCACACGGCGGAAACAACAACGACAATAGACATGACGCTGCAGACGCGACTGCAAAAAACATTGCAAGACCAGATAGCACACCGCAAATCCGTCGGCGTGCAAAACGCGGCCGCGGTTTTAATAAATTACAAAACGATGGAAACACTGGCCTATATCGGATCCGCAGATTATTTTGACAAGACAATATTCGGTGAAAACGACGGGGTGCGGGCGCGGCGCAGCCCCGGTTCAACGTTAAAGCCGCTGATTTATGCGGCGGCGGCGGATCGCGGTTTGATACACGGAATGACACTGTTAAAAGACGCGCGTGTAAATTTCGGTGTTTATGCACCGGAAAACTCAGACAATGAATTTTACGGTCCGGTGTTGGCGCATACCGCCCTGACCCATTCACGAAATATTCCGGCAATAAACCTGGTGCGTGCAATAGGGGTAAAAAATTTTTACGATTTGCTGGCCGGGTCCGGGGTAACGGGCCTGCGTTCACCAGGATATTACGGAATATCGGTGGCCCTGGGCGGGGCAGAGGTTTCAATGTGGGAACTGGCCGATATTTATGCGACAATGGCGAATCTGGGTACGCGCCGGGAAATAAAAACAGACATGGCCGCACCGGATACGGAAATCGCGCATCTGTTGTCGCCAGAGGCTTATTTTTTAACCCTGGACATGCTGGCGCGCCAGCATACGCTGACCCCAAAAGTGCCTTTTGCCCGCGGGGGGGCGGCACCGCTACGACACTATTGGAAAACGGGCACATCGTCGTCATATCGCGACGCATGGACGGCGGGGATATTTTCGGACTATGTACTGATTGTATGGGTGGGAAATTTTGACGGCCGGCCAAACAATGCTTTTTCAGGCGCAAAAACAGCCGCCCCTATATATTTTACCCTGGCGGGCGAGATAGAAAAATACTTCGCCGGGAACGGGAAAAAACTGTCCAACAACAACTTTATGCGGGATGATTTAAACATATCCCAGATAGACATGTGCGATGATGTTGGCGGCATTGCCGGCACATATTGCCCGCGCGCGCGCGCCGCGTACTTTATTCCGGGTAAATCACCGATTGAAATGTCATCCATATATCAGGCGGTGCCGATTGACAATAAAACAGGCCTGCGGGCATGCACGCGCGATCCGGCCACAACACACATGGAGGTGTACGAATTTTGGGACGCGGAATATTTGGACATGTTTCGCCGCGCGGGCGTTCGGCGCAACACGCCGCCGCCGTACATGCCCGGATGCGACATCGGCGCAATATCGGCCGCACGCCCCGCACCCGTCATAACATCGCCGGCGGACGGCACGCGGATTGTAATCGTATCCGACGGCGACAGCGAACAGGTCTTCATGCGCGCCATAACGGAAATATCAGACGCAAAAATATTCTGGTTTTTGGATGATGATGTAATAGGCACCACAACATCGGGCCAGACAATCGTCCGCAACATCCCAATCGGCGCGCATACGGTACGCGCAGTGGATGAAATGGGGGCGGCGGCATCGTCACGCTTTATGGTTGTGAAATAATAATTCCCGGCATAAAACATGCAGCCACAAACCGGTTAAAATCACAAAATATAAATATTCTAAAAATGACCGCGGCCGTGCGCTAATATATAAAACGCGGCTATTTGTCCGTAGCACTCGCCACATCAATTATACCGATGCGATTGATATAATTAAACGATATGCCGATAATAAAATTGCTGCCGTAATCGTCGGCACCGCGTGCCTTTGCCCGGCGATACTGGGTATACGGCCCCATTGTGAATTTGCCCCACAGGTTTGTATCCATTCGCAAAACAGCGCTAAAATCACGCTCTAAATCCGTCGGTATATAGCTGGAATAAGACAAATATTCACGATAATATCCATTGGTGTGAAACTTTACCCCTTCGCGCAGTTTGTATTCCATGCGCCACCCCAGTTCCGCCGCAGTCTTGCTGACCTTGTCGTTGGAATATGTAAAGTCGTATTCATACACCCCCGTCAGATACAGGCTTTTTATAATCGGATGGTCAAACAGCGACATACCGGCGTTCGCACGCACCAGATTTTGCCGCGGGGCGTCCCCGCTGGCCACAAATTCCGTTTCATATGCACCGCGCATGGTCGGCCCAAAGCTAAAATCCCCCCATTTCCAGCACGCCCATGACATATCGCTAGACAGCAGGATTTTATCCGCATTTTCACTGGAAGTCTTTGGTTCGTCATACGGTTTTAAAGTTGTTTTTCCGTATTCCATGAACAGACTGTTGTCCCACTTGAACTTTCCGTGTTTGTATTCCAGCGCCGTATCCAATACCCCCTTGATAAAATCCTGGCTGTCGGCCTTTAACGCCTGTATGGGGGAATCCTGATATTGTGCGGCATTTCGCACCTGTGTTTTTGATGTTTCCAGACCGATGCGACGGATATTTAAAAACAATTCCATTTCATCCGCGCTTTCCGCCACGGCCGCCACGGGAAACACAACCGCCACAATAAAAAAAGGTAAAAATTTCCTAAACATTATTTCCACAGACGCAACGCGCCGTCATCACTTGATACCTGCCAGCCGGACGCACGCGCCGCCGCAACAAACTTTGCACGCGCGGATTCCGGAATTTCAACCGTCATTTGACCGCCGCCGATACTGCGGGTGTTCAAATCTATATTTTCCCCGCGAGCCATACGGTTCAACGCCATCCAATCGCCGACCCTGTCGCGCAGGGTTATCAAAACAGGTATCTGGTTTCCCCCAGATCCGTCAGACAGCCAGTTTTGAACACCATTCGCCGCCAGCCATTTTTGCGCGGCGCCCCCATCAACAGTCATTGTGATATTGGCCGAATATGTTGTCGCAGACTGCTGTTCGCCGTCAATACTGGATGAAACAATCAGGTTGGCCAGTTCGGATGCCGGTGCCTTTTTCACCAGAACGCCCAGTGCATTCTTGTCTGCGTACGGTGCCAGGCTTTCGCGTATAATCTGGCGGCGTGCGCTGTCCAACGCAATGTTTTTTGCCGTGGCAGCGGTATCACTGGTCACATTAACAGGCGCGGTGCCGGAAAACATCTGGGCGGCCTGCGCCCCGCCTGATACGACGGCCATCAAAACAAATAAACCCAAAAGTTTTTTCAACATTTTAAACCACCCGCGGCTTAGAACTTTGCAACCAGCCCCAGGCGCACTCCCAGGGATTTATAGAACGATTCTATTTCGCCGTTGCTTTTGCACTGCCATCCCGGGCACTGTTCTTCCAGTTCCTTGATGTTCATTGCAATCGCGTCGCCGATTACATTTTCCACCTGCCCCAGCATTTCCGCCTCTGTCCGGCCTTCGTCCGTCCACAGCTTCAGACGCGCATTGTACAAATCTGTATAATAGCCTGCGTTCAGATACGTCGTTGCATCGGCGTCACTGACCGTGTAATAATCATACGTCACCCCCAGCGACAGCGACAACATGTCCGTAACGGCCGTCATCCACTGCGCCCCCATTCCCAAATGGAATGCAGAAAACATATTCGCCTTGTCTTCAACGCTTTTCGGATGCGCCCAGTCAAAACGATACGGCTGGTCGCCGGTTGACTTGTAGCCCGGGAATCCCAGTTCCACACGACCGCTGACCGCGTTGTATTTGTTAATGTCGTACGCCATATCCATCGCTATATACGGACCGGACCATTCAACCTCATAAGAATGGCTGGTGCCGGGCTGCTGATAATAATAGGTACCCTGGGTGTCTATATATTTGGCATTCGGTGCAACCGCCATCTGGTCATTGATGCTGTCACGCCATAAAATCTGCTGGCTGCCGTCTTCAAATTTTACTATTATCGCCGGATCGCACTGTACCTCGTCACTGCCTTCTACCGTAAAGCATGCCGCCGTATCAACCGCCAGTCCGTAATTCTTTTTTGTTTCCAGCTCATACTTTAAATAACGGTAACCGACGGATGGTGAAAACTTTATATTGCCGATTTTAAACACGTCAACCAGGCCAAATCCAACGTTAAACCCGTACATCTTGCCGCCGTCACTGGTACCCACAGACAACGCATGACCTATCTGGTCGCCGATAACGGAATTATCCTTGCTGTCAATCCACTGTGTGACAAAATACCCGCCGTTGGTAATGTCATCGTCAATCATGTTTGAATCACCGCCCTGCATGCCGTACTTGAAACCGGCATCCAGTTTTAATGTCATACTGCCCGCATCAAACTGGTACGCCCCATGCAAATCCAAAACATTCCACGCAACATCATCATATCTTAAAATACTGTCTGACTCTTTCAACTCAAACTGCCATTTGGCCATTTCATGGGAAAATCCGCCACCGAAAGTAAATCCCTTGCCGGCGGATGTTTGCGGTGCAGCCGCCTGCTGTTGCTGAGCATTACGCTGAGCCGGGTTATAGCGATTCCCAGCCATGGCCGCATTGCCCACCCCGCCCTGGGGCACGCGGTTATATGTAACACCGTTCTGGGTAAAAGTCCCGCCACGCTGTGACGCATACGATTGGTTTGCATACCTCTGTTGAGGCGACTGATAATTCCCTGTATAATAAGTACCGGCCGCATTCGCCGCAACGGGCGCAAACGCCAGCAAAGAACATCTGAACAAGAATTTTGGCAGTTTAGTCATTTATTTTTACCTTACCTTCATAATTTCAATGGACATTTTAACATAAAAAGGTTAAAAATAAAAACGCAAAAATTAGGTTTTGTGATGCTCATGGTGACCACCGGCGCAAAGCGCGGTGCCACCATGGCCGCGAAACCATCGGCTTTGCGGTCATGGTGGAACTGGTAGACACGCAGCACTAAGGATGCTGTGGAGCAATCCTTGGGGGTTCAAGTCCCCCTGGCCGCACCAAATTCTTTAAAACAATACCATTTTCCCCTTGCCCGGTATTTCCAAAATCTGCTAAACTTTTATATCATATGTAAGGAATGAAAGGACGCCATCTGATTTTTGCCATAATCATGGGATGCGCGGCAATAAATATTGCCGCGGCGGATGACGCGTCAACCGCACGCGCCGCACGGCGTGGCGGCACAACCGTTTCCGCCGGCACACGGTCGCAGCAGAAATGCGCCCAGACGTCACAACAGACATCGTCGTCGGCACGCGGCGGCGCATCCGTCGCCGCGACGGCCACTTCACGCACGGGGGCCGCCGTATCAAACCGCACCGCCGCAACCCCCGAAACGGGACGCAGCGCGGCATTGGTGTTGCCGCGCACGGCAACGCAAACCGGCGCCGTTCAAACGCGCGCCGCCACAGCGAAACCACGCGCCGCAACCACCGCCACTGCACGCACCGCCGTGCCGCGTGGCGCGGTATCGGCCCGCGCGGCCCAGTCACAAACCGCGCGCAACATTTCGCGCACGGCATCCCAGGCCGGTGTTTCACGTGCCGCCCAGACCTCAGCCAGCCTGTTACGCGAACAAATACTGGGGCGCGACTATAAAACATGCCGCCAGGTTTATTATGAATGCATGGATGAATTCTGCGCGAACAAGGACAATCAGCTGAAACGTTGCGCATGCTCTTCAAGAATACACGAATTTGACAGGACAAAAAAGCAGCTTGGCCAGGTAGAGGACAAACTGCTGGATTTCAACCAGCGTCTGTTAACCGTCAACATGGATAAAGAGGACGCAGAGGCCCTGTACAAGGCGACAGAGGGCGAAAACGCATATAACCAGACCAAGGACACATCGGCTTCTAAAAAAATACTGGATGAAATAAGCAAAAAATTAAACAGCGACACGAACGGTTCATTCAATCAAAACCTGTCTGCAATATCACTGTCACTGAACACGGATGCGGCGTTTGACAACGTGGATTCATTAATGGGCGTGTCAACAACCAGCAAAGAAGGCGTTGCATTGTATAACGCGGCATTGCCCGTATGCCGTGAAATGGCGGCAGAGGTATGTGACGAAGAATCACTGGCCATGGCGGAAAGCGGGTACCAGATGACAATAGAACAGGATTGCAACACCGTGGCAAAAACATACGAAAGCCAGACCGACCAGGCCCGTGAAAAAATCCGCGAAGGCAGCGCCCTGCTTGACATATCCCGCCTGGATATACACCAGAAACGCAATTCCGACGACATCCTGACATGCAAAAAGAAAATGCTGGATCAGCTGTACGACACATCCGTATGCGGTGAAAACCTGTACAAGTGCCTTGACATGTCGGGCCGCTATATAGATCCGTCAACCGGCCAGGCGTTCTTAACAGACGACCTGTCAAACCTGGCGACACTGATAATACGGCCGGATATGGGTCAAAAATGGACGGCCGCGCCCGGCAACAGCAGATTTGTAACATTTTTGGATTCCAAAAAGAAATATCTGGAACCGGCGATGGAAAACTGTCAGGACATATCTGATTACGTCTGGCAAGAGTTTATAGAAGACGCCCTGGCCCAGATAAAACTGGCCCAGGAATCAAAACTGGAAGAAGTCCGTCAAAGCTGTACCACACTGACGACCCAGTGCCTGTCCGATGCGGAAAAATCACTGTCTGATTTTGATGCGCGCGCATTGTCCACATTTGGTGTAATAGCCGACAAGACCGCCAACGAGATGTGTGCGGACATCCGTAATGCATGTACCGCCCTGCTTAAAAACACCGGCGCCGGCAGCGACGAATGGCAAGGCGGCATGAGCCAGATTGCAACAGACAAAACATATGAAACGATTATACAGACGTGCCGCGAGGTTGGGCGCGCCTGCATCATCCAGAACTGCAAATCCATATCCGGCAATTTTGGCATGTGCGAAAGCATCCAGAATTCCGTAAACCGCAAATCCATCATAAACCGATCGTCATGCTGGGCGGATGTTCTGGAATGCGTAAAATCCGCCGGTCTGGAAACAATTAACAACATATTCGTCCAAGAGGCCCCCGTCAACGGCAACTTTTATACCGAACTGTACGGCGAAGGTTATCAAGACCAAGACCAAAACAAGACATGTTATCAAGCCCCCCTAACAAAAGAGAATGATCCGGATTATATACCGCCAAAGTGCATATATGACATATGTGCAGCCCAATGCAAGGATATGAAAAAGGCCTCTTACGAATGCAAGGCATGTCGCCTGGCAGAGAAAATATGGGGAAATTGCGAGGCGGCCCCCGCCACGCTATTGAAGGAAGAAGTACATCATAACAGAATTTTAATGACACAAGACACAACCGGCACGGCGACCCTGCTGGCATGGTTTGCAAAGAACACCGGCACGGATGACGAGCCGGATAACTGCCGCGACACATCTTGCGCCAATGGATATACAGCCATGTTGGATGACAATAATAATATAGTTTGCTATTCCAGCACCAATTTTTCCGGCGACGGAGATTTTTGCCCCAACGATAAATTTAACGTGTTACAAGGATTTACCAACTGTTGTAAAACAGATACATTTAAAGGTACACTAATCCCTGAAAACCCACCCAAGGGCGAATCACAAAATTGTTGCAAAAACCCATCCGCACTTACACTTAATAAACCTAAAATATTATTTGGTGGCTATGACGTGGAATTTACCCAAAACATTTGCACAACTGCCAGCAACGCCATAGTCCTTGCGGCATTTGACGACGCATCAACAAGCACAACAACTTTCTTGGTATGCATAACAAATGCCGATGCATCATCGGCAATAACAACAGAAACGTCCGGCAATGTAAAATGCAACGGCACATTTGTATACATTAATGAAAAAGGATTGTATTCCGACCCGCAGGACAGAAACGGATATATTTACTCAACATATAAAATCAAAAATGAAAACGCCAAAACACTACTATGTGAATATACAAATAAAATTTGGAAAACCGAGGATAATAAATGCGCTTCTCCTGTGGGATGGTCAATAGAACCTGTTAAACTCAAATGATTTTTATCCTATTGACAAAACATTTCATATGTCCTAAAATTTTAATCAGGTTAGTAAAAGACCAAAAACAAAGGGTTATGTATTGCATATGCAATATCTGCATCTTGAACAAATACCGGCGCCGCACAGTCCGCACAACGGGCCATGCACGCGGTACGGCGTGGTGCAGACAAAACATGCACTGCATATTCCGACAATGCACCGGGGTGAATTTGGTGCGAACGTGTTTTGATGGGGGGCCGGCTGTTTTGCCGGCCCTTTTCCGTTGCAAGCATAGGAACATTGTCCGCCCGCGCCCGCACAACAACAAAAGGAGCGACAAATGCGCTTTACAGACAAAATAATGTACAATTTAAAACGCGGTCTGCCGGCACTGGCAATCGCCGGCGCGGGCCTGATGGCATCATGCGACAAAGACGAACCGGATCCCGTTCCTCCATCAACACAGCATGACGTGGAATTAAAATGGTTTCAGGATTATTATGAAGAAATAGAACCGACCGTAATCAAAGTTCATGCGCACGACCCGTATGTTCGCTATATTTATTTATCAGTTGTAAATGATGGCTATTTTGAAAACTACGCACCTTTAAATATAGAAAATATGAGGAAGGCATTAGATTCACGTATCAAAATAGCCCCTCATAAAATCCGTGGACGTGGCAATATGCGCTTTAAGCCTGGTGCCGCCGCCAAGGAAGACAGTCTATGGTATGTAAAACAGGGCTGGACAATAAATCAACATAATAAACAACGATAAAAAAAATCCGCCGTGTGGCGGATTTTTTTATTGCGTCGCCCATGGTATTTTTTTAGCATTATGTACAGGATGAGAAAATATATATTTGCACTATTATTAACATTTGTCACCAGCTCTGTCTTTGCTGTAAGTTGTGCTGGATTATCAAGTACAGAATGTACGAATATTGCCGGATGCGGATGGGATAATCTGAGCGCAGACTGCATAGAATGCGCTCCAGGAAAATACGCAAAAAAGGGTGACAGTCAATGTAAAAATTGCTCCGGTCCAAAACCAAGTGGATGGGGTACAAGTATTTTTGCGTCCAACACATTTTTACCCAATCCAACAGACGAAAAATGCTATTGGGAGGTAACATGTGCCGCAAATCTTGAATTTCAAAAGGGTGACGAAGGTTCGTGCAAAAACAACACATGTACATGTAAACAATGTGGCGACAACTATAAATTTAATAGTACAAACGGGGCATCAATGGCCAAATACGCTGAACCTAATTGGTTGGACATCTCTATAATTGGTGGACGTTGCGAGGGGAAAATATATAAAATCACTCTTAAACCAAATTTCATGGACGCCTCACTAGGCGACGACCCACCAACAGTATACGAACAATATAATACTGGTTTTTCAACAAACGCGAACGGTCCCTTTGATGAAGAATGGATTATGCCAAGGCCGGGTGGTGATGCAATACGAACACTTGCAACAAGTAACTGCGGAACATTTCTTGGATTTGGCAAAGGTGATACTACGTATATAACCAATGTGGGTTATTTGAGTGGTTCGTATGGAAATAAAAGTTTTAATAGTGCAAATACCACACCAAGTACGAACACAACCGAAGACGGAACCATTGAGCTATTAGGAAAATGGGATGCAAAACCATACACAATAAAATATACATGCCCCAACAGCGGTGTCACACCGCCCACCACAAACTGTAAATTTGGTACGAACTGCACTGTTGCCGCTGCGAACGCCTGTGGAAACGGAAAAATTGTGACAGGATGGACCTGCACAGAAAACTGCGGAAATATTCAAGGAGGAAACAAGCCGGGGGACGAAATATCATTCAGTGCATGCCCGATAACAGACAGTGCCACTACGACATATACAATTACTTTACAAGCGACCGAAAAAGACTGCACAGCGGGATATTACTGTGATTCAACTGGTGAACACAAATGCCCATACGGCTCAACATCAAGTTCTGGGGCCAGCAATATAACCAATTGTTACTATGATAACACAATAACTTTTACGGACAACACGGGCGCTTCATTTAAACTGCCCGACGGCACCACAATAAACTATTCCGGTAATTAAAACAGTCGTATGCTGTCAATCACGCGCTCTATTTCCATTAGCTGATCCGATGTAAACTTT
Organism: uncultured Alphaproteobacteria bacterium; assembly: GCA_949878575.1. Lineage (GTDB taxonomy): Bacteria > Pseudomonadota > Alphaproteobacteria > Rs-D84 > Rs-D84 > Enterousia. The sequence continues at coordinate 306,150 of CATLAX010000001.1, read as the reverse complement.
CCCAAAACCCAATCCGCCGGCGACATCGGAATTCCCAAATCACGCGGATGACCGATACCTATCCTGATGCGCCGGTATTCATTTCCAACGGCCGCATCTATTGACTTTATGCCGTTGTGGCCCGCACTGCCCCCGCCGGTCTTTTCACGCATCCGGCCAACAGGCAAATCCATGTCGTCATGAATGACTATTAAATTTTCCAACGGTATTTTATAAAACGCCATCAACGGCCCCACCGCATTTCCCGACAGATTCATATATGTTTGAGGCATGGCGAATATAACACGGCGCCCGTCAATATTCATCGCGCACGTCAACGCGTTCTTTTCTTTCTTCCACGTGCACGCATCACCCGCCATACGCCGCAATGCATGAAACCCGACATTATGGCGCGTGCGAACGTATTCAGGCCCCGGATTTCCCAAACCGACAACTAAAACAGGTTTATTTTCTTGCATGTATACCACTCTTTTTTTTATTATAATATCACAGAAAGGAGATAAATATGAAATTAAAATCCGCGTCTTTTTTAACGGCGGCGTTTATTGCATCCATGGCGGCACCGGCGCACGCGAACCTGCTGTTTGATCCGTATATCGGCGCCACGGCCGGCATCGGCGGTGTAACAACCTTCATTGACGGCGACACACATTCCGACATGGCCCAGTCATATGGTGCGGTGCTGGGGCTGGATATTCCGCTGGTTCGTGCAGAAATTGAATACAATTATCTAAACGACAAAGACATCACGGCGAATATTGCCATGGGCAACGTTTACTTAAAAATGCCGACACCTGTTGTGGCGCCATATATCGGTGCCGGCGTTGGCGTAATTTTTGACGGCGACGCGGGTCACGGCACGGATATGGACAGCACGGCTGCATACCAGGGCATGCTGGGTTTAACATTCAAACTGCCGGTACTGCCGTTTAAAATAGACGCAGAGGCACGCGCCCTGTACGCCCACAACGCGTTTACGGCCGGCCCGGATGATGCGGATATTCTGCACTATGACGTGCGTGCAAAACTGCGCTATACGTTTTAACATATACAACGTGCGGGGCCATGTCCCCGCACACAATTTCATGGGATGATTATATGCTGACACTGATTGACGGGAATTCTTTGCTTTTTCGCGCATATTACGGCGTACACAGCAGGCTAACCCGCAGCGACGGTGTACCGACCGGCGCCGTATACGGATTTTTAAACATGATTCTGCCCGTATTGGCGGCGGCAAAGCCCGGCGATGCATTTGTATGCGTGTTTGACGCGTCACGCATCACTTTCCGCCAAGATATATATCCCGCATACAAGGCAAACCGTTCTGAGACACCGGCGGATTTAATTACGCAAAGTGCAATGGTACGCGCGGCAATGGCGGCGGTCGGAATGCCGGTTTTGTGCATTCCCGGCGTAGAGGCGGACGATGTAATCGCGACACTGGCACGCGGGAACTGTCACAGCCATGATGCCACCCGCATTATTACCAGCGACAAGGATTTAATGCAGCTGGTGTCAGACTGCGTATACCTGTACGACGGGATGAAGGCGCATGATGTGCGCGAGCCTCAGGTTCTGGAAAAATTCGGCGTGCGCCCGGACCAGGTCATAGACGTGCAAAGTTTAATGGGCGACACGTCTGACAACGTGCCGGGCGTACCGGGCATCGGCCCTAAAAAAGCCTCAGAACTGGTTAATCAGTTCGGCAGTCTGGACGGAATTTATGAACATCTGGATGAAATAAAAAGCGAACGCATACGCGGCCTGTTGCGCGACAACCGGGAACTGGCATATGTTTCGCGCCGCCTTGTCACACTGAAAGACGACGTTGATTTATCCGGACTTGTCATCGCGCCGTTTGTGTTTAACACGCCGGCGGCACTGGCGTTCGTGCGCGAAAAACTGGAAAGCAACTCGCTGATTGCAAAAATAGAAAAACTGTTTCCCATTGACAAATACAATCCGGACGCCCAGCCGGAAATTCCGGCATATCCGGGTTCCGATTGCCCGACAGACATAATGCCGGACGCCCCGTCCGCGCAGGTTGCCACTGTGCGCGCCGCACCCATAACGCATGAGGTTATTACAAACGCCAAAGATCTGGCCGCATTTCTGGCGCGTATAAAAAATGTAATCGCAATGGACACGGAAACGACCGGTTTAAACCAGATGACGGCAAAACTGGTCGGAATATCGCTGGCGGCGGACGGAACGCACGGCGCGTATATTCCACTGCGTCATAAAGCATCCGCGGCCGATTTGTTCGGCGGCGAAACACTGGCCCCGGATCAGATGACGGTTGATGACGTCCGCCGCATATTGTGGCCGGTACTGACAGATAAAAATGTGATAAAGGTCGGCCACAACCTGAAATACGATTTTCATATTTTGGAAAACGAGGGATGGGATACCGCAAAAATCCGTCCTTTTGACGACACAATGCTGCTGTCATACATATTGCACGGCACCGCGCACACACACGGTCTGGATGAACTGGCGATGCGTTACCTGGGTCATGAAAACATATCCTTTGCATCGCTGTTTCCGAAAACAACGCGCGACGCGGACAGATTTTTTGACACCCTGGCCATATCGGCGGCCGCACCATATGCCGCAGAAGACGCGACAGTGTCGTTCGCACTGTATGAAAAAATGCGACCGGAACTGGATGCAAAACCGGAACTAAAAAAATTATATGATGAATGCGACCGGCCGCTGATGCCCATACTGCTGGGGATGGAACGCGCGGGCGTTTTGGTCAACCGCGCGGATTTGCAAAAACTGTCCGGCGTGTTTCACACGCAGCTGGCCGCACTGGAACGCGAAATATGGGAAATGGCGGGCCATGAGTTCAATATAGCCAGCCCAAAGCAGCTGGGCGTAATATTGTTTGACGAATTGCATCTGCCGGCAAATAAAAAGCGCAGCACGGACGCCGAAACATTAAATGATTTGGCAGACAGCCACCCGATTATAGAAAAAATTCTGCAATGGCGTTCCATTGCAAAGCTGGCGGGAACATACGCGGACGCATTGCCGCGCCAGATTGCATCAGACGGCCGCATTCACACAACATATCTGCAGACCAGTACAAACACGGCACGCCTGTCGTCACGGGACCCGAACCTGCAAAACATCCCGATTAAGACAAAGCTTGGTGAAGAAATCAGAAAATGCTTTGTCGCCCCGTCGGGCCGTGTTCTTATTTCCGCAGACTATTCCCAGATACAGCTGCGCCTGCTGGCCGATGTGGCGGATGTAAAAACATTTAAGGATACATTTCACAACAACACAGATATTCACGAGCAAACCGCCCGCACAATATTTGGCATTCCGGCCGACCGGCCGGTCCCCAAAGATTTGCGCCGTGCGGCAAAAACCGTAAACTTTTCAATTATCTATGGCATTTCGTCATTCGGCCTGGCGGGCCAGCTGGGCATGTCGCGCGATGCGGCGTCTGAAATAATAAACTCTTATATGGCTGGTCTGCCGGAAATAAAAAAATATATAGAAAATACAAAACAATTTGCCACAGAACATGCATGCGTATACACCCCGTGGGGGCGCCGCATAGAATTGCCGGAGGTAAAAAATCCCCGCATGCGGGCATATGCCATGCGTGCGGCTGTAAACGCCCCGATACAGGGGTTTGAGGCGGATTTAATGCGCCGCGCAATGGTAAAAATTGATGAAACGCTGATGCGGCCGAATTCTGACAGAATCCGCATGATTATGCAGGTTCATGACGAAATGATTTTTGAATGCGACGAAAATGTGGCGGCGGAATTTGCGGATAAAATAAAATATGCGATGGAAAACGTGGCAAGGCTGTCCGTGCCGCTGCGCGCGGAATATGTCATCGGCCCGTTCTGGGGAAAATAGACATAATGCTTTAGGCTCCGCCGGCAAATGGCCACGCATATCCTAAAAAAATGATAAAGCGCCCCCAACAGGCGCTTTTTTATCTGTTGCTTTTTATCTGTTGGTTAATTGCAACTCTATCCGGCGGTTTTTCTGCAACGCATCCGGACTGTTGCCCAGTTCAACGGGATGCATGTCGCCAAACCCACTGGGGACCAGGCGCCGTTTTGACACGCCCGCCGCCGCCAGCGCATCCGCAACCGCCGTCGCACGACGCAGCGACAATTCCGTATTATTCCTGTACGCGCGCGTTCCCGGAACAACCGGTGTTTTGTCCGTATGGCCGTCAACACGAATAATCCAGTTTACGTCTGACGGAATTTTTTCTTCAAAATCCTTTATCACGTTTGCAATCAGGCGCAGCTGCTTTTTTCCCTCCGGCGACAGGGTATATGAACCGCTGGGGAACAAAATGTCACTGGATACGATAAAGCGGTCGCCATCGGGCTGCACAGTCGTACGGTCGCCCAGCGCCGTTTTTATTGATTTGTAAAAATCGGACTGGTACGCCTGCAGGCTGTTTAATTCCGCCACTTTGTCCGCCAGCGCCCGGTTTAACCGCGACGACATTTCAACATATTGAATTTCCTGGGCGCGGGATTTTTCCTCTGCCGCGTCCAGCGCCGCCTGTAACTGTGCCATTTCCGCATCCCAGCGCGCACGTTCCGCCTCGTTCTGGGCGGCGGCCTGGCGGCTCATTTCCTGTATTTCCTGTTGCAGGGCGCGACGTTCCTGTTCCAGTTTGGCCGCGTTTTCCTTGTCAATGGTCGCCTGATTCAACTGTGTCGTCAGGGATGCAATCCGGCTCTGCATTTCCGTATCACGCGACTGTAATTCCACAACCTTTGCCTCATAAGCGTTGACCAGATCTTCCACGCTTAAATCCATCTGGTTTAACTCTTCATTTAACTCTGCGTTGCTGTTTTCCAGATTTTCCAGTTCTGACCGCGCCAGTATTAACAGACGTTTCGCTTCCTGCTCGTCCGCGGTCATCTGTTGAATTTTTTCCATTTGCTCAGCATTTGTCTGTTTCAGCTGTGTTATTGTACGCGTGCCGGTGCGTTTGTTAAACACACTGGTCGTTGTCCACAGGAACACAAACACTATCAGCAAAAATATCAGTATGATAACAAGGTTGGAAAACAAATCCACAAACGCGGGCCATGTATTTGTTCTTTCCCGAAAGCGAATGTTTAACATTTCCCCCTCCCCTAGCTTAGATTTATTCCAATCCGGCATCTTTGCGTACAGACGCACAAGACGCCAGATAGTCTTCCAGTTCATGATAGATGGAATTCTGGGCCATCTGCAGTTGCAGTCCCAAGAACCCCACAGTCAAACTGCCCCCCAGCCCCATCAAGGAACTGGTAAACGCGGTAGCCATTCCGGCCAAGGGCTTTGACAACCCCTGTTGCATTAAATCCAAAACCGCTTCATCGTTAAAGTTTAAGCCGCCGATTAACTCCGCAAATCCGCCGACGGTCATTATCAGCCCCCAAAAAGTCCCAAGCAACCCTAAAAATATAAGCGTGTTTGTAATATATCGCACCGATTCGCGTGAATCTTCCAGCCGCACGGCAATCATGTCCATTGCCGCCGTAACCGTTGCCACCGGCACACGCCCGCCGCAACGCAGGATTGTTGCGGCCGGCCGCAACAGCCGCGGCGGCAAATCCGCCTTTTTATTACCGCGGAAAAATGCACGCGCCCATTTATATTCCGGCAACAGGCGAAACATTTCCCAGAAACAAAGTCCTATGCCAAACAACGTGGTGCCGATAATAATGCCGTTTAAATATATGCTTGCGGTTGCAATCTGCATAAACGGCCCCCAAAACAAAATCAGCCCCACCGCCAGCAACGCTGTAAACAACGCCATTCTGTTTAAAATTCTGTGAAAACGGTTGTTCATATGGTCTCTCTGCATTTAATACAATAAAATCATAGTAAATTTGCGCGCCGCCGGTCAACATAAATTATTATGACATGATTCCAGCAACGCGCCCCGCACGTGAAACAATAAAAAAAACTTGATTTTATTAAAAATTTGGGCATAATAGGGAACGTTCCTGCTGATGGCATGGGGTCATCGGCTGCATAAGACCAAAGGAAACAAAAATGGCTTATTACGAAAGCGTCTTGGTTTTCCGCCAGGACCTGACCGAACCGCAGGTTAAAGAAAAAGCGGCAAAATTTACTGAAATTATCAAAGAACTGGGCGGTGATGTAAAATCCACAGAATTCTGGGGATTGAAAAATCTGGCATACATTATCCGTAAAAATCGCAAGGCGCACTATGTCATGCTGAACATTGAACTGCCGGGCGAAAAAATCACGGAACTGGAACGTCGCAGCCGCATTGACGAAGACGTTATCCGTTTCTTGAACGTGCGCGTGGAAAAACTGGCCACGACACCCTCAATTATGATGAAAAAGAACAACGAAGAGGCAGAATAATGGCAGTACGCGCAGCAATATATCGTAAAAAATCCAATCCCTTAAAGGGCAAGGTTATTGATTACAAAGACATCAAGACATTGTCGCATTACATCACGGAACGCGGTAAAATTGTTCCGTCACGTATCAGCGGCGTTTCCCAGAAAGATCAGCGTGCCTTGGCAACTGCCATCAAACGCGCCCGTCATTTGGGATTAATGCCGTTTGTTCGCAACAATATCGGTTAATAAAATCTGGGGCGTCGCCCCTAACTTAAAAAACGCAGAAATGCTACAAGTAAGGACAGATTAAAATGAAACCGCGCTTATGAAAATCCGATTTTTTGCAGGATATGCAAAAAATTGATGATTTGAGTTGCAAGGTTACATGACTGTCTTGCAGAAATGCTACAAGTAAGGACAGATTAAAATGAAAGTTATTTTGACAGAAAAAATTACAAAACTGGGCAATATCGGCGACACGGTTGAGGTCAAAACGGGTTTTGCACGCAACTATCTGCTGCCCAACGGCAAGGCCATGCGTTACAGCAAGGAAAACGTTGCATTGTTTGAGGCTAAAAAAGCAGAATTACAGGCACGCTTTGCCGCGGCGAAGAAAGCAGCCGAATCTTATGTTGATGCGGTAAAGAATGCAAAACTGCACATGATTCGCCAGGCGGGCGACACAGGCCAGCTGTACGGTTCCGTATCCAGCCGCGACATTGCGCGCATGCTGACTGAAATTGCAAATGTTCCGGTCGCATCCGCACAGGTTATGCTGGGCAGCCCGATTAAATCCATCGGTTCGTTTGACACCCAGATTGCCCTGCACCCGGATGTAATCGTTCCGGTTAAGGTATATGTGGCCCAGACCCAGGATGAAATTGACGCCCTGGTCGCAGGCAAGGTTCTGACATTCGGCACCAAAAAAGTTGAAGCAGAGGAAGAAACAGAAGCACCGGCAGAAGATGCGGCAAAAAAAGAAGATGCCAAATCCGAAGACGCCCCGGCAGAATAATGCGCTCTGCATTCTGGTTATAAAATCCCGCCATACGGCGGGATTTTTCGTATTTACGCCCGAACCGGACACACGGCGCCACACGCACACACCGCGTGATGTGCCGACGCGTGGCGGCGCGGCACCGGATTACGGTTATGTTTCCATACCCTCTTTGGCGTGTTTTATAAACATGTGCCGCTGGCGGCGGTACACATTGTCCAGCGTTCTGACATGCATCATTTTGTACGCCATTATAAACACACGTTCCAGAATGTCCGACGGTATCTCTGTGGTTCCGCGTTCGTATTCCGCCAATGCATTCGGCGTAATGCGCAGCAATATCGCAACCTCATCATGGGGCAGCCAGCACGCACGCCGTGCATGCCGCATTGCAATGCCCAGGCGCGCCGCCGTCGGGTTTAATTTTTTCATTTTTTCCTCCATCTGTTTTTTAATTAAAAAACACCGCCGTGATTAAAGGCGGTTGGAGGTTCAAACCTATCAAAGATAATAGTGCTGTTTATTCAATATATTCACAGCCCTCCAACCTAATGGAAGTGATTTATCTTTGTAGAGGGTTTGAAACCTCACACCGGTAATCGTCCGGTGCGGTATGAATTATAGCAGAAAAGCCGATAAAAGCAAATATTTACTGGATTGCTTCACTTCGTTCGCAATGACAGTGCTAATAATTACATGCTTTCTCCCACTGTCACCGCGAGCGCCTCCTCTCCCCTGTCATTGCGAGCGCCATCTCTCCCTCCACTGTCACCGCGAGCGTAGCGTGGCGGTCCAGTGAATAATGAACATTGCCACTTATTCAATATATTCGCAACCCTCCAACCAATCAAAAAACGAAAAGATTGTCACCCCCATACCGCTAATCACACGATACGTTATAAATCATATCAGAACCATTATATTTCGCCAACAGTTCACGATATATCAATAAAAACGAATTTGGCCGGTCAACAAAAAAATCCGGCAATATGCCGGATTCTTATTGTATTCCAACAATAAAATCATCACCGTATTCCGCGATAATCTGCCCGCCGACGGTGCATTTTATATCCTGGAAACCGCCTTTTAATTGATTTTTCTTTATAACATTACTGGTTATCAACCCGCCGGCCGTCCCCAGGACAACACCCGCGACCGAATCGGACACCAAGCGTGATGTATTAAAATTACCCTGCTTATCTTTCCATACACTGGCGTCCAGACTGCCGGTTAAACCACGAATATTGCCGGCAATACTGCGTATACGCGCCGCAGATGCCTCCGCATCGCCATTTTGCACATTTATGACGGTTATTTCTCGTTCATATTCTGACCGTGAAAGAAATTTTTCCACTTCCTGCACCTGCTCAACCGTTGTTGCAACGATTATTCTAACCGCACGTTCTTTTGGATTGCGCTTTTTGCCGGTACCGGTAAACGCATCTTCCACCTCGCCGGCCCGATGAACAAGCAAATGTTTGGCATATTTGGCGTCAAATAATTTCTTTACAGCCTGCAGACGGCGGTCTGATAATGATTTGTTATAATCATCACTGGCCGTTTTATCGGTTGATGCCAGCAAAAATATTCTTGTATCGGCCGTCACTGGAATATTGTTTAGTTTTTCCGTCAATTCTTTGACACAACTGGCCTGTGTCGGCATGGCCTTTACCAAATCTTTTTCGTTTGCCTTTGGACGGTCGTTTTCAAAATAAACAACATAATCATAAGTAATAGTACCGGGGACACGTTCGGCATAACATCTGCCATTAGGCGAATCATAAGCCATTGCGGGCATCACCGTTAACAGCCCCAACATTAAAGACATACAAACAGAGTTTCTCATTTGCAATTATCCACCCTACATTACTTTTAAATATAATATCATAAATATAAAAAAATAACAAAATAAAAAATCCCGTAATAACGGGATTTTTTTATAATCATACAGATTATTTCAAAGCTTCAATAATCTGGTCATACGGAATTGCGCCCGGGAACGCCTGTTCACCGATAATCAGGTACGGTGTGCCGCTGATTTCAAAACGCTGGGCCAGGTCGCGAACATTTTCCATTTCACGTGCAACAGCTTCGCCTTTCATGTCTTTTTCCAGCTTTTCCGTATCCAGACCAACCTCGGCCGCCAGTTTCATAACGTTCTTATGAATCTTGTCAGCCAGTTTGGACTGATCCTGCATATCTTCCTGAGAATAATATTCACGGTTCATCAGCAGTTTGTCCAGCGCGGCGGCTTTTTCATTGCTCTGCAGTTTTGCGGCAATAACAGCCTTTGCCGGTGCATCGGACAGCGGACCGTGGATAGAGAAATTCTTCAAAACAACACGAACATCATCACGCTCTTCCATTACGCGCGCCAGTTCGCTGTGAACACGGCGGCAGTACGGGCATGAATAGTCAGACCACAAAAAGATTGTTTTTTTCGCATCAACATTTCCCCAAATCGGCGCATCTGCAACCATTTCATCCATGTTGTTGCGAACATACTGACGCACAGCCTTGTTCTTTTCGGCATTCTGCTGTTCCTGCATGTTGGAAACCATTTCCTGCAGAATCAACGGATTAACCGATGTCAGGTAATACGGAACCACCAAACGGCACACGCAACCCGAAATTAAGATAACGGCAACCAAATTGATTGATTTTTTTGCCAATGCAATGCCCGCGCTGGCCTTCTTGCCGTCCTGTTTCAGCAACATGCCGCCAAACAGGAACAAGGCAACTGCCAACACCAGGACCAAGATTGTCCAAGTCATAGCTTTCTCCTTTTCTGTTGAACAAGTAAACGATAACAAATCCAGATAAAAAAACAAGGAATAAATGTAAGAAAGTATACAGGATTTTTTATCAATACATATTTAAAATTTGTCGTGCCGGCGGCATAACCGCCCCCTGCTCGGCACATATCCGCTCTATCAGCCGAAATCCCGTCTGCATTGTCATCGGCAGGCGGAACAGTCTGTCGGCATATGGCGCCGCACACGAATCACACACCGCACGACATGTACGCGGTGACATATAATTCAAATTTTCCCGCGTTCCGCACCCGGCGCACGACGACAAATCCATGGCATAGCCTATGTCACGCAGAAATTCAGCCTCCCATGTCAAATAAGTGTCAACCGGCCGCGGCGAATTCGCCATCGCCGCCAGAAAATCAACAGTCGCAGCATACAGCGCACCATAACATTCGCGTTCCGGCAGCAAAGACGCAATCAATGCAAACACGGCGTTCATCATGGCCAGACGCACCGCATCCGCCATTAATGGCGCGGCCATGTTACGCGCCGCCTCCCAGTGAAACACGCCCAGTTGGGAATCCAAGCGCGCATTCCATGCCGCCGCCCCGACCTGCCCGACCAGCGGCCGATTCTTTTTTGCGATCACCGCACCGCGCATAACCGCACGTATCACACCATAATCATGCGTGAATATGCATGCGATGCAATCACGTTCACCCAGTGGCCGCATATCTATCAAAACACCGTCGGATTCCAGCTTCATCAATATTTTCCCGGAATAAAAAACCGCCACAGTGTCTGGCGGTTTTACAGATTTGCATTTTTATTGCGCGAACACCTTGTTGTAAACTTTTTCATTTACCTTAATCGGGTACTTGCGCTTTAAAAATCCGTTATAGTCATCGGCGTATTCGCGTGCGGACATTGTCTGCAGCTCCTTGCGCAGTGACGCCTTTTTGGCGGCGTCAGCGGCCGGATTTATTTCCTTGTTTACACGCATTACATAAAACGCGTCATCATCTTCTACAATGGAGCTGTCGCCGCCGCGGGTGCCGAACGCCGCGACCAGAACCTTTAACGGCGCGCCGCTTGTACGCGACACGGTCGCACTGCGCGCATCCGCAATCTTGTCCGACTGCCGGGCGGCGGTCAAAATCTCGTTCGCACGGACATAGGCCTGTTTTCTTTGCTCCGCCCGGCGCCAGTCATCCGCCAGACGATTTTTAACATTTTCAAACTCTGCATTGTGACGCGGTGTTATTTTTTCAACACGCGCGATTACAAAACCTTGTTTTGTTTCTATCAGCTCGCTTTCCACGCCTTCGTCCATATTGAAAATCCGTTCCATCATCTGGTCGGTCAGAACAACGTCCACCGGACGGTTGTCGCGCCCAAATTCCCCCAGCGACACATACCGCGCCCCGTGACGTTTTGCCGCCGCGGCCAGCGTGTCACCGGAAATTATATCATCTTCCAGTTTCTGGGCCCGTGTCAAACCGGCATCATATTCATCAGGCTTTTCCATTTCCGCCGGAACAAGAACATAGGACACGCTGCGCGTTTCTTCTATCATACGAGGGTTCTGGGCGTAAAATTCACGCAACTGTTCATCGGTCGGATTTCCAACCTTGAAATCAGAATATTTTACGGACGCAAATTCAATTTCACGCGTGCCGTACCGGGCGTTATAGGCCGCATCAACCGCAAATTCCGGAACCGGAACCGCCACATTCAAGCCGCCCAGCACCATGGAACGCAAAACCTGGCCACGCAAAACATTTGCGAAATCCTGTTCCGTATATCCCGAATTTGCCAGAATGTTATCAAACAGAAACGCCGAAAACTGCCCACCGGATTGAAATTCCGGGAATTCGCGAATTTCATGAGCAATGCGCGCATCTGTTACGACAAAGCCCAAATCACGCGCACGGTTTTCCGCCATGGCGTCTGTTGTCAGACGGGCCAAAATCTTTTGAGAAAACTCGCCACCCGCAGCCGTGTCTGTATAAATAGCCCGCTGTTGTTCACGGGTCAGCTTTGCCATTTCCTGGCTGCGCGCCTGATTGTACTGGTTCACGGTAATTTTTGCATCACCGACACGCACCAGCGAATTGTCACCGGCGACACCGCCGAACACCCATTCTGCAACGCCCCATCCGACAAAAGAAAAGGCCAAAATTCCAATTAATATCTTAGCAACAGGTTTATCTGCCGCATTACGCAAATATTCTAGCATTTAATCCCCTTTTGCGCTACCATAGCAAAACGATATAAGAAAAATCAACGAAAAAAAGGGGGATTGTTTATGAAAATTATTGCCGGCAACTGGAAAATGAACGGTTCACGTGCGGCACTGGAAACCATGATAAACTCTCTGCGCGATGTCAACACGCCAAACACTGTAATATTGTGCGTCCCTTATACAATGTTAAGAACTGGCGCCAACGGTGTGCAAACAGGCGCCCAGGATGTCAGTCCGCATGTTGCCGGCGCATATACCGGCGATATTTCGGCCCAAATGTTGGCAGATGCCGGTGCAAAATATGTAATTGTCGGGCACAGCGAACGCCGCGCATACCACAATGAAACAAACGCCGTCGTCCGCTCAAAGGCCCAGGCGGCCATCAATGCCGGCCTTGTTCCGATTATTTGCGTTGGTGAAACCATGGATGAAAAACAGGCCGGCAAGGCCATGGCCGTCATAGAATCAGGGGTTCGCGAATCCGTTCCGTCAGACGAAAACGGAAAAATAATCATTGCATACGAACCGCGATGGGCAATAGGCGCGGGTTTAACACCGACATCATCAGAAATCGCCCAGGCGCACGCCCTGATCGCCCGTACATTGAAATCAATGGGACGCGGCGGCACACCGATATTATACGGTGCATCTGTAAAGGCCGGGAACGCGGCGGCCATCATGTCAATTCCAAATGTTGACGGTGTTCTGGTCGGCGGCGCATCCTTGAAACCGGACGATTTCATACCTATAATAACAAGTGTAAAATAAATATATAGTACAACCGGGGGTGTTATCCGCCGCCCCCACAATTTATCGGGAATGGCAGAAATGGCAGACACAGAAAACAAAGATATAGAAATAGATACAGTATCCGTTAACGACGTCGCATCCGCACCGGAATCAGAACCGGCGCCGCATCCGACTGTTACCGGCCAGGAAACGGTTCAAACGGCGGACTGCGGCACTCAGGTTGACACGCTGATTGCAGAAATAAAAGAGCTTAACGACAAATACCTGCGCATGGCGGCGGAAATGGAAAACACACGGCGGCGTGCGGCACTGGACATTGAATCAGCCGCACGCAACCGCGCAATGAGTGTTGCGAAACAATTCCTGCCGGTAATGGACGCCGCCCAGGCGGCGCTGACGCATACACCGGACGACGCCGGAATTCAGTCAATGGCACGCGCAATAGAGGCCGCATTCGCACAGATAGGAATTGTAAAAATAGAATCCGTGGGTCAGCAATTAAACCCGCAGTTTCACAATGCAATTCAGGCAATAGCCGCCCCGGACGACAAGACACAGGCAAACACAATTCTTGAAGAAATGCAGGCCGGCTATATGTTCGGCGACACAGTTCTGCGAACGGCAATGGTTGTTGTTGCGAAATAAAAAACCGGCAATGCCGGTTTTTTATTTCTGTTTTTGTGACATTTGGGCGCGCACGGCAAGTATTTTTTCATTTACCTGGTCACGATTATAACGTTCGGCCACACCACCGACAGAACGCACAAAATCTTCCACCGCCGGATTCGCCAGAATATACGATGTGCGCACACGCAGCGCCGGGCGCGGCGATCCGTTGTACGCCAAATAACGCGACCAATGAACCCGGGTGTTTACACCGTTGCGTTTTAGCAAATATCTTGCAACATCCATGTTTTTGGCATCGTACAAAAAATAATACCAATAATCTTTACCGTTTCTGGCACGAATAAAACCTGTTTCTTCAGACAACGCGTACAACAAATGCATGTCGTTCTGGGCGTCGGCCCCGACCTGTGCCCCGATGGGAGAACGCGCAAACCATCCGCGAACTGTTTCCAGCATATTTGCTACCTTATAAATATTCATAATATGATTGCCTTTTTTATATCTTGTACAATCAACCTTACACTAAAAATTATTTTGCGCAAGTTTTTTTATATTCCGACACGATGCGACAATTTCATCATCAAAACAGTTTCATTGCCGAATTCATCCGTATTGTTGGGATTAACACGGTATATAAACCCGACCGCCCCGTCTGTAAATTCGCCAAAATGATGCCGATATGCGCCGGACAGTCTCAATTCGCGATGTTCCGGCCGCAGGCCCAGTGTTTTAATCCCGGAATTTGCCACGGATATGTCAAAATTACCGTCGTCCGTTTCAACCAAATCGTATTCTGCATGCGCATACTGCATGTCGCCGCGCCGCACGGCCAGCGGACGTGACGCAACAAATTCAAAATTGCCTATATTCATCCCCAGCGCAAACGCATCGGATTCCATATCTGTCAAGCCGATAATATATTCACCGGACGGGTTTGCAGTTGTTCGCGCAAATGTCGCACGTCCTGATACGGAGACATCATGACCGAAATCATACCGGCCGAACACATCCACATACGTTGTGTCCGCCCCGCCCAGATTCAACAGACCGCCCGTCTGCGCCCCCAGAACGGTTTCCGTTTCGCGCGCCACACCGATTGATGCATCCAGCATTATGGCCCCGCGCGACCACCCGGCAACCGCACTGCCCCCCTGCATTAACCCCAATCTTGCCGGGGAGTACTGCGACGTAATCGTCGGATCGTTTTCCAGCAGCTCACTGTCAGTTATGGCGCCGGAAAACAGGCGCGCCCCCACGGACCAGTCGCCCATATTGTAACGCGTATCTGCGGAAACGGCGTCACTGGCCATTGCCATTATCGGATTTGCCATACCGGAAAATACGCGCGCACCGTCCGTAAATTTATGCTGGTACTGCGCGGTCATATCCCAGTTGCCACGCTCCAACCCCAGCCTGATCATATCCACGCCGCCCATGTTGTCCGCATATGCACGCGAGGATGCAGACATTGCAAACCTGATGCTACCGATCTGCGTTTCCGCAGGCGCGAACGCGGTCGTCTTTAAATCGTCAAAAACATCGCCCAGATACAGCCCGCGGCGCGCACCGGCGCCGATTTCAAATTCATTTTCCCAAATACGCGGCAAACGCATTCCGCCGTCAACACTTTCCAGCACATCAAAGAACGGCGCACTGATTTTCGCCGCGCGCGGATTAAACGCGCCGGATGTGCGGAAACGCGTATTTGTGGCCGCGCGCCAGTACGCATTGCCAGACGCAGACACTATTTTATTGTTTGATCCGTCATAATAATAAACGCTTGTTCCCGGCTTGGTGGCGCGTTCCAGATTAATCAGACCATAGCCGAACACCTCCTTAAACACGTCCAGATATTCGGCGTCGCCATGCTCCCATTTATATTGATAATTGTCCGGCAACTGATACATCGCCTGCAGATGAGCTATCAACGCATCCCTGGTCAACACCGTTCCATCCGTCAAAGTCCCAAGATACGGCCCGTCAGCCGTTAAAGCCAGCAAGGCAAACACCTGCTTGTTGTTCATATAGTCAAACGCAGATTTAACCGCGCCCGCCGCACCCGCGGCTGATGCCACGGCCAGTTCATCCGTAACACCTGCGGCGGCAAAACACCACGGGTCAATACCCTTTGTCCCCTTGCCCGCAATACCGCAGACACGGCCCTTGAAATATTTGTCGTCGTCCGGATTATCCGGCGTACCGTTGTTGTCGCGCCACTGTGATATGGCGATTTTACCGGTCGGACTGTATCCGCTGACACTTTTCGTATCGCTGGTTCCGGTTTGTCCTGTCATGCCGACGGCAACAACCGACATAAACAAATGTTCCAAATTATTAAACACCAGCGGGGCGGCGTTTTCAAAAGTCGCCTCTTGCACGACATCGGACCATCCGCTGTCAGTCTGTGACGACCCGGCGGAAAATATAACCAGCGGCTGCCACAGCGAGCCCAGATTGCCAAAGAAATTTACGGCATCCGCCCCGGGCAGCGAATTTGCCCCGCCGGCGCCGTCCGTCTTGTTGACATCATAGTATTCGTTGACAAGCGACGTAAAATTTTCCTGCGTGGAATTGTTTAAAACCGCCTCAACCGTTTTGGCCGTGCGCACCCGCAACGGTGCGATAACCGCGCTGTTTGCCAAAATATCCATCCGCGACCGGCCGCCGGCAACATCCGTGCGCGACAACGCCGCCGCCGTCAGTAATGCGCGATAATTGTAATAATCTATATCCCCGGCCTTCTTTGTCTGGGTCAGTGTGCCGTTCTGAGAGTTTGCGGCATACACCTGATTGATTGCCCCGCCGGCGGTATCCGCAATATACAGCGCCCCGTCCGCCCCGATATACCCGTTGTATTTTACTGCATCATCCGTGGTATCCGTTGCAACAAAGGCGTTGCCGGAAAACGTCAATTTCAGCGTATGACCAAACAGTGTTATCGTGTCGTTATCCGCAAACGTATCGCCGGCACGCACAAACGTCCCGGTATTGGGCGTATCGTCCGCCCCCAGATTAATAAAGCCGCGCGCACCGCCCGTACGGAAAATTCCCATCTGGCCGTTCGGCATAAATCCAAAGTAATCCGGACTGTCCGCGGGGTATCCGGTGTCGCTGCCGCCGATTATTTTGGCAATCATATTGTCCATGTCGCCCGCCGCACCATTTTGAACCGCCGTGCCGGAACCGGACAAATCAAAATCTGCAACCAGTGTTTTATCTTCCATTGTATAAGACTCGGTAATTCTGGTGTCATCGGTCTGCCCCAGCACAACGGAATTGTTGTAATACTTGCTTGACAAATTGCTGATTTCCGGATTTACGTTAACAACATCACCGCTGATTGTCGTCCATGCCAGCAGCCTGTCATCCAGGGAATTTTTCTGGGCACTGTCATCGCCTTTGGGCTTCATGGCGGCATTAATTCCGTTCGTCGTAATAACCGCAACACCCACGGGGCGCCCCCCGCCGACAATCAAATCTTTTATCTTTATTTTGCCCAGCTCTTCTGCGGAAACCGGCACGTTGCCGTTCCCGCGCAGCGTCCGCATCCCCAAATATCCGCGCGCCAGCGGCGAATACCCGTGCATCATCAGCATGTAGTTCTGGCCGCCTGCAAATTTATTCATCAGGGCAAAATTATTTTTCAAGACCCCGTCAACACTCGGGCTGTAATAATCAAGGTTTTTGGCATAATTTGCACTTTCAGACGCCGCGTTCGGCATCGCCGGGCCGTATCCAACCGCAAACGCGGCCTTTGCCGTGCCGCCGGGCGTATTACCGCCGCCATTATTGTTATTCGGCCGGTCGCCGCCACCGGAACCGCTGTGTCCGCCGCCGGAATCAAAAACATCCGTCAACAACAACAATCCCCCAACGACAACGGCGGCACCCGCCGCCGCCAATGTTAATGTGTGGGCGGACGACAGCCCGCTAAACAGGCCCCCGCTTCGCTCTTTTTTATTTCTGTTGTTATATTTTTTTATCTGCTGGTCGCATTTTGACGCGTCCGCCCCGTACATCTGCAATATTTGTGCCGCCCGCACGTCATTGTTCATCAGGGCCGTGCACACAATGGACAATCCCGTTGAATCAACAAAGTTTACATCCGCCCCGTTATTGACCAGCGCTTCAACCTGGGCAATATCCGCATTTCTCGCCGCGGCCAGCAACTGTGCCGCAACCATGAATTCGTTTGTCGCCGCCATGCCGCATACCGGCAGAAAGAACAGTGAAAGGATTAAAACTCTGATATATTTCATTACTACTTCTCTCTATGCGAACAATATTAGCACACCATTCAATTATGTGTCCAGCAAAAAACATTTGTCATAAAATAACAAACGGCCCGCCATTCGGCGGGCCGCAAAACAGACTTTTCAACAATTATCTGCTTTTAGTTATCACAACTGTGTGAACCGTTTCAATGGTCGCACTTGCACTAATGCATTCTATCTCTTGCTTTTTCGGCGCCGCCGGCACAGCAGCCGGTGCCGAGTAATAGTTATTTACGGTACCGGTGTTTACATTGACCGTATTGTTATTACCGTTTTGCTGAACAGCCGTCACATTTGCGGACGAGTATGCGCCGTTGCCGCGACCTGCGACCGCCGCACTTGCCGAGTTATACTTTTTACGGGACGACTTCTTTGACTGGCGCGGTGCGGCGGGAACCTGCGCATTGTTCTTCTTTTCCGCACACGGACACGGCTTTATGCTGTCAACGCGCACACGCAAAGAATCCACGGAATCCGTAACCTCTGACAGACGACTGTCCAAATCATCTATACGTTTTGAGTTGGCGTTGGCCTTTTTGTCAACACGCCCTATGGCATCAATCATATTGTTTATATGTGACGCATGGTCATTTAGAACAGTATCAACCTTGGCAAATCTTTTATCTTGCTTTTCATTTGTTGCCTTTTCTTCATTAATGCTGCTGCACTGTTGCATATTCCACACCAGCAGCCCCAGCATTGCCACCCCAATACCTGCATTAACCAACATTCTTTTATTGATTGTCGCCATTTTTAACTCCTTCAAATTAGCCAATCACACAATTAACATAGACAAAACAACACGGTTTGTCAAGTATGTTGTTACTTTTTTCCCTTTACCTTTGTGCCATTTTTTTGATATACTTTTAAGCACAGAGAGAAATGAATAGAAAAATTATATTTTTGGCAATCTTGGCAACAACCGTCCCTGCTACATTAAACGCGGCGACAACTTGTTCGCGTGCGAATTTAACGCGATGTTTGGATTCCGTATGCGCCATAAACATATCGTCAAATCCTGCGGCCCGGTGTCAATATTGCGGCACGGCCGGCGCCGGCACGCCTGCGGCGGGCGACGCCATGCGCAGTGTATCGGTCGGCACATCCGCAAAATACACATTAAATGCCAAGGAATTGAAAAGCGCACCCTCGGACCCCGGTTCCCGCTATACATGGGCAACAACGCAGTGTCTGCAGAAGGTTTCCGGATGCACGCCAGACGACGTGACAGAAACATACGACAGCCTGATTGAACAATCGTGCAAGGCCGCCGGCATCACCGCCCAGATGGCAAATCTGCGTGCGGCGGCCGCAAAAAAGAAGACAAGCGCATCCTGTAAAACAGACATCCAGGCATGCATGATTGATGCCAAGCGTTGCGCCGCCGATTACAGCGCATGTACGGATAACGCGGATTTTGACAAATTTTTTGCCGGCTGCAGTGTAGAGGCCACCGGCTGCGACGATTACATATCCGCCGTGCGTACGGATTTGATTGCGGCGCGCGACACCGCGATAAAGAACGCAGATACGATTATTGAATCTATTGTTGCATCGTACCAAAAACAGCGTGAACAGCGCCTGACGTCCGCACGTGCAAAATGTACGGACAATGCGGGCCGCGACGCGTGCATCACCGCCGTATGCGAACGCAGCATGGCCAACAAATGCGCCGCCGGTTTTGAGGCTGAGCGTTCCATGGCGACACAGCTGTGCAAATTTCACGATTTGGCGTGCGCGGCACTGAAATAAAGACAAGACAAATGAAACAACCGGAACAGTTTTGTGATTTTTATGAATTCATCCGCCGTGCCGGCATAAAAACGGCCGTAACACTGGCACTTGTTGCGGTGTGTCCGAATGTTTATGGCGCAAACGTTGTGGCACGCGGTTCCGGCACCACGACATCACGCCCGACTGTGCGGGCCAACCATGCGGAAAGCCGCATGCCCACATTAAACACCCGCGCACAAAGCGCATCCGGCACAGCCCCGGTGGAAGAACAGGTACAGCCAGCGCCGGAACCAACGGCAGATACGGCGCCCGATACGGAACCGGAACCAGATCCGGTTATAATAGAAAACAAGACATCTCAGTTTGACAAAACGCTAAGTGCGACTGTGACCTCGTCCAATAACGATGCAAACGCAAACAACCTGGCGGATATGGTGCGGCGGCAACGCGCGGCGCTGGATGCACAAAGCGCGGGCGACGCGGCCGCATCTGCAACGGCGGCCGCCATGTCATCCGGCCAAAGCGCATGCGACACCGGCCTGCGTGAATGTATGAAGCAGAAATGCGGCGACGACTATTCAAAATGCGCGGGCGACGGCGACACGATTTGGGGCGATAAAATGGATGCGTGCCGGCGCGACGTAAAATGCACGGGACGCCAGTATCAGATGTTTGCGGCGGAAATAAAGGCCGACCGTGATATGAACGCCCGCCTGTCGGCATATACAAAGATAATAGACTGTGGCAATTCTTATAACGACTGCATAGTGACCCAGTGCGGCCCGACATATTCCAAATGCCTGGGCAAAACAGCGGGCGATGCGGCAATCGCCGCATGTGCGACACTGGCCAAAAACTGCACCCAACAGGACAGCGGGCTGGCATCGCGCACAATGAACGTGTTCGCCACCCTGCGCCAGGATGCGGAAAAACAGATAGTAAAGGATGAACAGCGCCTGTATGAACTGCGTGACAAAATGCGCAGCCAGTGCCAGCGTCTGGGGGCAATGTTTGACGAACGCAGTCTGGTATGCGTTTACACGGTAAACTTCTTTGCCGGAAACTCAACAACGCCGACGGCATCCAAAAAAGCGTACGCCGGATCCGCGTTTGACTGTTCCCCGGACTGGTTCGGCATTGATGTCACAACGTTTAAGGAAAACGCGTATCGTTACACCCGCTCGCAGACATCAGCATCGTCTGCATTACTGGGCGCCGGCCTGGGCATCGGCGTTGGTGCGTTGACATCCGGCGCGATTGACCGTGCAATTGACCGCAAAAAGGCCGAGAATGCGTTAAAGAAAGCCGAAAAAGAATACGATGCCGATTATGGTCAGAGTTCTGACAAAAAACCGGATAACAAAAAGAGCGAAAACAATAACCCCAATGCCAAACAAGAACCCAAAAAAGGTAATGGATCCGCGCAGGGATCTGTTAATACACCACAGGCCAAATCCTTAGGTACTCCAGCAAACCAGCCTAGTCCGAAACCAGACATTATGTCAAAAGACCCCAAAGAACAAGCGGCTGCATGGACTAATATGCACCAAAACAATCCGGATGATCCATTAAATAACATGATACCGGGACTTAACCAGCAGAATGCGTCACAATAACTACCAGGACTGTCGGCTGTTTCCCCGGACATAGAATAATGAAAAAATAGAAGATTGATGAAAAAAATAATAGCTGCAATTTTTACCGTATTTTTTACCCTGCCGGTGTTGGCTGTGGGGCTGCCAGTAGTTGAAGAAAGACATCTAAATCCAGCCATAGACCCTGCAATAGAGGTTTTCTCATACAATTCTCCTTCACAACTCTCCATGCAACAGGCCCCCGTTATTAGCGCCACCAGGCCCACTCCGAAAACAAATCCATCCCAAGAACAGCCCACCCAACAATCGGAAAAATCTGGTAAAAACATATTCCAAAAGGCAGGTGACGGTATCTCTAAGGGTGCAAAAGCCGTTGGCAAAGGCGTGACAAATGCATGGAACGCAACATCAAACTTTGTATCCGGTATTTTTAAAGGCGCCGAACCGTGCAGTGACAAGGCCGATCAAGACTTAAAAAATAAAGTCCAATGTCCTGCGGGAAAATGCACGGATTCTACTAGTTCTTTGGTGGAAAAAACAAAGCTGGATACCAAGCAAACCGGGTTTAAGGAAGGCAAGGAAGACAAGGAAGAAAATGGCGAACCCAAAGCCGGAAAATGCGTTATAGCCAAATGTATAAAGGGATGGATTGTTAACGCTACAAAAGACGGCTGCGAACAATCCGAAGGCGACTGTACAGACAAAGCCAAAGAAATGCATCAAAAGGCAACCGCCGGGGAATTAAAGAAAGGCAAGTGCCAAATAACAGAATGCGAATATGGCTGGCATGTATCCGACGATGCGCAAACATGCGAACAAGCCGAATTATCAGAGGCGGATTCCAAACAAAAGGTTGCGGATTTAAAAGACAACGCCCAGAAAATGAAGGACAAGGAACAATCCACCGCCAATAAACTGTTGGGGGGGGCGGCCATCGGTGCCACAGGCATAGGTGCCATGAATCTGGCATCCGGTCTGGCGGAACAAAAGGCGGACAGTGCCGCCGAAGAAGACATGAAGGCATATCTGGCAACATTCGTATGTGATTACGGCCGGGGCCGGAATATAAAAGGCGGCGAAACCAACATAGACCTGCCGGGCGGAAATGATTTGTTTGCCGACGTGAATGAATACAGGGCCCTGGCGGCGGATTTAAAGATACGCAAAGAGGCCCTGGGCAAACAGCCCGGCATTGAATCAGAGGTTATAATAGACGCGGCGGACACGGGCCTGTATGACAATGTGGGACTGGGCCGGCAAAGCGGCGCATACACATCCCTGTCGCGGGCGCTGACGGATGAAACCAGCAAGGATGCCGAAGAATGGGCCAAACAAAAGGCCGATACCGCGTCAAAGGTAAAAACAGGCGCAATAACGGCCGCCGCCGGCGCCATCGGCGGCATGATTGGCAACCTGGCCATTAACAGTGGTGAAAAAAACAAGAACAAAGTTGATGAAATTAACAAGAAATACGAGGGATTGAAACAACCGTTGTTAAAACTGGAACAAGAGGTTAAACAAATCCCACCATCCCCGGAACCAACAAAATGTCCGTCAAATGCAACGGGAACATACCCGAACTGCAAATGCACTGGCAATGCGGCATATTGGTCTGAAAACATATGCGTAGCATGCGGCGATAACCAAGAACCCAACGCTGAAGGCGACCAGTGCGTCTGCCGCCAGGGGTATTCCGGCACGCCTTGTGTGAAAATAACTACCAATGCACAATGCGAAATTTCCCCAGAACATGCAGAGAAAGTACATGTTGATACAGACGGAAACTGCACATGTCACAATGGCAATCCGGATGTCCCCACATGCAGCTGTGACACACGGACACATGTTTGGCAAAACAATATCTGCACAAAAAAGGTTACAGAGGAAGAACTAACCATCACACTGCCAGCGGCCAGTTTGTTTGATACCGGCAAGTCTAATTTAAAGCAAGAGGCCCAAACAGCTTTAAAGGATTTTATAACGAGCTTTAATGCATGGTTTGCCCAGAATCCAAATGCCCCGCATTGTATTAAAATAACAGGGCATACAGACAAAACAGGTGGACCAAAAATAAACCAACCTTTATCTGAACAACGTGCAAAAGCAGTAAAAGAGTATCTAAGCACAAATGAAATAGCCACAAAACAGCTTAAATCTGAAGGTGTAGGGGCCACAGATTGCGTCTCCGATGGCAATACACCGAAATGTCGCAAAGTAACCATTATGGTAGATAAACTAAACTGCGACGGTTCCGGCGCCACCACCAATGTGTCTCTGCCCCAGCTATCGCAATCAACACTAACAGATACAACACTATCATCCGCATCTGACGGAAATGACAGCGAGGCAGAAAATCCAGAACAACTTAAAAAACTAGCGAACCTATGCAACAGATATAACAACAACGGTGTAAGGGGATACTTTATAACAAGTTCTAAATATTATAACATATTTGGTGGTGGCAACGGATATATGAAAAATGCATATTGCATATTTTACAAGGATGCCCCGGGTAAAACAGCGGTCGGGAAAAATATTGGCGGGGTATATTCCTGTCCGGAATTTACAATACAGAACGCACAGTTTGTGGAACAACCTGCATCAGCAGCTGAAGCGTGTAAATTTGATAATAACGAGTTTAAAAATTATGAAAAAGGTGTCGCATTTAGCCGTTTAGCAGAACAAAACAACCGCACAATAGGATGCGAATATTCGTATAAGCTAAAGTCTGATACAAAAAATCAAAATAGAATAGACGATTTAAGTACAATATCCAGCGTTCCAACAGAACTAGTAAAATATGTTTCAGAACAGTATGGTCATAATATATCAAACAATGATGCAAACAACATTCGCAATATACAAAATCTTGCACAACAAAAATACCACGATATAACAATAGACATACACAGTTATTCTCCCCCAGGACGCGGTACATTGGGTATAACATACGAAATATTTTTTGATGATTTAGATTTACCAAATGATAACTGGAGTGCCAATATTCCACAACATAAAACTAAGAGAGAAATGGCCGGCAAGCGTTGTAAGGAGATACAAGAAGAATTAAGTCTTACGCAAGACATTTCCAGTGACCCGGCACAACGACAGGCAGGCAGCAGCACAACTAATTTCGGATGCAGGTATAAAGCCTTGTGGGACGAATAACTAAAATCTCATTTCACATTCACAGAAACTAACAAAAATTACTCAGTCAATCACAGCTGTAAACATAACCTTATATAACAATTATTTACAAGACATACAATAACAAATATAATTAATAAATTAAAAATCGCCCCGGTGGGGCGATTTTTTATGTTTTTTACAATTTTTGTATCGTGTCAACGTCTATTTCCGTTTTGGTTAGCCCCCGGTCAACCTCGCCGTAAATCTTGACCGTATCGGACGGCGTTACCGTCTGACCGCGCCAGTCATCGTCGTCTATTTCAACGGTTATGCTGCCGGTGGAATCTTCAAACGTGTATTTGTCACCCTTTAACTGACCCACGATTTTACCCTTTAAAATAACATCCGTGTCGTCACGCATTTCTTTTACCTGCATAACTGTCACGATGTTTTCATTGCCGACAAAACCGCCCTTTACCGCCACGGTTTCCGCCGCAGGCTGGAATCCGGCGTTCGCCGCCGTCGCCAAAATCATGCCAAAAACTGAAAACATTGCTGCTTTTTTCATCAGATCACTCCTTGTTATGTTTATACGTACAGCTGTATCATAGCATAAATTTTTTTATAAATGTCTAGGAATAAATAAAAAAACGCGCCCGGTGGGCGCGCACATGCCATGCATGATTATTTTTTAACGTGAACATCCAGTTGCGGGAACGGGAAATTAATCTTCTTTTTCGGCAGTGTTTCATAAATCTGCTCCAAAATATCAGATTTTACAGCAACCAAATCAGACCATGTTGTCCAAAACCGCACTGTCAGTACCACGGAACTGTCCGCCAGGCTGGATACCAAAATCATGGGTGGAGTGTTCTGCTTTACACGCTTGTCCTTTTCTAGAATATCCATGATGACACGGCGTGCAGCATCAACATTATCACCATAAGATATTCCAACAGGCAAGTCCACACGACGCACCACGCCGCGTGACAAATTTGTTATTTCCCCGTTCGCCAGGGCCCCATTAGGCAAAAATACCGTCTCGTTGTCAAAGGTGTGCAGCTCTGTTGTAAAAATCATTATCTTTTTCACAACGCCTTCTTGGCCACTGGCGGTGGCAATACTGTCCCCGACCTTAAACGGTTTGAAAAACAATATGACCAGTCCGCCCGCAACATTTTGCATTGTGCCGGACAACGCCATACCAACAGCCAATGCCGCCGCACCCAGCGCCGCGGTAATCGCCGTCATTTGAACGCCAACGGTCGTCAAAACGACAACGAACACAAATATTTTTGAAATTATGCTGACAAACGATGTCAAAAATGATTGCAGCGACGGTTCCAGTTTGCGGCGTTCCATTCCGCGTCTTACTATTTTCGTCAACCGTGCCGACAGCCACAGTCCAACGGACAATATGGCCACCGCCGTCATTAAACGAAAACTAAAACGAACCGCACCCTGAATCAGTTGTTGTAATATGTCATGCAAGTTTATTGAACTTAATGGAGTTGCCGCCGCATCAGGTGTCATTTTTTTCCTATCCTTTTTACTTGTTTATCCGCCGCGGCATGCATCCGGGGCGGATTTGATTTACATTTGTATGTCTTCGCAGTTTGGTCCGTCGGTCTTTACATCGCAGCTTGTATTCTTTTTACGGAACCAGTTGCCGCCCTTTACCGTACAGCTGGACGTGCTGACCGTTGTGCATACATGACATGTACGCGTATCACGGCTGAATATGGATGTAACGTCTTTGGTCATGCCGCTGCCGTTATCCTTGCCGGAATTAAAGGTAAACGTGCCTTTGCCGCCTTTGGTCAAATCCTCTGTGGTCAAACCCGCCCCAACATCATAGCTGATTGCATACGTCGGCGCAAGCGGTGTGTCAACCTGGGCGCTGCCGTATATTGTGCCGCCGTTTTCCGCAACCTTGTGGCACATGTATTCCGCCAAATCCGCCGAGGCGTTCTGGGTTGCCTTGGCCACTTCTTCTGTAAATTTCTTGTTATAGTTGTCCTGGGCCTGGCGCAGTGCGGCAATTGCAATCTGCATTTTTACCTGTGTCAGCAAATTCGGAAAACGTCCTGATGTTTTCTCGGATTTGCCGGTAATCTGAGTTAAATCACGGCCGTTTATGCAATATTGAATTTCCGGATCCTGTTCTATCATTTCAATGGTGCGGTTGATATTGCCGGCGACATTGTTCAATTCTTCTTCAATAGACGATATAATCCCGGCGGCATTTTCAACAGAGGCATTGCGGCTGCGTACCTGGGCCAGATATTCTTCCACCCCGATTTCACCGGGCCCCAGTTTCATCGTAGTACCGTCGCCCTTGTCAACAGTGCGGCCGGTTGCGTCGCCCATCTTTACGCTGCCAAAAGAAATCATTCCGGTAACACGGTATGTTGTGCCGTCCTTTTGCGAACGCAGACTGCCCGTACCCATTGTTTCATCCGCCGCAAATTTGTTGCAGTCGGTCGTACTGCCGCAAATTTCGGCCATTTTATTATCCACCAGTTCCTGGCAATGGCTAAGCGCCTGATTGTCTATGTTCAGATACAGCCCCATCAGCATGGAATCCAAATCATCCATGGAAAAGTTGGGATTGTTGGCCTTGCACACAACCAGCTTGTCAAGCGGGCAAATATCATGAATATAATCGTAATCCATACCTATACAGTTGGAAAAATCCGCCCCGCAACGCGTATCATCGGTAAAGCAATCCTTTACCTCCTGCGTGCAGGCGTCAACACGCATCGCGGCCAGCTTGTCCGTAACATATCCCCAAATCAGCGGTTCCATGCGTTCACACGGGTCTATTTCCACCTTACAAAAACTGCGCGCCATTTCGGGCCGTGACAAACAGGCGTCCATGGTGTCCACGCCTTTGCCAACGATGTCGTCCTTGCACGCCTTTTGTATACAGTTTGAAATATTTGTCAGACACGACTGGCGGAATTTGGATTCCGCGCCCTGCTCTGCCACGCGGATGGTCGGGGCCGCCTCGCGCAGGAATGCGGGCCATACCATATCGCGCACCGCGACGCACTGATTCAAAACTTTTTCACAGATAACGCGTTTTGAGCTAAGAATCTCCATCGTTGATGCGGTAATGTCATAAGTGTTTACCGTTTTAACCGTTGTGTTGGCGGTGCTTTGCGCCTTGTTGTTCTGCATGTTTTCGGACGCGATTGTAAACACGCAGTTTGTCCAGTCCTTGCCGCAGGCGTCATCTGTCTGCATGCACTTTTTAAATTCAACCATGCAAGTACCCAGATCATACTTGTTGGCCGCATCAAAACTTTCCTTTAACGCGGTGCGGACATCAGCCTGGGCATTGGCCAGTTCCAGTTCGGCCGCCTGGCGCTTTGAGGCCAGACTGTTTTTGAACGCCGTACAATCCGATACTATCTGGCGTGCATAAACCTGGCGCAGGAAGGGCAAATCTTTGTCACATGATTCCGGAATCTGTTCACGGCAAATCTGTTCTGCCGCCGCATGCAGCGCCGCGCCCTTTTTCCCCGCAATATCGGCCAGTGATTCTTCACCGTCCTCTTCATCGTCATACAGGTTTGTTTCAAACATCGCCATCAGTTTTTTACGCGACTGTTCCTTGGCGGTGCCGGCGGTTATTTCATCAACCTTTTTCAAGTTGCCGTTTTCATCATATTCGCGCGTTCCCGTAAATATTATATCCGCCTGGGCACCGGCTTTGACCTTTTCAACCTCTACGGTTGAAACGCGGGCGGCCTCTTCCAAAATTTCTTGAATTTCGGCGAACTCTGCCTCATACTTTTCACTGTCGTCACTGCATGTACAACTGCCGCCATTGGCGTTATCCGGAATACAAAACTGGTCCATACATCCGTAATACGCATCATAGCATTCCTGGTTATACAACCCGTTGGGTTCAACACGGGTGCGCACACTGGTGCCCTTTTGGATGGCGGCCTGCTTCGCACCGGATGTTTTTTTTACCGCGGCATATGCATCAGGCGCGACGCCGGCCGCAACCATGGCCGCCCCTAAAAAAATCATGCGTATATTTTTTACCATCTTTAATCCTACATATTAATATCTTCACAAGATTCCAGTTCCTGGCAGAAATCCTTTTGGCCGCCGCCAAGCGCGCCCATCAAGGCACCACCGACCAAGCCGACCGCGCCGCCGATTGCGGTACCCCAGCCCGGCGTCACCATCGTACCGGCCGCCGCCCCGGCGGTTGTCATGCCGGCGGCCCCTTTCATCGCGGCTGCGCCCTTTGATTCGCCGCCGGTTTCGCAAACCTGCTGCATGCGGCATACGTGACAATTACGCAAATCAGGTTCAAACGACACACTGCGGATATAGCTGTAATTCTTGTCGGATTTGTCCGGTGTTTCAACCTTGTACGTGTTTAAACAGTTTTCCTCAGCCTTTTTCAAATCCTGCTTGCGCGACAATTCCGCAATCTTGCTTTCCAGTTCGCGCATCGCACGATTTTCGGCGCCGACCTCCGCAATCAGCTTTGCACTGTTAAACACGCTTTGTCCCAGCGAATTGCGTCCTTTCGGTTTTTTTGCATCGGCGCACGCGGCAACCGTCATATCTTTTTCAAACTGTTTAAAGAATTCGTTCACCGCATTCTTTGAATTGTCGCGCACCTGTACACGCAGCGCGGCCAGACCCTCTTCGGTATCCGGAATTTCCTGCAACGCCTGAACCGTGTCGTCCGACGGCAGGCACGACATGTCCGTGCCGCAAACCTTGCCCAGTTGCTCGCCAAAATAATTCAAACAGCCCTGCAGCATCTGATAATCCATTTCCAGCAGCGTCGCCTGCAGAATGATGTTGAACTGCGTTTCATTTTTGCACGACGGGAACATGGACTGCGGACACAGCGCCGCTATCTCAGACGTTTTTTTACCGACACATTCCGGTGCAGTAAAATTCTGGCCACATTTGTCACGCAGACATTTGTCCACGTCATTCTGACAAAACTGTGTACGCAAGAACCCCAGTTTATCATTCACAACAGACTTTATCCCCGGAATCATCTGGTTGCATTCGTCAATAATCGGGCAAACGCCGGCGGCGACATTAACATCCGTCAAACAGGCGGAATTGGTGCCGGTTGAACACCCGTCTTCCAAACAGGTCTGTATTTTTGCCAAACATGTCAGACGGGCGTTTTTGTCGGCGTATTTCGCGGCCTCTACCAGAATGCTCTGCGATTCCGCCTCCCAGTCCTGCAAGACATAACTTCTTACCGCCATGCATTGATCCAGGACATTTTCGCACGCATTTGCACGCCGCCCCAACAGGTCGGCATCCAGACAGTTTTCAAAGTTGGCGCCGCATCCGCCCTTGTCGGCAATACATGATTTATAAGCCAGCAAACATTCACCGCGGTTGTACTTGTTTGTCGTATCCAGCATTTCCAGGCGCGCTTTGCGGACAGCGGCCTCGGCCGTGCGCTTGTTCGCCTGTGCGTTCAATTTCTGATCGGCCAGATAAGCGTCAAAAGACTTGCAGTCCTGAACAATCTGGCGGGCGTACAGCATTTCTTCCATCTCAGCCTTTGTTCCGCACGATTCCAGCTGGTCTGCACAAAATTCCGCCGCCATGGCGTACAGCCCGTCGCCTATATCCGCATCGGCGGACAATCCCTCTTCCGCCCCGGTGCCGGATTTCAACCATTCGCTAAAACTTAAACCGGACGCGCGCGAACTTTTCTTGGCGGCCTCGCTCTCGCCAAATACAAGACGCGCCTTTGCCCCCAGCTGTTCACGTTCAACCCCTTCCGTATACAGCTTGTCTGCATCAGCCTGAATCTGTTGTATTTCCTGTATCAAAGTTTTTGACTGATTTATATTTGCCGAACAGGCGCAGCGATAACCCTCAGACTCGTCCAGCAGACAAAATTCATCCATGCACACACGATACGCATCACGGCATTCGTTACTGCTTTTGTTCTTGTTATCGGCCGGCGTATCCGGCGTCGGCGCTGCAGGGGTATCGGGCTGCGTTACGGGCGGCGTTGCCCCCCCGGGATTTGTCGTCATTGTCACAGATGCGGTCGGCTTTGCCGTCGCACCCAGATTTGCAGTTATGTTTGGCGAATGCGCACCGGCCATTGACATGCGCCGTACGCCGACACGGGCGCCATCATCGCGCGCCGCTGCAAATGCGACAACCGGCGACATGCACAGCAACAGAACAAAAACTCTTGAGTTCATAAACTTCCACCCTACATTATATTATGATTGATTTTATCAAAACTGCGCCCGCGGTGCAAGCAGATATAAAAATATTCTTGCTTTTTTTTGACACGCGCAATATCATAAGCCCTGATAAATATAAGCTAAAATTAGAGGATAACGATGGCAAAAGACGACGTTATAGTTTTTACCGGCACAGTGGAAGACAAACTGCCCAACACAATGTTCCGTGTAAAACTGGAAAACGGGCATGAAATTCTGGCGACGGTCTGCGGCAAAATGCGCAAGGCTCGCATCTGGGTAAACGTTGGCGAAAAAGTTCGCGTTGAAATGACACCGTATGATTTGGACAAGGGCCGCATAACATTTGTTGAACGCAACCGTCCGACCCCCGCCCCGTCGGAATCTGCAAAATAACCGCGTCCCGCGAATGCGGGACTTTTTTATTTTCCACACAAATATCCGTTGCCCGCCATGGCGCTTTTTGATATTATAAGTACGTAAATATGAGAAAGTTCTTGCTTTTTGCCGGCCTGATATGCGCCGACATTGGCTTTGCCAATGCCGCCGTGCGTAGCACAGACAGCGTTACCCGGCAAACGGCAGCCGCCACGACCGCATCAGCCGCACGCACCGGAACGGACGGCACGACCGCCACCCGCGGCACAACAGGCGTTGCCACACGCAGTGCACGCACTGTAAACACATCCGGCCGCACCGCGCAATCCGTACGCACCGTACAGTCGGCATTATCGGCACGCACCGCCCAGACAACCGCGCGCACGGCGGCATCCGCATCCGGCCGCACCGCCACAGCGCCCGCATTGTCGGCGCGCAGCGCCGGGCGAACGACACAATCGTCGCGCGCCGCCAAAACAACACCGCGTGCGGCGACAATATCGGCCGCCGCATCAAATACATTTGGCACCGGATACAACGCATGTCGTGACGCATACTTTACATGCATGGACCAGTTTTGCGCGAAACAGGACGACACCTATCGCCGGTGCGTATGTTCATCACGCCTAAACGACATAAAATCACGCGAACGCCTGCTTGGCCAGACCTCGAATCAGATTTTGGACTTTAAAAACCTAAACATTGATGTAATACCGAAAACCGGGGCCGAGGTTAAGGCAATGATGAACGCCACCGTCGGCGAAGCGGCGGCATCTGCCGCCAAAGACAAATCCGACAGTGCCCAGAAACTGGCCGGAATAAGCGAGGTGCTGTCCGGCACCAAGACCAAGGCCCTGTCAACCCAGGGAACACTTGACATTGCGGGCGACATAAACGCCATATGGGCAACCACAGACCTGGCCGGCGGCGCATCAATAGCAAACCTGACAGGCGACGCCCTGTACAACGCAGTACACAGCCAGTGCGTGGATCTGATTTCAAACAAGTGTTCGTCCCAGTCAACGCTGTCCATGGTTGTATCCGCATACGCAATGTATATTGAAAACGACTGCACGGCACTGTCCAACGCCCTGGACAAGCAGTTTATTGCGGCAAACGCGGCCGTACGCGAAACGGAATACGAAATGCAGAACGCGCGCCTGGAAAACTATGACGCACACAATTCAACAGCCATCAACGACTGCATCGCCCAGGTACGCAAGGATATAACGGCCGACACCGCATGCGGGGAAAATTATGTACACTGTCTGGATATATCCGGCAGATATTTAAACAAGGACACTGGCGAACCGATATACACCGCAGAATTTTACCAGCTTGAAAACGCAACGTCTTTAACAGGCGACGTTTTGACAAACCAGACAAACCGCTTAATCGTGGCGGAACTTAATCGCAAGCGCATGTTCGCCGAACGCGGTCTGGACACATGCCGCGACATGGCGGACGAGGTGTGGGATGAATTCCTGCGCCAGGCCATAACGGAAATATATCAGGGCCAGCATGCACGCATACGCCAGGTCAAAGAAGAATGTCTGGACGTTGTAAACAAATGCTATGACGAACGCAGCCAGTCTTTAAAGGACTTTAGTAATATAAAAGAGCAGCTTTTGCTGGGGTCGCGCTTGGAATTGTCCGAAGAACTGTGCCGTGAAAAATTGATGTTGTGTTCAAACCTCTATAACGGGATGGAGGAAATGGTCGCGGCAATGAAGGCGATAACTGACCAAAAAATCGCCAAAGAATGCAAAGCGTCACTGCGCGATTATGCCCTGGAAATGTGCAGTGTTTCCAGCAACGACAGCACGCATGCATACCCG
Organism: uncultured Alphaproteobacteria bacterium; assembly: GCA_949878575.1. Classification (GTDB taxonomy): domain Bacteria; phylum Pseudomonadota; class Alphaproteobacteria; order Rs-D84; family Rs-D84; genus Enterousia. Next base: position 273,238 of record CATLAX010000001.1, on the reverse strand, counting down.
TACGGATGCCGGACATATGTTCCCGGCACGCAATACTACGCCACACTTAACAATGGAAAATGCAACTCCGTTCTAAGCACAAGCGGTGCAAAAAACCAGGGCGACGCCAACACAGGATCAAAAAAAGCGCCACAGCGATCGTCCCCCGTGCGCAAATCGGCAGAGTCCGGCGGTTATATTTGCCCCATCATAAAATATACCTCATGTAGTAAAAACTATTACATGACAAAGACATCCGATGAATCCGATACGGACTTTTACGGCACGCCGACACCGGGCAACACATGCCGGCCCTGTCTTGACAACCATGTATGCGAAGGCGGTACGGAACCACCTGTGGAAATTCCGCCAGACTTTGGTGAATGCGGCACATATCCGGGCAGCCTGTATCAAAAGCTGGTCAGATATGCGCAAAGCACGTGCGTGCGCCCATCAGAATCCAGCAATCCGCTGCCGTCCAGTGTCCTGCAGGATGTAAACAGCGTAATGGACACCATCCGCACAGATATGGCGAAATCACTGGCCGCGGAATGCCAGCGCATGGACGGTGTATGGGTTGACGCCCCGTACAACAGCACAAAACAATCAAATAACGTGCCCCCCAGGGAATTACATAAAGAATTCTATGATGAAACCGGCGCCAGTAACGAATGGGGATATTGCATACAGCAAGACAAATCCCAGGATAACGCACAGGATAATTCACAGAATAGTTCACAGGGCACCCAAGAATCCCCAGACCAGCTGGCCTGTACGGAATCATGCGGGACATGGGACAGTGCGACATCAACATGCTCATGCAAAAATTCTAAGCTGGGCAACGGGGAATTAGAGGGAAACAAATGTAATTTTAATACGGCTCGTTCTATTGAACTTGCTGCATGCGTCAATAAATGCGCTACTCGGGGTGGAAGGAAAACATTTACGTATGATTGCAACGGATACACATGCATATGCAATGAATAAGAAACAAAGGGTATTAATCTAAGCAGCTAGGATGCTAAAAAAACATGCATCAGGAACTGTTGCGAACGGTATAAAAATTTGATAGAATAAAACATAAGAGACAAAACATGAAAAAATTATTCTTTGTATCTTTGTTGGCAATACTGGGCGCCCCGGCCGCATTTGGCGCATCATCCACACCATGGTGGCAACAGCCGACCATATGCCGCATCAGTACCACAAACTGCTATGTCGGCATGGGCACCGGATTTGATGCCGGCATGTGGGACGCCAGCGCAAATTGCCGCGGAATGAAATTAATATGCCCAACCGCATTGGTCAAGGGCGGCGATGAACCGGTTCCCATGGGAAAATCGGCGATTTCAAAGGGAACAGAAATAAAAAAAGATTTTGACACGGGCGTCCTGGCCGGCGGTTGCTTTGGTGCGCGCAAAACATCTGCGAACGGGACACTGGCGTCCGTTAACGGCAAATATGTAAACGTTTGGTGTCGCGGAATTCTGGATGATCCGGACGAAACTGTTGCCACCGGCGAAATCAGCACCGGCGCTCAGCCAACATGCGCCACGCTGGCCGAACGTGGCTATGTGGCGGTTGTAAACAACCGCTGCTATGGCAAATATTATAATCCGAACGAATACTACATTGAATGCGGCTCAGATTTACTGCCGACGCGCTTGATTGTCTTAAACGGTGCAGATTACCAGGCGGGGCCGTCTGCAAACACACCGGCGACAATGGACGCGGCCAAGACGAAGTTTGATTCCATGTACAAGGTGTCACGGGAACAGCACGAAAAATATTTTAAACCGGCAAATTAAAAACAACGCCCCGTCGGGGCGTTTTTATTTTGGTGCGCAAAACAATAAAACATAATGCGGTCAAACAACGACATGCACGTTCTGTGTGTTTGACCAGGATTGCATTACACCATTTTCAGCGCAACGCTTTTATCGTGATTTGTCATTTATTATATCAAGTATGTTACGAATTCTGCGGTTTTGCCTGCGGCAAACATCTGCAAGCGCGCATTCTGTAAAACCGACAACTCCACATATCGGCACCATCCACTTTAGTTTATTACTATACATCAAGCACGCAATATTTATCAGCATTGTGGCAGACATTATGTACAACACGGGAATACAACGTTTGTTAACGGCCCACATACGCTTCATGCGTGTAATTTCTTCTGGTGAAAAATTCGGTGCGTCATTCATACTGCTATTTTTCGTTGTCTTTTTTTCGCAGATACCAATAACACCCGCGTGACGACGTCAGGGCCAGCGCCCCCAGGGTTAATGTCACATCCACACCCATTTTGTCATCAAAACCGCGGGCCATGATATTACGAATATTGCATACCATATGCCCGGCGGCCAATCCGTTTAAAAACAGATACGTAACAAACAAGGCATGTGCATAACCGGCTTTTCTATTTTTCATGCCCGTATTATTGACATTATTTTTTGTATTTGTCAATTATTTCTTACCAGTCACTCTGATAACATTTTGATATGTATTTAAAGTTGCCGGTTCCATCACTGCCTGTTCTGCCTGATGGAATATAGCATCTTGCCTTGGTGGAATTATTATTTACAGCTGACGTTGTAGTCTCACCGTTGGGGCCGCTGGGACATTTTGTGCAGCCGGATGAGGTGCTGGTCGGGCTGCCGTAATATCCGGCGGCACATGCGTACGATGTTGTTGTCTCACATGTGCAGTATTGTGTACAATTACAGCTGTTGGGGTCAGACGGGGGAACTGCCTGGCCTTGGCAAGGATCATAAAAACTTGTATATTTTATATTTTTTGTAGTTCTGGTTATTATATGATTTGAATTAGCCGCAGAGTTGGTGGTACCTTTGCAAGTGCTGTCCGTGCATGCCGATGAACAAGTTGTCTTAGCCCCAAACATGCATACACTCATTGGTAGGCAACTTGGCTTACTGGGAGTGTCAATAATACCACTACCCGGAGTCATTGTTCCGCCAGTAAGATCGCCAGTGGATGTTAGTGCGTTTGCGCAATACGGAAACAGGCCTACTGTCATTATTACTGCTAATTGTATTAATCTCATTTCTTACCCCCCGGATATTTTGCCCACAAAAAAGGAACGTTTTATTTGGTCGCTTTTTACCGTTGACAACACTTGAATTTCTGGGATAAACTTAACTCATAAAAAAACGTTCCCTTTTATTAGGCATATTCAAAAAACAATAATTTTTTGTTATTACTAATTAAATTCTTATATTGTTGGCATGTAAAAAAATATTGTTTTTCTTATTTGTCTCAAGGTGGTAAACTATTTCCCGGTATGAAAACAAATCCGGATTTTAGTTATGAAAATGCATGCGGGAAACAGATTGTCGCCGGCTGTGACGAAGCGGGACGCGGCCCCTTGTGCGGCCCTGTGGTTGCGGCGGCGGTAATATTTCCACGCCGCGACATTGAAATTCCGGTATTAATACGCGATTCCAAACAAATGACACCCCGCGCACGCGCGGCGGCATATGAATGGATAACCCAAAACACAATTTGGGCCGCCGCACAATGCAGCCCGGCAGAGATAGACGAACTGAACATCCTGTGGGCGTCAATGCGCGCGATGGAGCGCGCCGTCGCGGCGTTGAATCAGCCGGAATGTTTTTGCCTGGTTGATGGCAACCGTGTTCCAACAGAATTAAACGGCACCGCCGTTGTAAAGGGTGATGCAAAGTCGCTGTCTATTGCCGCAGCGTCAATTATAGCCAAAGAAACACGCGACAGGATAATGCATGATTTGGCGCGCCGCTATCCGCAATATGGGTGGGATAAAAATGCCGGATATCCGACGCCCGCGCATTTGCAGGCCATTGAAAAATATGGTATAAACGATTGTTACAGAAAAAGTTTTGGACCGATAAAGGAAAGGATAAAAAATGAAACTTCGCACGATAAAAAGCATTGACGTGCGCGGCAAATATATTTTGCTGCGCGACGATTTCAATGTTCAAATTGTAGACGGCAAGATAACGGATTCATTCCGCATTGAACAAAGCATGCCGACAATAAACGCTTTGCGCGCGGCCGGGGCCCGCATTGCGATATGCGCGCATCTGGGGCGTCCAAAAGGTGTGCGGAATCCGGAATTTTCCCTGCGTCCTGTGGCGGAATACATGAACATACCGCTGATTGACGACTGTTTAAACCGTGATTTTATACCAGCTATGCAAGACGGTGATGTGGTTCTGTTGGAAAACGTGCGCTTTTACGAGGGCGAAGAAAAAAACGACCCGGCATTCGCCGCACGTCTGGCGGCCGGATTTGACATATTCGTAAATGATGCGTTCGCAGTTTCGCACCGCGCACACGCCAGCACGGTTGGTGTCGCGGAAATACTGCCGTCGTATGCAGGGGAACTGCTGGCGTCAGAAATAGTAAACCTGTCGGCGGTAATGGAAAATCCGGCGCGGCCGCTGTTGTCCATAGTTGCCGGCAGCAAGGTTTCAACAAAAATCGGTGTTTTAAAGGCACTGGCCAAATTATCAGACACGCTTATTATCGGCGGTGCGCTGGGTACGACATTCAATTATGCACTGGGGCGGCGCGTGGGCAATTCTTTGTTTGAAGCGGACCAGAAAGACACCGCGCTGAACATTCTGGAGTATGCAAAGGAAAACGGTTGCCGCGTACTGTTGCCGATGGACAAGGGCGTCGCCAAAGAGTTTCGCCGTGATGCCGCACGTACTGACAAATCGTTTGACGAGATACAGGATGACGACGTTATCATAGACGCCGGCCCCAAAACAACCGCACGCAATATAGAGGCGATAGACCACGCCGCCACGGTTATCTGGAACGGCACGGTCGGAATGGCCGAATGGGCGCCTGTATGGTCTGTCGGCTCTTTTGCAATCGCGCGCGAAATAGCATCACGCACGCGCGACGGCAAACTGGTCAGTGTTATTGGCGGCGGCGATACGGTTGCAGCGCTGGAGGCATGCGGCGTCAAAGACGACATTACCTATGTTTCCACGGGTGGCGGCGCATTTTTGGAGTTTATAGAGGGCCGCACCCTGCCGGGCATAGCAATTTTAGAAGAAAAATAATAAAAATCGCCGCATTTGCGGCGATTTTCTTACTATAAATTCGCGAATCGGTTTTTTGTATGGTATAGTCTTGTTTAAGAATAAAAGGATTGTTGTTATGGCACTGATACCTATGGTAATAGAGGAGTCACCGCGGGGCGAGCGTTCTTTTGATATTTACTCGCGCCTGTTGCGTGACCGCATAATAATGCTGCAGGGTGAAATTAACGAGCCGATGGCGAACACCATCATCGCCCAGATGCTGTTTTTGGAATCTGAAAACCCGAATGCCGATATATCGCTGTATATCCAAAGTCCCGGCGGCAGTGTTTACGCCGGTCTGTCCATTCTGGACACCATGCGGTATATAAAGCCGAATGTTGCGACAATCGGCATGGGAATGGTGGCCAGCATGGCGTCAATTCTGCTGGCGGCCGGTGCGAAAGGAAAGCGCAGCGTTCTGCCGAACACTCGCGTCATGATACACCAACCGCACGGCGGCGCCCAGGGCCAGGTGACGGATATTCAAATCGTCGCGCAACAGTACCAGGAACTCAAAGAGCTGGGCGTGCGTCTGTTGTCGGAATTTACGGGCCAGCCGGAAAAGAAACTGGCCGCGGATATGGAACGCGATAATTACATGAAGGCCGAGGATGCAAAAAAATACGGCCTGGTTGACAATGTATTGTTGCGCAACAAATAACATGCATGGGATGGCTAAGGATGAGTGACGAAAAAACACCGGCAACCGGTGACCAAAACACAAACAACCAACAGTTCTGCAGTTTTTGCGGCAAGGCCGTGTATGAGGTAAAAAAGCTGGTCAGCGGCCGCAATGTCTGCATATGCGACGAATGCATAAACCTGTGCAACGACATAATGGCCGAAGACGGCGGCGTTGATGCCGGCGACAAAACGGAAAACACAAAACTGCCGACCCCGTCGCAGATATACGCGTTTTTAAACGAATACATTATCGGCCAGGACGATGCAAAACGCACGCTGGCGGTGGCGGTATACAACCATTACAAGCGCCACAGTGTTGCCACAAAATCAAATGTGGAAATTCAAAAATCCAATGTATTGCTAATCGGATCCACCGGAACCGGAAAAACGCTGTTTGCCCAGACACTGGCGCGCATTCTGGACGTTCCTTTTGCCATCGCGGACGCCACCACATTGACAGAGGCCGGCTATGTCGGCGACGACGTGGAAAGCGTGCTGACCCGTCTGTTGCAAAATGCTAACTTTGATGTTGAACGCGCGGGCCGCGGAATCATATATATTGATGAAATTGACAAGATTGCCCGCAAATCGGAAAACCCGTCATTAACTCGCGACGTGTCTGGCGAAGGTGTTCAACAGGCATTGCTGAAACTGGTAGAAGGGACGGTTGCAAACGTGCCGGCCGGCGGCGGGCGAAAGCATCCGGGTGAATCCACTGTTCAACTGGACACCAGCAAAATATTGTTCATTTGCGGCGGTGCGTTTGACGGATTAAACAAAGTTATCGGCACGCGTACATGCGCCCGCGCCGGTATCGGATTCGGGGCGGATGTTCATTCAAAACAGGAACGCGAGGAAAAAAGCTACCTGTCCGACGTGCAACCCGAAGACCTGGTAAAATTTGGAATTATTCCGGAATTGGTCGGTCGTCTGCCTGTTATAACAACACTGCGCGAATTGGACGAAGATGCGCTGGTTCAAATATTGACGCAACCGAAAAACGCCGTGGTAAAACAATTTGCGGCAATGCTGGAAATGGACGATGTTCGTTTAAACATCACGGACGACGGTCTGCGCCAAATTGCAAAAATGGCGGTTGCGCGCAAAACGGGGGCCCGCGGTCTGCGCAGTATTCTGGAAAAGATTTTAATGCCTGTCATGTTTGATGCCCCGGACAAGGAAGACCTGGCTGAAATTGTGGTAGACAAAGACGTGGTGACAGGCACCAAACCGCCGGTTGAAATTTTAAAAGACGCAAAAAAAGCGGCATAAATAATACCATGAATACAATACGCCCAAATTTTTTTGGGCGTATTTTTTATTGTTACAACAGGGATGTTTATTAAGTAATAACAAAAAATTATTGTTTTTTGAATATGCCTAATAAAAGGGAACGTTTTTTTTATGAGTTAAGTTTATCCCAGAAATTCAAGTGTTGTCAACGGTAAAAAACAACCAAAAAAAACGTTCCTTTTTTGTGGGCAAAATATCCGGGGGGTAAGAAATGAAAATACAGTCATTGTTTGTAATAACCGCAATAGCATTGCTGCAGTTGCCAGCATTTGCGACCACGGCAGTCATTGATCCAGGAAATCTGGGGGAGCTGCAGCCGGTCGCTGGTTCATGTTCCTCAACAACATGTCCAAGTGGAAACACGGTGAATGAATTTGCGCTATGTGCCGTTTATGCAGAGTGTACCCTAAGCAGCAAGACATGTTATACAAGTGGAGGTAAAACATATTACAAGCAAGACTGTGTTTCTTGTCCGGCGGGATATACAATGACGAATATTAGTACATCATGTTCAAATATAACATGCCGCAACTGTGAATGCATATGCAGCAATTGTGAGCCACAATACAATGTGACAAACGGAACAGGGTATTTAAAAGATATTAACAGATATTGTAGTTGCAGTACCGGTGTTGCAACATGCAAATCATCAACAACATATAAATGCGCGGCCGGGTATTACGGCACAACCTCTAACGGAACATCCGGATGCACAAAATGTCCCAGCGGCCCCAACGGTGAGACTACAACGTCAGCTGTAAATAATAATTCCACCATAGCAAAATGCTATATTCCATCTGGCACGACCGGCAGTGACGGAACCGGCAGTTTTAAGTATTCACCGGCATGCTATCAGAGTGACTGGTAAGGAACCGTTGACAAACACAAAAATAAATGTCAATAATACGGGCATGAAAAATAGAAACAATTACTTTTTATGCTTGTATATTTTTGGCAACGGCATGTCCGTCGGCATATTGGCAAAATTAATCAAATACGTTAATGAACACGGTCTGGATGACAACACGGCGGCATTGCTTATTATGACGACGGGGGCGTTTTGCCTGTCCGCACACAGAATTCTTGCAATAATGCGCGAAAAATATAATCAGAAACAAAAATAACTATAAAATGAAAAATACACCAAGTGATATAAAACGGCTGATGGCAACCGTACGATCATCCAGGGTGTACGCTCTGTGTGAATTTGCGGTATTTGCCTGTATGATGCCGATGGCGGTATATATGGCGACAACAAATCAGCTGCCTCAGGCGTTGTTGTTGGGGTGCGTTGGCGGCTTTTTTCTAAACAACGGCCGGGGCCATCTAAAGCAGGCGCGCACGGCGAAACAGAATTTAAACAGACTGATGGCGACAATGAATATCACGCCACAGAACCGGGCGGCAAAATCACGGTCCGCCCACGGAACAACAGGCCTTATTATCGCATATTTGACATTAAGCGGTATCGCCACCGGATACACGGTTCAAATGATTAAGAACATTATGACAGGGGACACACAACCCGCATCATCCGCCGCCGCCGGTTTAAGTTCACTTGCCGCGGCAATATACTGCGTCGTGCGCGCATACCGGGTGTATTCGGATAACCGCAACCAAAAATAACCATTCAAGGCAAAGAACATAAAAAGCATACCAAACGTATGCTTTTTTATTGATTGTCCCGGACAATTTACAGTCAAAAATCAGATCTTTATTTGACCCCTAACGCGTTCCATGAACGCATGCTTGTGGCAATATTTATTACATCATTATTTCAAAATGGTTATTGCCTTTATTTATATCGCCATGCGGTCGGCAATTTGCTTTTGAACGTATTCATCCTCGCTGTTATACAGTGGCCAGTCACCATCGGCCAGTTCACGCATTGACGTTAACGGCTGATTTAATCGCGCACGATACAGCCACATGTTTGACATCACGCGCTTGATATAACCACGGGTTTCATATGCCGGGAAACTTTCTATATACAACAGCGGATCATATGTATCAAACCCCTTTTCAAACTTTACCAGCGTTCCCATGCCGGCATTATACGCAACCAGCATCTTGATTATATTGTTTTCAACATTTGGATGCGCCAGCAGATCCACAATATACTGCTGTCCTAAAAACATATTGTGTTCCGGGTTGGAAATATCAATGCTGGCCATTGAAACATTGTTGTTGCGTGCAACCAAACGCGCCGTGCTGGGCATTAGCTGCATAACACCGCTGGCCCCGGCGACGGATTTCGCATTTGCCCGGAAATTGCTTTCCTGTTTCGTAATCGCCAGCAGCAGAGCCCTGTCAATGGACCATCCGCCCATGGGTTCCCAGTCCGGCAACGGATATTGAGCAGAATAAATAATATTGTCATCAATTTCCAAAATACCGCGGTCGCGCACAACCCCTGACGCTTGAATTGCCAGACGCGGCATTCCGTATGCCGTCGCCACAGAGTTTACCGCATGCAGCGTCCTGTCGGAAACACTGGATGTGATTAACAGTTTCAAATACTGTTCGGCACGCCCGGTCTGGCCCACCTGCAACAAAGCCAGTCCAATCTTGCCGTATTTTGTTTCACGCAGGGCGTCAAAGTCATCATCGGTGCAATCCTGCTCAAAAAATTCATACTGCGGCACCTGCCCCAGCATTGTTGCCGACAGGGCCCCGTAAAAAGCCATCGGATGCGCAGAGGCCACCGCCCAGTATTCACGCGCCGCCGCATTATCACCGTTTGAATCCGCGGCACGGCCGGCCCAGAACGCCGCCTCTGTCTTGCGCGCGTTATTTATTTGTCCCAAATCCAAAATACGGCTGAAATATTTTTCACTTTCCGCAAAGTTTTCTTCCTTAAAATACAGCAGCCCCATCGTCCACAATCCGTATTCCGATTCTGCATCAGATGCGACAAATCCCCATTTTTTTGCCAGTTCGTATTCGCCGTTCGTATAATAAACATATGCCAGGCGACCGGCCAAACGGCCGTAATCCGATTCTGTTAATTTTTTGCGGAATGCACCGTCCTCCAAAATATTACGGGCCGCCTTTGTACTGCCGCCGCGGATGGCACTTTTGAATTTGTTTATTTTTTTGGCCGTCACCCCGGAATATTTTTTCGCAGTCCATGTTTCCGACTGCGCTGCCTCTATTGATGCCGTACCGGTTATCGTGCGCGGCAATTTTGCCGACCGCACCTTAACCTTTTTGATTTTAGCCAGTTTTTCCATGCGTTCTGCACCGGGGGTATTGTAATACTTTTCCTGCCACGCGGCAACCTCGCGCCCCTTTGTATGATACGTTTTGGAAATATAGCGCTGATACAATACCTCACCCATCAGTAAATCATCGCTAAGCTGCTTTTCAAGACGCATCGCGGCGTCAATCTTTTCTTTGTCCTGTAAGGCAAAAATCTGGCTGTACAGACTGGCGTTTTCATCATCCAAGACATCCGCCGTTCCAACAGCCATGGCTGTCACCGGCATTATTATAGCAAATAAAAATGCAAAAATCTTTCTCATAATTTAAAACAGCGATGTTTTTGGCAGTTGGCACACAACCGCGTCATCGTCCGCCTCTGGAATTTGCTCTATAATCTTTTTAAAGTCGGAAATACGCGAAAACTTGCGATATACGGATGCAAACCGCACAAACGCAATGGGGTCCAGATTCAACAAAGAATCAGAGACCATCTGGCCGACCATGGCGCTTGTCACCGTATCATCGGCCGTTTCTGTTTCCAACCGCCGGTGAATTGACGTCACCAGCTTTTCAATCTGTTCATCGCCCACATCACGATTTCTGCACGCCAGCTTTATACTGCGACGCAGTTTTTCACGATCAAACGCCTCTGTCTTGCCACTGTTCTTGCGCACCATCAAATCACGCATTTGAACACGTTCCACCGTGGTAAATTTGGCACCGCAATCGTTGCATACACGGCGGCGGCGGATAATCGCATCCTCTGTATCCGGGCGGGAATCCGTAACCCGGCTGTCGGTTGAATTGCAGTATGGGCATCTCATATTATGGTACGGTAGCAATCTAAAGCCGCCGGTGCAAGAACAATTTGCAAATCAAAAACATTAAAAAAATCACCTTTTTATAAAAATCAAGACATTTTTTACCCGCCACCCCGCCAGCCTGCATTTTTTTATACATCAAAATATGATAAAATTAAATCAAGCAGAGAGAGATGGAAAAATACCTGAACAAGATTTTAGCGGGCGACTGCATTGAAATGATGCGCGGGCTTCCGGACAATTCTATTGACGCCGTTTTCGCCGACAGTCCGTATAACCTGCAACTGGGCGCAAAAACACTGTACCGCCCCGAAGACCAAACAGCCGCGCGCGCCGTACGCGACGCATGGGATGCATTTGACAGTCCGGCCGAATACGACAAATTTACACGCGCCTGGCTAAGCGAGTGCAAACGCGTTCTAAAGCCCGACGGCGCCATGTGGGTCATCGGCAGCTATCACAATATTTTCCGCGTTGGCGCAATATTGCAAGATTTAGGCTTTTGGATTTTAAACGACATAGTATGGGTAAAAACAAATCCCATGCCAAACTTTCGCGGAACGCGTTTTACAAACGCCCATGAAACCTTGATATGGGCGACACCGCAGAAAACCGGAAAATACACATTTAATTATGAAACAATGAAAAAAATGAACGGCGGCAAACAGATGCGTTCCGACTGGGACATAAACATCTGCCTGGGCGAAGAACGCGTCAAAGGCGCCGACGGCAAAAGTTTGCACAACACCCAGAAACCCATGGATTTGTTGCGGCGTGTAATACTGTCTTCAACCAGACCGGGTGACATTATCCTTGACCCGTTCATGGGCAGTGGCACCACCGCCGCCGCCGCACGCGAACTGGGGCGCAATTTCATAGGATTTGAACGCGAAGAATCATACGTTGCGGCCGCACGCCGCCGTGTTGAAAACACAATACCGGCCGATCTGTCTGAAATAGAGGTTGCCGCCCCCAAACGGGCCGAGGCACGCATCGCCTTTAAGGAACTAATTGACGCCGGCCTGCTGTATGTGGGCCAGACACTGGTATCCCCGCGCGGCGCGCGCGTCATGATAACACGCGACGGCCAATTAACCCACACACTGCACGGCAAGGCCTCAATTCACGTAATGGCGGCGCGTCTGCAACACAGTGTCAGCTTTAACGGATGGGATTACTGGTCGGCAGAACGCCGTGACGGCACGCTGGTTCCGATTGACGAACTGCGCAAATATCTGCGCGGCATAAAACAGGATATGAAAAAAGCCGCGTAATCCGGCAAAAACAAAGTTTGGTCTGTCCCCCGCGCATATGCGCGGGGATTTTTATAAAAAGAAATATTATATACGACACCGACCGCGCTTGTTACATAACCGCAAAATTTTTGCAAACAATCGTTCCCCCCGGAATTACATATATGCGTGGCATACAAACAGAAAGCGCGCGCCGGCCACCTGCCCGCGACAAAAACATAATACAGCACCATTTCGGTAAATGCCACACCACCGTCACATTGCCCACACATTGGACACGCATTGCCGCAAACAATAAAAATCCCCCGATAACGGGGGACTTTTTATTCACATGCGCCGTACGATTTTGCAACGGAATAATTTTCTATACACCGACTGCCAGACATTTTGCATGCCGACCGGATAAGCGTTATGGTCTTGTCCTCTGGCCCGCGATAATTTATCTGGGCGGCGTTGCATGAACGTTCATCCGTCAACGCACCGCACAATGCACGCCAAGAATTGCAGTCGTTGGCCAGCCCTGTCGGCGCAACCGTATCCGGCAGCTGCAGATTCCATTTTACATAGAAATCTTTCAGCGACCCTATGGAGTGTGATTTGCCGTATCCGACCTTTGCCAAACCGTCACCCACGCGGCAGTTAATATTGTTGTGTTCTATCAATGCCGTGATGCCGGTTGCAATTCCACCTGCCCCCGCACCAACACCGGCGCCGATCAGCGTCGTTTTCGCGCGGTTGTTTTTTTCACCCGCCAAAATCTGCAGATTGCCGAACACCCCGCCCAGACGCGCAACCTGGCGACGCATTTCCGCCGGCGTGACACATCCGGATTTTTCATTGCAGTATATGCTGCCGCCGGAGGCCATCGCCAAATTCAACGGTTTAAAGCTGCACTTGCTGTTATCAGCATTTTCTATCTCTTTTATCATGCTGTCCACATTCGGCAACAGATTATTTTTTACCAAATAATCCGCACATTCCTTTTCGGATGTAAAGCCGCGTCCGACACAGTGTTTGGCCACAGTGGAATTACCGGATTTTTTAAAACATTCATCATATACTTTTTTCTTTTGCTCAACACTTGCATTTGCAATATTTCCGCTAAATTGACACTTGATACTTACCTTGGAGGATGTTGCCCCTGTCACCTTAACAGCGTCGCCGGCGGCGGTTTCACATTCGCCGATTGCCGCAATTATTTGGATATAAGTCTGATACAGGTCGGCAATTTCACGGCACTGGGACAGACTTATATCACTTGTACCGTCCAGTACCGGGATCATCAGGTATTCGTTCAAGATGGCCACCTGGCCGGCCTTGCGCAACTGTTCGGCCAGTTTTTTGCGATGTCCGTCGTTTGTACAGTCAAATTCGCGCGCACCATGTCCCGCCAATGCGCCGACACCGGCCCCAACCAGTGTTCCGCCGCCAATTCCGACAACGGCCGCCGTGCTGGTATCGTTCATCAAAGAAAAGCCAAACAGATCCTTGTTACAGGTAAAGGTGTCACCTGCGGCCTTCCAGGCCTCGGCCGGTTGGTCGTTTCCGGCCGCCCCGAACAGCCAGCTGTTTTTAATCTGGTTATCCTTGTTATATGCCGCAACGCGCAGATAGCAATCCGCCGTCGCCGCATCCCATCGCGCATAATGACCGCGTGCGCCGTCAACGCCGGCATGGCCGGAATTTACCTTTACCCCCTGCGGATTTTTCTTGATTAAAACATTACCCTGCTGGCTGTTAAAGGCCCCCACGCGATTATTGTATTCCGCGGTCGTGGACCCGTTATTTGCAACCGCCGCAAACGACGGGCCGTATGTGTTTCTATCCAGCAACAGGCATGTATTTTCCGCCTGGTTCGGTGTCAAGCCCGTTTTACGCAGCACATAATTGTAATATTCCGGCTGCACCCGGCGGGCATTGAAATCAATCCACACATCCGCGGCGGAACGGTAAATGTTTTTACAATCGCGACGAATTTCCGTGACGCACTTTTCAACCTGAACACTGCACAGCGCCATTCCGTTTTCAATGCTGTGACGCAGGTCTTCGTTAAACAAGTCGTTAATACCATTGGGCAGTCCGCCGTTGTTTACACATGCATATATATCCGTCATACAGTCTGTAACAGTATAATCGGAATTTTTCACACCACCGTCGGGACACTCTGAATCCTTAACACATGATTTTGTATCCGCATCTTCGTGCGTGCCGTCCGGACACACACACTTGCCGTCCACGACAATCTGGCCGGCATATTCACACGCATCACAGGTATTGGTCTGCTTATTGTATATTTTTCCCTCAGGGCATTCGCAATCAGGATACACCCCTGTTGCCTCTGGCGGGCATTTTGTTTCCGGATTTGTATTGCCCCCGTTTAAGCCGCCGTCAGACGGTAAATTCGGCGACAAATTTCCAACAGTATTTATAGACAGCGTCGGCATTGTCGGCATACGCTGCGACCCGGTCATGCCTGCGCGGTTTTGATAGGCCGGATTGTTATACCCACGCCCCACAGAATCCGCGGCATGCACGGAACAAGCCCCCCCGAATATGCCCGCGGCAACAAATGATACACCAAACACTTTCAGCAAACACCGCATGAAAACTCTCCCTTTCTATCTGTTTTATTATACCGCAAATGCGCGTTAAAAAAAAGTGTTTTTTAGGACATTTTATTATATTGACAAATTAATTAATTTTGTCCATAATTCATCACATGAAATCAATCAGAGATTTTATCAAGAGCCATTTTTATGCCATAACATGGACAGCATGCTATGTATGCATAATGTGGGCAATATTGACATGGCTGTTTAATTTCAACATGTTTTCCATCGCGGCATGGACAAAGCTGGCATCGTCGCATCTGCACGGATTTGGCGGATTTGTATTCGGAATTTTAATTCTTGCCGCCATTCCGATGTACATTGCAACAACCACGGTTATAATGCGCAACAAAAAATTTCTGTTTTCCATTTCCATGCCCAACATTATAAAACGTGCATTTGTCCCACCGCCGCCGACACCGGCGCCGGCACCGGTACCACCCGCGCAGCCCGAGCCCCCCGCCCCCGAGACAAAGCCTGCGGTCGAACCACCCCTGCCCCCGGAAATGCCCACAGAACTGCGCCAGGCATTTATCCGCATACGCCGCGGCGACAGTATACGCCACGCAATATCCGCGTTTGACGTGTCTGCGGTCACAAAACCAGAACCCGCCCCGGCTGACGACATGCGCACGATAGAGGAAAATGCTTCAGATTTCCCCCTGCCGACAGACTTTGATACCGACGGCGCATCAGATTTCGCCACGCCTTTATCCGCCATGCCGGAATTCACAGAAATCAGCTTTGACACCACGGATGACAAGCCTGTACCGGAACAACCTGCCACAGGAAAAGATTCCGAAACACCGCCGCCGCCACAACAGACATCCACAAACAATGACTTAATCGGCACACTTGTCGCAATGGGCCGAAACGCAAACACCGACGGGGAATTCATAATATCTGACGATGTTATAATAGCCGCACATGTTGACACGGACTTTTGGATTGCCGATGACGAAACATGGTTTGCCACCGGCCGCACATGCCCCAGTCCGGTTGCCGCAGTACGGGCGCGCGCCGCGGAATTAAACTTAAGCCCCGTACTATACCTGGGCGCAACAAACATAATGGATTTAGAAGAACGCATTGCCGCCTGGGAATCAGACGGCGTGCGCGTAATTACGGACCTGGGCGCCCTGGCCGATTAAGTCCCGGCAGAGTATAAGCACTGTTTTCTTTCATCCCCAGACAAACGTCTACAAAAATCGGAGCCGTTGCCCCGTTTTTTTACACAAAGCATCAGCCAACTGATTTATTTGTCACATACTGTAATAATAAGAAAAAAACAATTTTTAAAAAGCATGAAAATATGATAAAATCAAATGAATGTTGAAGGGATATTTTATGCAAAAACTGACTGTTTGCGTTCTTGTGTTATCTGGAATACTTTCCAATGCTTTTGGGGCGGCGCCACAGCAGCGGCGCGGCGGCGTCACGACAAATGCCGGCAGCGGCGATAATACCGCCGTATCGGCACGCAGTGCTGTATCTGCACGCAGTGCCACACGAACCGCACCTGTGGCGGGCAACTCGTCCGCGGCGCGCAGTGCAACCGCCGGACGCACAACCGTTCAGCGCGGCGCCCCCGCCGCCACCGGGAACACCACCAGCGTAGCAGCACGCAGCGCAACCGTCGCGGCACGCGCGGGCGCGACACAAAAGGTTATAGGCACTGGAACAAAAGTCACAGCCGCCGCAAAAAATGTGGTCGTCAGCGAAGCGTGCCAACAAAAATACGACGGCTGTATGGATTCTTTCTGCATGATAGACAACGCCAGCGGCGGTCGCTGCATATGCAGTAACAGAAACGCCGAACTGGATGCTGTATTGGCGGAAATAGAAAAACTGGACCAGCAAAGCTATCAAATGGCAACCGTCGGCGTTGAAAAAATAGAAATGGGCACGGATGCCGAACAGGCCATCGCAAATGCAAACGCTGTTGCACAATCTGTAATAAACGGCAAGGATGAAGACAAAAAGACAACCCGCCGCAAACTGGATATGTCACTGTGGGACACAACCGCCGTATTTACGGATGATAGTGATGACAATATATTTGACAGCTCAAACGACCCCATAGAAGGCAAAGAAGGCGACGCACTGCATCGTGCGGCGGCGGAAATATGTGCCGCCCAAATACCGGAATGCGGCGGCGAAATGTCAATGTTGCAAATGATGTACAGCCAGCGTATAAAATCCGATTGCACGGCATATGAAAACAGCCTTAAACAGCAAAGAAATGCCAGCCAGCAAAAATTATCCGCCGCAGAAAAGGCTCTGCGCGACGCCGCATTAGAGCAGCTGCGGACGGCGAACAAGTACGATTTGGGCCAGTGCACGGTGGAATTTAAAAAGTGCATGGCAACAACGGCCGGATGCGGTGACGATTTCAAGGGTTGTGTCGGTATTGCCGCCGCTGAAAACGCAAAACAGTCCGTCGGCGCAAAATCCAAAATGAAAATGTACGACATTAAGGGCAGCGCAACCAAAATCTCCATCGCCGCTTCCTCTTATGATGCTCTGGAATCAAAAAAGCCCATGTGCATGAGCATTACCAATTCCTGCGTCGCCGTCAAAGACCAGGTCTGGGACACTTTTTTGCGTGAGGTTGCACCGCAAATCAAAACTGCGGAACTCTTGGCGGAATCCGATTTAAGAACATCCTGCATATCCAACATATCCGCATGTTTCCAAAAAGCGTGCAAGGACACCATGGATCCTAACGATCCTGACGGCTCATACGACATGTGCCTGTCGCGGCCCGAAACAGTGCGTTCTTTGTGCAAGGTTCAAATAGACCCGTGCGAGGCCGCAGAACCACTTATCATGGACTATGTTTACGCCCGCCTGGCGTCCATGCGTGTTGACAGCTGCACCAATGAGGTAAAACAGTGTCTGCAGTCTGACGACCGCTGTGGCAAGGATTACACACAGTGCGTCGGACTGGATACGGATACAATCATCCGCATGTGCCCGTATGACAAGCTAACCGGTTGCCAGCAGGTCTACGGCAAAGAAGATGACATCAAAGGAAATAATGTTTATGACAATATTTCAGAAATGATTCAGGGCATCATGCTTGGCATTGACAACAATATGATGCAATATTGCCAGAATGCCGCCGATGAAGCCATGATTAAGGTCTGCGGCGATACAGAAAACTGTAACGGACTGGCCGTGGACGACAACATCGGTTCCCGCAGCCTGGATTACAAGATTTGTGAATATGAAAACAATCAGCCAACCAGCAGATGTTATACAAACACCGCGCAAATACCGGATACATCGCTGGGACGCAACAACAACGCCGTAAAACTATTCGGCGCCAAGGTTGATGGTCAGATTGCATGGGAAATGCTGGATTTTGACGAAAACGGCAAAATTACAAACATAGACGAGGCAATTTCCAAATTTTCCCCCAATATAACAGAGGAAGAAAAAAACAAGCTAAAATCTGAGCTGGCCGTCGTAACCAACAGCATCAACATGGCAATCCAGGCCATTGAAACAGACCCGACCGTTCAGTACTGCATGACCGGCCGCCAGGTCCAGGGAATGCGCAGAACCGGAACAGACGGTCGCACAGTTGACACATTCGGCCGCAACGACATTGCACGATTCCCGCAATTAACCGCTCAAATGCGCATGATTGTTGCCGCAGGCGCAATTGCGGCCGCAAAAGAGAACTATTACAAGAAATATGACGAAATAGACAAAAATATTTCCAAAGACATGATTGCCCTGGCCGAACGCGTTGCCCAGGCCAGCGCCGACAACGAACTGGACGCACGTCGTGAAATTGCGCGCCAGGCATGCGTAAATTACGGAAAAACATCTATTAACGTGTCATCCAAAGGATGGGATAAAAACACCGACAACGAAAATAAAATATTAATCGGATACTCAACCACCAATACGCGCAGCTACAAAGAAAACGTGACATCAACGTTTAACTGGGAAACACTGGTTTGCCACAGATGCATACGTAAACAGCCCTGCTCTAAGATGAAAGGCAAAAACTGCAGAACATGGGGCGAAGAACACGAAACATGTAACGACATACAATTTTAGCCAGGATACAAAATGCACAAATATATAGCCGTTGCTGTTTCCATTACATTATTTACCTTGCAAGGCTTTTCCGCCACGCCGCAACAGCGGCGGGGCGGCGGCGCGGGTACCGCGGCGCCGGTGGCGGGCACAAAATCCGTATCTGCACGCAGTGCCACACGAACCGCACCCGTGACGGGCGCGCCATCCGCAGTGCGCAGTGCAACCGCCGGACGCACAACCGTTCAACGCGGCACCCCGGCAAACAGTGGCACCGCAAACACCGTCGCGGCCCGCGCGGGCGCAACACAAAAGGTTATCGGCACGGGAACAAAAGTCGCCGCCGCCGGCCAAAACACTGTTGTTGCCGACAACTGTCAGGAAAAATTCAACGGATGCCTGGACGCTTTTTGCATGATGGAAAATGTCAACGGCGGCCGCTGTTTATGCAGTAACAGAAACGCCGAACTGGATGCTGTATTGGCGGAAATAGAAAAACTGGACCAGCAAAGCTATTCATTGGCGACTGTCGGCGTTGAGGCCATAGAAACAGGTGTCTCCATTTCAAATCTATCCGCCCCCAGCACGACCCGTAAAAAAATAGACACGGCACTGTGGAACCAGCAAACGGATACTGACACATCCGATAACAGTGATGAAAAAAATAAAACCGGTGAAGAACTTTATGGCAGCGCAATTGCAATATGCATGGAACGCATGCCGGAATGCAAGCAATCTGAAACAATGCTGCGCACAATATATAACGGGAAAATTCGCGGGGACTGCGCCGCATATGAAAACGCCATCAAAGAACAGCGCCGCACGGCGGAAACACGTTTATCAGAGGCCCAGCGCGCAATGCGCACATCCGCGTACGAGCAGCTGCGGACGGCGAACAAGTACGATTTGGGCCAGTGCACGGTGGAATTTAAAAAGTGCATGGCAACAACGGCCGGATGCGGTGACGATTTCAAGGGTTGTGTCGGTATTGCCGCCGCTGAAAACGCAAAACAGTCCGTCGGCGCAAAATCCAAAATGAAAATGTACGACATTAAGGGCAGCGCAACCAAAATCTCCATCGCCGCTTCCTCTTATGATGCTCTGGAATCAAAAAAGCCCATGTGCATGAGCATTACCAATTCCTGCGTCGCCGTCAAAGACCAGGTCTGGGACACTTTTTTGCGTGAGGTTGCACCGCAAATCAAAACTGCGGAACTCTTGGCGGAATCCGATTTAAGAACATCCTGCATATCCAACATATCCGCATGTTTCCAAAAAGCGTGCAAGGACACCATGGATCCTAACGATCCTGACGGCTCATACGACATGTGCCTGTCGCGGCCCGAAACAGTGCGTTCTTTGTGCAAGGTTCAAATAGACCCGTGCGAGGCCGCAGAACCACTTATCATGGACTATGTTTACGCCCGCCTGGCGTCCATGCGTGTTGACAGCTGCACCAATGAGGTAAAACAGTGTCTGCAGTCTGACGACCGCTGTGGCAAGGATTACACACAGTGCGTCGGACTGGATACGGATACCATCATCCGCATGTGCCCGTATGACAAACTAACCGGTTGCCAGCAGGTGTATCAGAAAGAAGGCAAGGACATACGCGGCGATGCGGTGTACGACGAACTGGACCGAATGGTACAGGGTATCATGCTCGGTATTGATAATAATATGATGGAATTCTGCCAGAACGCCGCCGATGAAGCCATGATTAAGGTCTGCGGCGATACAGAAAACTGTAACGCCATAGCAACAGACGACCATATAGGTACAGGTAGTCTAAGCTATGGTATTTGTTATTATAAAATTAATGGCGATAACGCTGAAATTGACTATTCACAATGTCGCACCAGCATTGATCAAATCCAAGATATTGAATTGGGTCGTGTACCGGGTTCAACCACAGGTGAGCTGGGACCTGTTGTGCCATTCGTGTCTGTAATTGACGGCATCATGTTTTGGGAGCAGTTAAACATAGACGTCAACGGCAATATTCCCAGCGCCGAAGAATATTTTAAATCAATTGATGCATCCAAAATGCAACCGTCCACAAAAGAAAAAGTCGCCCGAGAAATAACAAAATTAAAATCTCAAATCAATACCGCGGTAGCAGCCATTGAATCAGATCCAACTGTACAATTCTGTATGACCGGGCGCAGAGTTCAGGGAATGAAAGACGCTCCGGTCAGCGGAGAAAAGATTGCACGTTTCCCAGAGCTTACCAAACAAATGCGTAATATTATCGCCACATCTGCACTTAATGCCGCCAAAGCAAATTATTATAAAAAATATGATATTGCATATAATCAACAAATGAAAGATTACATAACCATGGCCGAGCGCCAAGCGAAAATAAAAGGAGAAAATGCCAAGGATGTTCGGCGTGAGGCAGCACGAATATCATGTGTCAGCTTGGCTGATGCGGCATCCCTGCCCATGTCGCCGCCGCCACCCAGCGGCTGGGGAATGTGGCTGGTTGTCGGAGTCGTTGTCGCCGCCTCTGTTGCTGTAACCGTGTTAACCCTTGGAACAGGAGCCCCATTGGCAACAGCTGCAGCTACCACTACAATATCTTTGACAGCAGAAATGCCCGCAATCACTGGGGTTGCTATAACAATACCAGCAGCCACCATAACATCAACTGCAACAATAACTACAACCACTGCTGCATCTATATTCGCGGCAGGTTCTGCCCTTACGGCAACAGGCATTGCAACCGTTGCAGCTGCCGGTGTCGGTGCCGCGGCACTGGTTGGCGGAACCATTGCCCAGGCCACCGCCGACCATAGCAAAGGCGGAACATCAGCCGCACAACGCGAACTGACGGGACATCACGAGTTAGACCAGTGGAATTACAAGCAGGTAATTGACACCAGTTTTAACTGGGATTCGTTAAACTGTCACAAATGCGTAAAATCAACAAAATGCATAAAACAGTCTTATCCCCTGTTCGGCATGCCAAAATGTAAACAGTGGGCGGAATCAACCGAAGAATGCAGTGACACACAATTTTAATCGCCCCCATGTCGCGTGCGAACGTGTCTTCGCTGTCATTGCAACTTAACGCACCGCGCAGACATGGCAATCCGGAATAAAGAAAAAATTCCAATGACAAGGACCGCCCTGCTTTGGCATCCGCCCTGCAATATCAACAGGTATAATATTCCAAACTGCATGCACAATAAATACTAATTGCAAACACACACGGGCCAACAGTGCCATAAAAAAATCCCGCCGATGGCGGGATTAAACAATCACTAATCCTAACGATTATTTGTCGGCCTTTGCCGCTTTTTTCACAGCGGTCTTTTTCGCCGCCTTGGCCGGCTTTTCCGCGGCCGCCGTTTCTGCCTCTGCCGCCGGTGCATTATCCGCAACCGGTTCCGCCGCCGGAGCCGCCGCCTTTTTGGCGTTTTCATCGCGGTCAACCAGTTCAATTATCGCCATCGGCGCCGCATCACCATAGCGGAACCCGGCCTTTAACACGCGGGTGTATCCGCCCGGACGCTTTGCATAACGCGGGCCCAAAACTTCAAACAATTTCTTTACGGCCTTGTCTGATGAATTGCCCAACTCAGATGCCGTCAAACGACGATTTGCAACAGTGTCGTTCTTGGCGCGGGTAATCAATTTTTCAACCACGCGGCGCAAATCCTTTGCCTTTGGCAGAGTCGTTTTAATCTGTTCTTTTTCAATTAAATTTTTCGCCAGGCCCACAAACAGCGCCTTGCGTGCATTGGTGTCACGGTTAAACGTGCGACCTGCTTTCGCGTGTCTCATTGACTACTCCTTATTATCTTTTGTTTCCGCCCCGTATACCGGGGATTATTTTGTTACATTACGCCCTAAAAAATATTTTTCAGCAACGCAACCGGATTAAATAATAGTTTATTTTCAAAAAAAAGCAAGGGATTTTTACCCCTTGCCTGTTAACAAAAATCCACAGAATTTAATTGGAAATTTATTAGAGTGCGCCAGATGACAATGTTTGCCGATGACGTAGTGTAGTAAACCTACATGAGCCATCGGCAAACGCACCAAATGACGTGCTATAATAAATTTATTTATACGGATCTTCGTATTTCTTTGCCAACTCTGCGATATTTTCCGGCGGCCATCCCGGTACTTCCATACCCAGGCCCAGGCCCATCGCTTCCAGTTGAACCTTGATTTCATTCAAAGACTTGCGGCCAAAATTCGGCGTTTTCAACATATCCGCCTCGGTCTTTTGAACCAGTTCGCCCAGCCAGTTGATTTTGTCGTTTTTCAGGCAGTTGTTCGCACGAACCGACAGTTCCAGTTCATCAACATGCTTTAACAGTTTCGGATCAAACGGCAATGCGTCTTTGGCCTTTTCTTCTTCTGTCGGGGCGTTAATCTGCGCCGGATCTTCAAAGTTGATAAACACAACCAGCTGGTCCGTCAGAATACGCGCGGCAAACGCAATGGCATCTTCTGGGGAAACGCTGCCGTTTGTTTTAACGGTCAGTTCCAGTTTGTCGTAATCCGTTGACTGGCCGACACGTGTGGCCGAAACCTCTGTCGCGACGTTCAAAATCGGCGAAAAGATGGAATCAACCGGAATCACACCCAGCGGCAGACCATCCGCATGCTGTGACGCCGGAACATAACCGCGACCCGTCGCCAGTGTGATTTCCATATCCAGAACCGCGCCCTTGTCCAGCGTGCAGATTTCCACGTCTTTGTTCATAACCTCAACACTGCCGGATGTTTCAATCATACCGGCCGTGACAACCGCGGGACCTTTTACTTTTAAAACAGCCTTGTGCTGGCCTTCTGTCAGGGCTTTGAAATACACGCCCTTCAGGTTCAAGATGATGTCTGTCACATCTTCACGAATACCTTGAACGCTGGAAAATTCATGCTGTACCCCGTCAATCTTGATATAAATCGGCGCACATCCCTGCAACGACGACAACAACACGCGGCGCAGCGCGGTGCCCAGTGTTAAACCATATCCTTTTTCCAGGGGTTCGGCAACCAATGTCGCCAGATTTGGATTATGTTCGTCAACCTTGATATTCAACTTTTTAGGCTTAATCAAAGTCATCCAGTTTTTTTCAATCATAAAAAGTCCTTTTGGCTTAGTTTATCATTTTCACCATTTCGGCAACGCGCATTTTATATCAATAATATAAAAAAGTCAATATGTTAAAGATATAAATCTTCTATCTATTGCGTGCCGCCAACAGCGCTTCCTGAAATCTGGCAACGCTGGCGCCGTCAACCGCGAAACCGGCCGCGCCACAGCATACCGCATCACGCGCCCCGGCGTATATGTCCACCCCGAGCCATGATGATTTGTTCCACAGCTCCAGATTCTTGTATTTTTTATTTCTAACAATCATGTTCCCCAGCACGCCCGCGCCATTTGGACTGTACCTTACATTATCCACCCACCTGCCGTTTCCGGAAAAAACGTCACCATCAACCGTTATGATAATATTAGCGACCAGCTCATAAAAATTTCCAAAAACAGGAACCCTTTCAAGTACGGCTTTCAAGTCTTTGGAAAACTTTGTGGCGACATCCTGCCATTCTATATCATATCCGTTATATACTCTGCGATTCCACATGCCGGTGTCATGATTGTAATACAACACGTTCGGATACAAATCCGCCAACAGACGTTTTGCACGTGTTTCGGTTAATTTCTCATTTTTTAATATGCGCGCACGTGTCAAAATATCATAAAGCAAATCATAATCCCGCCGAGAAAGCGTATATTCCACCCCATCAACATTAACCTGCCGGTCGCTATTTTTTCTTGGCATACTTTTATCTCCTGCATAATATTAGCGGGGAAATCCTATACCCATTACACTTTTTTGTCAAGGGAGGAATTCTATTGTTGACATTTACATAATTTGTACTATATTTCTTGTAACCATAACGAGGAATAAAATGAAAAAAATACTGTTTGTCAGCTTAACAGCGATATTTGCCTGCTTTGGCGCGAATGCGTCAGACGGCGGCGTTTACATGGAAACCCAGCGTTACGAAAGCAACAAATATTATGGTACGGCCGAATACGCACGCGCCCCGCGCACATCGGCCCGTCGCGTGATTGTTGGTCGTCGCCCATGTGCGGCCCCGGCTGTTGCAATAAAAACCCATACAGAGGTTATTGAGCATTATCAGATGTATCAGCCGGTTGTTGAATACATTCCTGTCGGCACATACACAACCCGCCGCGAAATAACAAGACCGCGCTGTGGCTGCAACGAATAAAAAAATCCCGTGTCATACGGGATTTTTTTATTCAATCACACTATAAATAAATATTGGCAACATCTTGTATGTCCATAGGCGACCGGTCGAAAATACTGTTATTTTCCGCACGGGAAAACAAGCATTGCCTATTTAAAAATAAAAAACAACGTCCCCGCCGGGGACGTTGTTTTAAGATGCACGTTATTAAACGCGGCGAACCTTTTTCGGACGGCAGCCATTGTGCGGAATACGTGTCGTATCCGTAATGGATTGCACAATCAGGCCGGCGTTCGCCAAACCGCGCACTGCGGATTCACGGCCCTGACCGATACCACGCATCAGAACATCAACCGTTTTCATGCCCATTTCGGCAACTTTCTTGCCAACCGCATCCGCAACAATTGTCGCCGCATACGGGGTTGACTTTTTCGCACCCTTAAAATTATTCGCACCGGCCGTCGCCCAGGTCAAAACAGCGCCCGACTGGTCTGTGATGGTGATACGTGTGTTGTTATTCGTCGCAACAACATGCGCAATGCCGTGCGATACTTTCTTAACAACTTTCTTTTTTGCTTTTGTTACTGCCATTATTTTTTTACCTTTTTTGATGTCTTCAATTAACTATCGTGTTAATCTCTACCTTATTTTATAAACCCAAGATAATGCTGCAAATGCACCGATGCCGGTATGCGAAATGTATAAATACTATACAGACACCCCAACATTAGGCGGATACGGCATTAGGTTGAATTTATTTTCCCTTGGTCGCGGAACCGGCAACCACTACTCGCTTACCCTTACGGGTGCGGGCGTTGGTCTGGGTGCGCTGACCGCGAACCGGCAAACGGTTGCGGTGACGAATGCCGCGATACGCCTTCAAATCCTGCAGACGTTTGATATTCATCGCAACTTCACGACGCACATCGCCTTCCACTTTAAAGTTCTGTTCAATATAGTTTGAAATTTTAACAACATCCTCGTCAGTCAAGTCTTTCGCGCGCAGACCGTCCTTTAATTTCAAGGCTTCACAAATCTGGGCGGCTTTGGCCGGTCCGATACCATGAATGTAACGCAACGCAACCTCTATACGCTTTTCTGTCGGAATGTTCACACCTGCTATACGTGCCATCTTTTACTTTCCTTTTTATTTTACTGCCGGGCGCGGGCATTCCCGCCCCGGGTATAAACACCGAATAATCAAACAGCTGATAATCCGGGTATTTTATTTTGCCAAATTATTTTATACAAAATTCGGCAAAAGTCAAATTCTGTTTACGTCTGCACGCGATTTTAATCAACCGCGGAAACGTCCCTTCTTTTGCGCCTTTTTAATAACGCCGCCATACTGCTTTGCAACCAGATACGACTGAACCTGGGTCATAGTATCCAGAACAACGCCCGCCACAATCAGAACACTGGTGCCGCCTATCGCCAACGGCATTCCCAGATGCGTGTTCAAAATAATCGGCACGACACAGACAACAATCAGGTACATAACACCTATTGCGGTCGTACGCGACACAACAGAATCCAGATAATGGACAGTCTGTTCGCCGGGACGCACGCCGGGGATATAGCCACCCGCATTTTTCAAATTGTTGCTTGTTTCCTCAGAGTTAAATATAACCGCCGTCTGAAAATACGCAAAGAACGCAATCAGTATCGTATACATGATGATATAAGACCACGCGCCGTACGTAAAGAAAGCCATGATATTCTGAACAACCAGGTTTTCACTTTGAACAAAGCGCTGAACAAATGCCGGCAACATCATAATACTGGCGGCGAATACGGGTCCCATAACACCCGACATGTTTACCTTTATCGGCAAATATGACGCGTTTGTATTAACGATGCCGTTTGACATAACCTGGCGCGGATATAAAATCTGAATACGACGCTGCGCCTGTTCAAAGAACGCAATCAGCGCGATAATTCCGACAACAAAGCCGACAACCAGAGCAATCATCGCAGGCGACATCTGGCCGACGGATCCCAAAGAAAATATCTTTGCGATTCCACCCGGAACCTCTGCAATAATACCTGCAAAAATCAACAGCGACGCACCCTGCCCTATGCCGCGCGCAGTAATCTGTTCCGCCAGCCACATTACAAACACCGTACCGCCAACCAAAGCTATAATTGCCGACAATTCAAACGCAAATCCGGGATTCACAACCGCCGCGACACCGTTTACCGGCGCCATGGATTCCAAACCGCAAACAACGGCCCATCCCTGAACCACCGCCAGGAACACCGCCAGATAACGCGTATACTGATTGATTTTGATGCGGCCCGATTCGCCTTCCTTGCGCAGCTCAGACAAAGACTTGCTGGTCGCGGTCAACAGCTGGATAACAATGGATGCGGAAATATACGGGAATATGTTCAATGCCAGCACCGACATACGGGACAAAGACCCGCCGGAAAACATGTCAAACATGCCCATCATCCCGCTGCCTTCGCCGGTAAACAGATGCAGAACCGCCGATGCGTTAACCCCAGGCAACGGAATAAACGACCCAACACGGTATACAACCAACGCACCCAAAGTAAACAGTATGCGTTTTTGCAGGTCTGTCAAATTACCAAACAAGTTTTTTATAAACTTCATCTGCCTATCTCTCCGCTGTTGCTAATGCGTCCCGAAATATCAGGGCGTTTTTCAACATGTTATGACGCCGTACCAGTGAATACTTGCGCGTGGCGTTTCTTGTCAGAATAAGAAACACCATAAGCGTCCATGTTTTCTGCATGCGCGCATGATATTTTTGGGGTATATAGTCGGGAATAAACAACTCATGCCACCCGCTGTTTGAATCCATCATATCAAGCAGTTCATCACAAGCATCGGCAGGCAGGTTTTTAAAATCCTGCCTTGCCGCTTTAAGATACTGTGACGGTGTTATGGTGCCGTTCATTATTATTTCGCCTTAATAGAACCGCCGGCCTTTACAATCGCCTCTTCGGCCGCCTTGGACCATTTTGCCGCAACAATTTCAACCTTGGACTTGATTTCGCCCTTGGCCAGAACCTTCAGCCCGGACATTCTGCGGTTGATGATTTTCGCGGTCATCAAAGAATCAATCGTAATCGGTGACTTTGCATCAATCTTACCGGACGCGATAAATTTTTCAAT
This sequence comes from uncultured Alphaproteobacteria bacterium, assembly GCA_949878575.1. Lineage (GTDB taxonomy): Bacteria > Pseudomonadota > Alphaproteobacteria > Rs-D84 > Rs-D84 > Enterousia. Next base: position 244,861 of record CATLAX010000001.1, on the reverse strand, counting down.
ATCGCCCAAATTGATAGTAACATATTCCTTTGCAAACGGATTGTTAAACCCGAATTTCGGGAAACGACGCAAAATCGGCATCTGTCCACCCTGGAACGTCGCCTGCTTGCGCGAACCGCTGCGGGATTTCTGACCCTTGTTACCACGGCCGGATGTTTTACCCATACCACTGCCGATACCGCGCCCAACACGCTTTACGTCGGCGCGCGCACCGAAATTATCCATCAATGCATTTAATTTCATAATATTTTCCTTTTGTCCTACGACCATTATATAGTCTTTTTTCGCAGCACGGCAAGTCCCGCGCCACTCGGTTTATAATATTTATTTTTCCACAATCTCAACCAGATGTGAAACCTTGGCAATCATGCCGCGAACAGCCGGTGTATCGCTCAGCTCTTTGGTCTTGCCGATACGCCCCAGCCCCAGTGCCGCAACAACCTTGCGCTGCGATTCCGGACGGCCGATTAAGCTTTTGACTTGCTTTACAATTATTTTAGACATAACAGTATTCTCCGTTTTTTAAATAACGCAACAGCGTTTAGTATCCTTAGCGACAACGTTTTTTAACAGCAAAACGCACTTTAGCAAGCGCCATACGTGTCGCCGTTGTATTGTCGTCAATTTCGTTGGTCATGCCGATATGGCCCAAGCCCAGTTTTAACAAAGCCCTGCGTTCTTCTACAGAACAGGACATACTGTTTTTAACTTGCCTAAGCCACACTCTTGACATAACTACATTTACCTTTCTTAGCGTTATTTTTCTTCCGCCGCATCTTCCAGTTTTTTGCCGTCACGACCCGCGATGATTTCCGCAACAGACTTGCCGCGGCGCGCCGCAACAGTCTTCGGAGAATTCATCTTCGCAAACGCCAGAAACGCCGCACGAATCATATTGTTGGGGTTGTTGGAACCCTGTGATTTTACAACAACGTCCTGAACGCCCAGGCATTCAAACACCGCACGCAACGCACCACCGGCGATAATTCCGGTACCGGGAACCGCACTGCGCACAACCAGTTTGCTGGCGCCGTATTTTGCATCAACATCATGATGCAGCGTGCGTCCTTCTTTCAACGGAACGCGAATCATTTTTGCCTTTGCGGCCTTGGTCGCTTTTTGAACGGCGGACTGTACTTCCAGTGCCTTGCCCTTGCCAAAGCCTACGCGGCCTGCCTTGTCGCCAACCACAACCAATGCCGAGAAAGACATGTTGCGGCCGCCCTTAACTGTTTTAGAGACGCGATTAATGGAAACCAGCTTGTCTACCAGATTATCCGTCTGCAATTTTTTATCATCAAAACGTGCCATTTTTATGTACTCCGTATATTCCAATTAGATTCTGACGCCACCGGCGCGAATAGCCTCGCACAGTGCCTTGACGCGACCATGATAGCGATAACCGCCGCGATCAAAATAGCAGTTGTCGGCGATTTTCGCCTTTACCGCGCGTTCTGCGAAGGTCTTGCCGACCAACTCCGCACCAGCAATATTCCAACCCTGGCCTTTGAAATCTTTTTCTTTTGACGACGCGGCGCAAACAGTGTGACCCTTTACATCATCAATAGCCTGTATTTCAATATGACGACCGGAACGGAAAACCGACAAACGGATTTTACCGGGATTCTTTCTTTTCAGCGCACTGCGATTCGCCAGCGTGCGTCTTTCTTCTGTAGACAAATGTTTCAACATTTTTCTTCCTCTTTTCCAATTCCCGTAACAGCGGGAATTAACAATTATTATTTCTTCTTGCCTTCCTTGCGGCGGATTCTTTCGCCCTTATAGAAGATGCCCTTGCCCTTGTACGGATCCGCCTTGCGAACCTTGTGGATTTTGTCGGCAAACTGGCCTACCAGGCACTTGTCAACACCGCATATGGTAAATTCTGTCGGTGTTTCACCCATCTGGACAGACAACCCCGCCGGTATCGGCATAACAACATCATGCGAGTACCCCGCAACCAGAACCAAATCATTGCCCTTGACGGATGCCTTGTAACCAACACCTTTCATATACATGGCTTTTTTGAATCCATCAGACACGCCCTCTATCGCCGCGCGAACATTGCGGGCCATGGTTCCCCACATAGCACGGGATGTTTTGTCTTCGGCATCCTTCGGCGCAACAACGACATGACCGTCTTCAACGGCAATATCTACCAAGCCGGCATGCTTTGTGTCCAACGGCAATTTAACTTCGCCCTTCGGGCCCTTTACTGTCAGAACAGCGTCTGCAATAGCAACGGAAACGCCGTCCTTAATTTTTACTGGATATTTTCCTGCACGTGACATAACTTGTTCCTCACTTCAATTATATAACCTTGCACAATACTTCACCGCCGACATTCATCAGGCGCGCCTTGTGGTCGGTCATGACGCCGTTGGGCGTGGATACGATTGCAATACCCAGACCGTTCAAAACTTTCGGCATTTTTGCACTGCCGGAATAAACACGGCGACCGGGTTTGGATACAACGGAAATTTCCTGAATCGCACCATTGCCGCCGACATATTTCAATTCAACAATCAAATTGGAACGATGTTCGTCAATCTGTTCCTTGCGAAAATCAGTGATAAAACCTTCGTCTTTCAAGACGGACAGTACGGCCGCACGCAGATTGCTGGCCGGAACGGAAATGGTTTCCTTGCCTGCATTCTGACCATTGCGAATGCGGGTTACCATATCTCCTATCGGGTGTGATAATGACATCTTTTACTCCTATTATGCCGGGAAATCCGGCGCAAACAGCTGCATTGTCCACAGCTGCGTTAGTTTTTGTTTACCAGCTTGACTTACGAACGCCCGGCAGCTTGCCTTCGGACGCCATTGTACGAACCTGCTGGCGGCACAGACCGAACATGCGGGAAAAACCGCGTGAACGACCGGTAACACTGCAACGGTTGCGCAGACGTGTCGGATTTGCATTACGCGGCAGTTTTGCCAGCTTTTTCATCGCATCCATACGTTCGTCAGGCGTGGCATTGACGGACATCTTGGCCTTTATCGCCTCACGCTTTTTGGCGTACTGCGCGACCAGTTTTTCACGTCTTTTCTGTTTGTTTATCAACGCTAACTTAGCCATTTTTTTTCCTTACTCTTATTATTTCAACACCAGCGGCAGGCCGATTTTCGTCAGCAGTGCGCGCGCTTCTTCGTCAGTCTTTGCGGTTGTGGCGATAACAATATCCATACCGCGAATCGCATCAATCTTGTCAACAGAGATTTCCGGGAAAATCAGGTGTTCTTTAATACCGAAAGCATAATTGCCGCGACCGTCAAACTTTGATTTTGACAATCCGCGAAAATCCTTTACGCGCGGCAACGCAACCGTAATCAGCTTGTCCAGGAAATCGTACATTCTTTTACCACGCAGCGTCACCTTTGTACCGATAGGCTGACCTTCGCGCAGACGATATGTCGCAATAGACTTTTTGGCGCGTGTGATAACGGATTTCTGTGCTGCAATAGCTGTCAAATCCGCCGCCGCCGCATCCAGCTTCTTTTTATCGGACACAGCCTCGCCGACACCCATGTTTAACACAATTTTCGTCAGCTTTGGCACCGCCAGTTTGTTTGTATAACCGAACTCTTTTACCAGTTCCGGCACAATGTTCTTTTCATAAATTTCACGCAATCTGCTTTGCATTTTGTTTTCCTTACATGTTTTGTTCCCGTAACAGCGGGAAACCATTCTTAGATTTCAACCCCGGATTTCTTTGCAATGCGAACTTTCTTGCCCTGTTCCATTTTATAACCGGCACGTGTGGCCTTTTTGGTTTTCGGGTCAATCAGCGCAACATTGGATACATGAACCGGCGCCTCGCGGTCAACTATGTGTCCCGGCTGTTCCTGTGTCGGCTTTATATGCCATTTACGGCGATTCACACCTTCTACAACAACACGGGATTCTGTCGGGCGCGCTTCCAGAACTTTGCCCTTAACGCCCTTGTATTTCCCGGAAATAACTACGACTTCGTCGCCTTTCTTTATTTTCATTTTGCTTGCCTTTTGTCTTTGATGTTGCCTGTCGTCCAAATATTATATTACCTCTGGCGCCAGGGAGACAATCTTCTGAACGTCGTACTTGCGGCGCACTTCACGGGCAATCGGCCCAAAGATACGCGTGCCAATCGGTTCAAAATTGTTTTTGTTAATCAAAACAACCGCATTGTCGTCAAAACGGATAATAGAACCATCCGGACGCTTTACCGGGAATTTTGTACGTACAATAATCGCACGCTGAACCGTACCTTTCTGAACCTTGCCGCGGGGAATGGCTTCCTTGATGGCAACGACAATTTTGTCACCCACCGTCGCATACCGACGATGAGAACCGCCCAAAACCTTGATGCACATGGCTTTACGCGCACCAGAGTTGTCGGCAACCGTCATAACTGTTTCATTCTGAATCATAGTTTTTCTACCTTTATCCTGCAGACGGGGCAATCCCCCGCCGCTTTGTTACGGGTTCCGACTGTCACAGTGCCGAATGTTCCAGACACCAGACCTCAAAGAACCCCATGGTTTCGGCCGTTAGGCCACTTCAACCTCATCGTTCTTGGAAACGCCAACGCGTCCCTTAACAATCCATGACTTTGTCTTGGATATCGGCCGATGTTCTTCTATTGCGACAATGTCCCCAACCTTAAACTCGTTGTTTTCATCGTGCGCTTTATACTTTTTGTTCTGCTTTACGAACTTACCATACAGCGGGTGGCGGAAACGACGTTCCACTTCAACGACAACTGTTTTGTCATTCGCTGTACTTGTTACTGTTCCCTGCAGTATACGTCTTGGCATAACTTTAGTCCCTTACCTGTTTTAACCCCCAGTTTCCGGCCGTTTACAGCATTCTGCCATAATGCCGGACCCACGGGCTACTTGCTTGTTTTTTTAACCGATTTCGGCATATGATAACTAAAAATTTAGAAATCTCAACAAAAATCAGCAATTTTATTTATTTTTTTGCATCGCGCAGTTTTGTCTTGACACGCGCAATTTCACGACGCGTCTGACGCATAACATGCGTTTTGGGCAACTGGCCCGCAGCATGCTGGAAACGCTGATTCATCTGCTCTTTTTTCAAATCAACCAGCTTGCTCTGCAAAGCTTCCATCGTCAAAGATTCTTTTTCAACTTTCTTGTCTGCCATCTTAGCTACCTTTTTTGCATTACCCCATCGGGGTGCGCAACCTGTTTGTTTTAGTTAACCTTGCGTTCCACAATCTTTGTCTTTACCGGCAATTTGGCCGCCGCCAGGGCGAATGCTTCATATGCAACCTCCGGTTTGACACCGTCCAGTTCAAACATGATGCGCCCCGGTTTTACACGGCAAATCCAGTATTCAACCGCACCCTTACCTTTACCCATACGGACTTCCGCGGGCTTTTTGGTTACGGGAACATCCGGGAATACGCGAATCCACAGTTTACCCATACGCTTCATATGACGTGTAATCGCACGACGTGCCGCCTCTATCTGACGGGCGGTAACACGTTCCGGACTCATGGCCTTCAACCCAAACGAGCCGAACGCCAATTCGCTGCCGCCTTTGGCCACACCATGAATGCGGCCTTTGTGCTGTTTGCGAAATTTTGTTTTTGTTGGCATCAACATAATTAACTACCTTTTATTACTTTTATTCAATTTTTGTCCGCCCGACACCATATAGATGCCGGCAAAAATTTACTTGTTTCTTCTTTCGCTGCTGCCGGCATATTCTGCAGGTCTTGCCATTTCCGATGCCAGCTTTTCCTTGTTTACAACATCACCTGTGTAAATCCAAACCTTTACACCGATAACGCCGTATGTTGTTTTCGCCTGTATGGACGCATAGTCAATGTCCGCACGCAGTGTGTGCAACGGAATACGTCCTTCGCGGATCTGTTCGCTGCGTGCGATTTCCGCACCATTCAAACGGCCAGAGCACATAACCTTGATACCCTGGGCGCCCGCTTTCTGGGCATTTTGAACAGCCTTTTTCATGGCGCGCTTCGGCGATACGCGGCCCTCTATCTGCTGGGCCATGTTTTGCGCAACCAAGTGGGCATTCAAGTCAGGACGGCGAACCTCATAAATATTCACGACAACCTGATCATTTTTTACCAATTTCTTGATGTCATTACGCAGAGCTTCAATATCAGCACCGTTTTTGCCGATAATCATACCCGGACGGGATGTGTGGATTGTAACCACAACCTTTTTTGCAAAGCGTTCAACAACGACTTTGGCCAATCCGGCTTTCTTCAGTTTCTTTTCTATAAATTTGCGGATTTTAATATCCTCTGCAACCAACGCGGCATAATCTTTCTTGCCCGCAATCCAGCGTGAATCAGTAGTCTTGTTGATACCCAGACGCTGTGAAATTGGCGATACTTTCTGTCCCATTTTCTTTTTTCCTTATTTTAAGGGTCCGTGTTCTTGAAACCTTTGAGGTTTTATTCAGGATTACTCCATACCACCGACCCCGGCTTTATTATTTTGCTTTTGTTTCTTTTTTTGCTTTTTTTACCGGCGCAGTTCCCGATTCCAGAACAATCGTCAGGTTAGAGAACGGCTTTAAAATCGGACGCGCACTGCCGCGCGGACCGGCCATAATACGCTTCATCGTCAGCGCCTTGCCACACCAGATTTCCTTGATGAACAAGGTTTCCACCGGCAGATTCTTGTTGTGTTCCGCATTTGCAACCGCAGACAGCAAAGTCTTTAAAACTTCGCCGGCAACACGCTTTTTGGAAAACTTCAAGACATCAACCGCACGTTCAACCGGCAAACCGCGAACCATGTCGCAAACCAGATTCAGTTTCTGGTGGCTGACGCGAATCATCTTGTTAAAGGCGCGAACCTGATTTTCTTTAATTCCATATCTTGTCGTTGTCATAACTACTTACCTTTATTTCTTGCCGGCCGCGGCCTTTTTATTAGCAGCGTGACCCTTAAACGTACGGGTCGGCGCAAATTCACCCAGCTTGTGACCAATCATATCTTCCACGATTGACACAGGGATAAATTTGTTACCGTTGTGAACCTCAAAGGTCAGCCCAACCATCGGCGGCACAATCGTGCTGCCGCGAGACCATGTTTTAATCGGCTTGTGGTCGTCTTTTTCAATCGCCGCAGCCGTCTTTTTCAAGACAGAGGGATGAACATACGGACCTTTCCAAACAGAACGAGACATTAATAACTCCGTTTTTTCTTTGGCCGGCCACCATATAGATCACCGGCCTATTTTATTATTTCTTCTTTGCCAAATGTCTGCTACGGATAATCATCTTAGCAGTACGTTTGTTGCTGCGCGTACGATAACCCTTTGCCGGGATACCTGTACGAGACACAGGTTCATGGCCCTTAGAGTGACCGTTACCACCACCCATCGGATGGTCGTTCGGGTTCATCGCCATACCGCGTACGGACGGGCGGATACCCAACCAACGCGCACGACCGGCCTTGCCCAGGTTGACATTGCGCTGATCCGGATTGGAAACGCTGCCAACAGTCGCCAAACAATCAGAATGAACCTTGCGCAGTTCGCCACTGTTCATCTTAATCTGGGCATATACACCGTCTTTACCCATCAACTGGGCATAGCAACCGGCACTGCGCGCCAACTGGCCGCCTGCACCCGGTTTCAGTTCAACATTGTGAACAATCGTACCGATCGGCATGTTTTTCAACGGCATTGCATTACCCGGCTTAATATCTTCACGGATACCGGAAATAACAACATCGCCAACATTCAAATCACGCGGTGCCAAAATATAGGAACGAACACCGTCCGTATATTCAATCAATGCAATAAATGCGGTACGGTTCGGATCATATTCCAAACGCACAACTTTCGCCGGAACACCGGTCTTTTTACGTTTAAAATCAATCAGACGATATTTGCGTTTGTGACCGCCGCCCTGATGCATGACGGTAACATGTCCGAAATTATTACGACCACCCTTGGATTTCAAACCAACGGTCAGCGATTTTTCCGGCGCGCCACGGTGCAGCTCGCTACGGTCAACCTGTGTCAACCCGCGCATACCCGGCGTATTCGGCTTATAATGCTTTAATGCCATTTTTTTCTTACCTTTGTTTCTGTTCTGACACTAACGTCCAGTACCCCGGATTCTCTGCCAGAACGGTTTGCTTGTATTATATGTTTGCGGACAAGTCCAGTTTTGCATCTGCCGGCAATGAAACATATGCCTTTTTCACAGTGCGCTGTGTGCCCGTGCTGCGGCCACGGAAGGTCTTAACCTTACCTTTGACAACCACAATGTTAACCTTGGTCGGTTTCACATTGTAAATCGCCAGAACCGCACGCGCAACATCTTCTTTTGTGGCATTCGCCGCAACTTCAAATGCTACGCCGTTGTTTTCAGACAGTTTTGCTGCCTTTTCCGAGATTATCGGCCGACGCAGTATACCATAAGTACCGGCGGTCGCAACGATTTTTTTCTCTGTACTAACTTTTTTTTCTGCCATTTTATTGACCTTTCTTTATTATGCCAATCTTGCTTCTACCGCTTTGACCGCGTCTGCTGTCAAAACCAACTTGTCATGTTTCAGAATATCCAAAACATTCAGACCAATCGTCGGCAAAGCATCAATGTTTGCAATGTTTGCCGCAGATTTCTTAAAGTTTTCATCCAGCGTATCCGCACCAACAAACAGCGCCGATGTCAGCCCCAGATTCTTCAGCTGTTTTGCAAACGCGCCTGTTTTGGCCGCATTCAGCTTTTCGGAATCAATAACAATCAGGTCGCCCTCTTTCGCCTTTGAAGACAAAGCCATTTTCAGACCAAGCGCGCGTACCTTTTTCGGCAGGTCAATAGAGTGGTCGCGAACAACCGGCCCATGAACAACACCACCGCCACGCATGTGAACATTATATTTTTCACCCTGACGCGCGTTACCGGTCTTTTTCTGCTTAAAGGCTTTCTTGCCGCTGCCTTCCACATCTGACACGGTCTTTACCGCATGTGTGCCGGCACGAGATTTCGCGCGCTGCCATGTTACGACACGATGCAAGATGTCCGCACGGGGTTCCAATCCGAATATCTGGTCAGCCAATTCAACCTTGCCGACCGATTTTCCATCAAAATTTACGATATCTATTTGCATTTTTATCACCTTACTCTTGCTGTTACTCTTTTATTTATTATTCCGCAACAGCTTCTGTTTCGGTTGCTTTTGCGTCACGCATTTTGGTCGGCATCGGCAGGTCTTTGTGTTCTTTCTTAACCGCGTCCGTAACCAACACGAATGTTCCGTTTGCCCCCGGAACCGCGCCTTCAACAAAAATCAGATTTTCTGCGGCATCAGTGCCAAACACTTTCAAGTTCTGAACCGTAACGGTTTCATTACCCATCTGACCGGCCATCTTTTTGCCTTTCAAAACACGGCCCGGCCATTCGCGCATACCGGTACCACCGATGGAACGATGAGCTTTCAAAACACCGTGTGTCGCTTCTTTACCGCCAAAGTTGTGACGCTTCATCGCGCCCTGGAATCCCTTACCTTTGCTTGTCGCCTGGACGTCAACAAATTGACCGGCAACAAAATGCTCCGCCGACAACGCAGTTCCCGCCGGGATAATGCAGTCATCAGATACGCGGAACTCAACAACTTTGCGGAAAGGTTTTACACCCGCCTTTTCTGCTGCAACCGCCTGGGGTTTTGCAATATGTTTTGCCTTGGCCTCGCGCATACCGACAATATTTGCGACATAACCGTTCTTGTCCGCCGTACGATTTCCGATAACAGTGCAATCGCCGACCGCCAGGACCGTCACCGCATGGGCCGCCCCCGCGTCGTCATACAGACGCGTCATTCCTATTTTTGTTGTAATTAATCCGCTACGTTTCATTTTTGTTGCCTTTTTTTATGTCAGAGGTTGGCGCGTTTTATTGTTTGCATCCCACACCAACCTAACAGCCTTACAATTTAATCTTTACGTCAACACCAGACGCCAAATCCAACTTCATCAAAGCATCAACAGTCTGAGGGGTTGGATTAACAATATCAATTACCGCTTTGTGATTGCGGATTTCAAACTGCTCACGCGACTTCTTGTCAACGTGCGGCGAACGGTTCACCGTAAATTTCTGAATCAAAGTCGGCAAGCGAACGGGTCCAACGACATCCGCGCCAGTGCGCTTTGCAGTTTTGACAATTTCTTCCACAGATTCCATCAAGACTCTGTGGTCAAACGCCGTCAACTTGATGCGAATTTTAGATGCAGGTACCATTTGTTCGTTTCCTTATTTTTATCCGGGCCGGTAATCACTGGCGCTATTTCATCCAGTTACACCGACCCGTTGGTTGTATTATTTGATAATCTTAGATACAACACCGGCGCCAACCGTGCGTCCGCCTTCGCGGATAGCAAAGCGACGACCTTCGTTCATAGCAATCGGGGCAATCAGCTGCACCGTGATACGAACGTTGTCACCCGGCAGAACCATTTCTTTGTCAGCCGGCAATGTGATTGTACCAGTTACGTCAGTTGTGCTGAAGTAGAACTGCGGACGATAGTTAGAGAAGAACGCCGTATGACGACCACCCTCTTCCTTCGTCAAGATATAAACCTCAGCTTCAAATTCTGTGTGCGGTGTGATGGAACCCGGTTTGCAGATAATCTGACCACGTTCAACATCTTCTTTCTTTGTACCACGCAGCAACAGACCTACGTTGTCGCCGGCTTCACCCTGATCCAGCAGTTTGCGGAACATTTCAACACCGGTTACAGTTGTTTTCTGTGTCGGACGCAGACCAACAATTTCGCATTCATCACCAACCTTGATGGTACCGGATTCAATACGGCCTGTCACAACGGTACCACGACCGGTGATAGAGAACACGTCTTCAATCGGCATCAGGAACGGTTTGTCAACCGGACGTTCCGGCATCGGGATGAATTCATCGCAAGCCTTCAACAACGCGTCAATGGATTCCTTGCCCAGACCGTCGCTTTTGCCTTCCAGGGCAGAAATAGCGGAACCACGGATAATCGGAGCATTGTCGCCATCGAAATCGTTCGCAGACAACAGTTCACGAATTTCCATTTCAACCAATTCCAGCAATTCCGGATCATTGGCCAAATCGCACTTGTTTAAGTATACAACGATTTTCGGAATACCCACCTGGCGCGCCAACAGGATGTGTTCGCGTGTCTGAGGCATCGGACCGTCTGTCGCGGCAACCACCAAAATAGCACCGTCCATCTGCGCGGCACCGGTAATCATGTTTTTAACATAGTCCGCGTGGCCCGGGCAGTCAACGTGAGCATAGTGGCGATGTTCCGTTTCATATTCAACGTGCGCAGTGTTAATTGTTATACCACGCGCTTTTTCTTCCGGAGCGTTGTCAATCTGGTCAACACCCTTGGCGGCATCGGCACCGACGCCGTAATAATGAACAATAGCGGCTGTCAGCGTCGTTTTACCGTGGTCAACGTGACCGATGGTACCGATGTTAACATGCGGCTTGGTTCTTACATACTTTTCTTTTGCCATGGTTTTCTCCTTAGGCTTGGCTTGTTTAGGTTTAAAACTCTATTTTTTATTTTGTCAGCTTCTTGATAACTTCGTCTGCAACGTTAGACGGAACTTCGGCATAGTGCGACAATTCCATATAAGGATTTGCACGCCCCTGCGACAAAGAACGCAATGTCTTAACGTATCCGAACAGGTTAGCCAGCGGCACGAACGCAGATATCAGCTGATTGCCGAACTGGGTTTCAATACCGTTAATCTGACCGCGGCGACTGTTCAGGTCCCCGATGATGTCACCGACGTATTCTTCCGGCGTGTTTACCGAAAGCTTCATAATCGGTTCCAACAACTTTGGCGAGGCCTTTTTCATCGCTTCGCGGAAGCAGGCACGCGCCGCAATTTCAAAGCACAGCACGTTGGAGTCAACTTCGTGGTACTTACCATCTACCAACGTGGCCTTGAAATCCACTGTGGGATAGCCAATCAGAACACCGGTCTGCTGCGCTATCTTCAAACCCTTTTCTACGCCGGGGATATATTCTTTCGGAATGGCCCCGCCGACAATCTTGTTTTCAAATTCGTATCCCTGGCCAGGTTCCAACGGCTGGAATTCAATCTTAACCTGGGCGTACTGACCGGAACCGCCGGACTGCTTTTTGTGAGTATATTCTTCTGTAATCGGTTTACGGAATGTTTCACGATACGCAATACGCGGTTCGCCAACAGCAACGTCAACCTTGAATTCACGCAGCAGACGGTCAACCAGAATTTCCAGGTGCAATTCACCAACACCCGCCAGAATGGTCTGACCGGATTCTTCGTCAACAGATACGCGGAAAGACGGATCCTCTTTGGCCAGCGCCTGCAGACCCAGCGACATTTTTTCAATATCGGCCTTTGTCTTCGGCTCAACCGCAATACTGATAACCGGTTCCGGGACATGAATGTTTTCCAGAATAATCGGATTGGACTCATCACACAGCGTATCGCCGGTAATAGTTTCCTTCATACCGACCAGCGTCACAATGTCTCCAGCGGACGCTTCCTTGATTTCTTCACGGTTGTTTGCATGCATCAGCAACATACGGCCAACACGTTCGCGCTTGTCGCGGTTGGAGTTGTAAATATACGAACCGGATGTCAGTTTACCGGAATATATACGGATAAACATCAGGTTTCCGACGAACGGGTCGTTGGCAACCTTAAAGGCCAGTGCACTAAACGGTTCGTTGGCGCTCGGGTGGCGTTCTGCAACAGTTTCGCCGTCCATCTTTGTACCCTTAATCGCAGGAATATCCAACGGTGACGGCAAATAGTCAACAATGGCATCCAACAACGGCTGAACACCCTTGTTTTTAAACGCAGAACCGCACATTACCGGCACAAAGTTTTGTGCAATGGTGCCCTTGCGCAGTAATTTTTTGATTGTGTCATGATCAGGCTCTTTGCCTTCCATATAGGCTTCCATGACATCGTCGTCCAGGGTCACAACCTCTTCAATCAGAGCATTGTGCAGTTCTTCCGCCTTTGCCTTTAAATCTTCGGGTATGTCTATCGTAACGGGGTTGCTGCCGTTTTCATCTTCCCAAACAATCCCCTTCATTTCCAGAACGTCAACAACGCCCTTGAAATCGGATTCCGCACCAATCGGGAAATTCAAGACCAACGGATTTGCACCCAGACGTTCGCGAATCATGTCAACGCAGCGGAAGAAATTCCCGCCGATACGGTCCATCTTGTTAATAAAGCAAATACGCGGAACATTGTAACGGTCGGCCTGGCGCCATACGGTTTCCGTCTGGGGCTGAACACCGGACACGGATTCAAACACCGCAACAGCACCGTCCAGAACACGCAGACTGCGCTCTACTTCCATTGTAAAGTCAACGTGGCCGGGGGTGTCAATCAGGTTAATACGATGATCACGCCAAAAGCACGTTGTTGCCGCAGACGTAATGGTGATACCGCGTTCCTGTTCCTGGGCCATCCAGTCCATGGTCGCGGCACCGTCGTGCACTTCACCAATTTTATAGCTTTTACCGGTATAGAACAAAATACGTTCAGAAGTTGTGGTTTTGCCCGCGTCAATATGGGCCATAATGCCGATATTGCGGTACATATGCAAAGGAGCGGTTTTTCCAACAGACATGTGTCTTTCCTTATTTTAAATTGTCTTTCTTTTATGCCTTGTGTATTACCAGCGGAAATGGGCAAACGCCTTGTTCGCATCAGCCATTTTATGCGTGTCAACTTTCTTTTTGAACGCGCCGCCCTGGCCGTTCAACGCATCGCGCAATTCGCCGAACAGACGGTCTTTCATCGTACGTTCGCCACGCTTGCGCGCAAACATAACCAACCAACGGATAGCCAATGTCTGCTGACGTGCGGGTCTTACCTCTACCGGAACCTGATATGTCGCACCACCGACACGACGACCCTTAACCTCAACAGAGGGCTTCAAGGCATCAATCGCCTCTAACAATGCCGCCAGTTCGTCGCCGTCTTTTGCGATTTTCTTCAGTTCATCCATCGCGCCGTAAACGATATTTTCGGCAACTTCCTTTTTGCCGTCCCACATAATATTATTTATTAATTTTGCAACAACCAGATTGTTGTACTTGGAATCTGGTAAAATTTCACGTTTAGCTGCGCTTTTACGTCTTGACATTTTCTTTTCCCTTTTATTCTTCACCCGGCTTTCCCGGATTACTCACGCGGCATCACCGCATGTATGTTATTATTTCTTTACCTTTGCACCATACAAAGAACGACCCTGTTTACGGCTGTCAACACCCTTGGTATCCAGAACACCGCGGATGATGTGATATTTTACACCAGGCAAGTCCTTTACACGACCGCCACGAATCATAACAACACTGTGTTCCTGCAGATTGTGACCTTCGCCCGGAATATACGCCGTTACTTCGCGTCCATTGGCCAGTTTAACACGAGCCACCTTACGCTGAGCCGAGTTAGGTTTCTTAGGTGTGGTTGTGTACACGCGAGTGCAAACACCACGCTTTTGCGGACATTCCACCATATCCGGCGCCGTGGATTTAACGACGACCTTCTTACGTGGTTTCCGAATCAGTTGGTTTACTGTTGGCATTCAAAATCTCTTTGTTTTCCTTACAACTTTTGTCTGCACAAAACCTGCCCTCCAGACTTATTTCGCAGGCATGCCAGCGATTATAAATCTGTCAGATTTATCAGATTTCTGTGTTTTTTCTTTCCTTATTTACACGGAAAGCGAACATACTATAACCGCGTACCCGAATATTGTCAAGAAAAATCTAGGAAAAAATAATAAAGAAACCGATGCAAAAACCCCACATTTTAGGGAATTTAATCCACAAAGTAACATTACAAAAACATAATTTTGTACATGTTTGTACGCATACTTTTTTTATGTTTGTATAAAAACATCCCGACCATAGGCCGGGAATGTTTTTTTAACATGATATTCAAATTAGAATTGAACACCAAATGTGGCGCCAAAGCCAAAGCCGTCATCAACTTCCCAGTTGCCGGCACCATTGTGATCCATTGTCTTGGTAATATAGGCACCCAGGAACTTGTTGGCATCAAAGTTATAGTTTGCACCAAACTTTCCTGTCCAATAGCCGACATTGTCAGACCAGTTGTCATAATCGGCGTTGTATTCAACACCAGCGATCAGGTTCCAGTTTTGGTTCAGCACCAACTGGCCGTCCAAGCCAAAGCGCAACATGTGCAGACCGGAATCATCCCAGTTAAAGGATTCTGTGTTGTAATAGTCAAACGCGACATGACCGGCAACAGTCCAGCCTGCTGTCGCATAACCCGCACGCACGCCGGCCGTCCATTTATAAGCAGTTACATCTTCGTCAAACCAGGAATCGTCATCACCCCATGTTCCCAATGACAATGCATTATAAGAGCCAAAGATATCCCCCTTCCAGTTGCCCATGTCAACCGCGCGCCAGTTCAGGCCGACACCGACATGATCCCACGCACCATTGTCAAACCAGTCTGTCTGGGACGCCGATGTGGTAATAGTCGCAGACAGGTAATTTGTCAGGCCATAGCCGAATTCTTCATCCAGCAAAACGCGGCTGGTGTTACGGGAATCCGAACCCAGATCTGTTACGCTGTAAAACTGTCCCGCTTCCGGACGATATAACGGATTATTATTAATCACATTAGCCGCATGCGCGCCGGATACCGCAAAAACGGCCAGCAAAGAAGTCAAAGCTAATTTTTTCATACTCTATCCTTTCTTTTAGTTAACAACTAGACTTGTGTTCTAGCTTAAGAATATTTTACTATCCTCATTTACCCCCCCGCAAGGGAAAAGATTTTTGCAAAAACACCCTTTTTATGATATGGTTTGCACCATGCGAATCGGAAACACTTCCTACAGCACATTAAAAAATCCCCGGAAATTCGGGGATTTTTATTTACATGTTCATTTTTTGTTAAAAACAACAATTATTATACTTTTTAATGAATTTGCATGTCACGACAATTAATTTCTACTTTTTTTTATCGCGCGCCAGTCGGCGTGATGCTGCATATGCTGTTCGTATGATTTTGAAAAATGATGACCGCCGCGACCGTCTGCCACAAAAAACAAATAATTTGTATCCGCGGGTTTCAATACGGCCCGAATTGCCGCCTGGCCGACATTTGCAATCGGTGCCGGCGGCAGTCCGCCATGAGTATAAGTATTATAAGGACTCTCTATTTTCAAATGCCCGCGCAACAACGGTTCCCCACGCATATCGCCCAGCCCGTCCGTTAATGCATAAACCACCGTCGGATCCGCCTGCAGACGCATGTTCTTGCGCAAACGGTTAACGTAAACACTGGCGACAATCGGCATCTCGTCCTCTCGCGGGGTCTCCTTTTGAACAATAGAGGCCAGTGTCACAACCTCGTTCCAGGTTTTTAACGGATGTGGCGCAATCTGCCCCGCCTTGTCCCAGGCGGCGTGTATATCATCCATCTTTTTACGAGCCAAATCCAACAGCGCCAGCCGCGATGTCCCGCGCGCAACGCGATAAGTGTCCGGGAAAATATCCCCGTCACGCAGATTGCATACCGGCATGTCGCCCCCGCGGTCGCATTCAACCGGGCCGGTTAACCCCGGCGTTTGCAGCAACAGCTGCTTTGTCTGCATTATTGTTAACCCCTCCGGAATAACAATGGTGGTCGCGGCGACATCGCCAACCGACAGCATGCCTGCTATTTTCCATACGCTGGCGCCGCGCGGGATTTCATACTCGCCACTTTGCACGCGGCCGCCGCGCGCCCGGACACAGGCCTTGAACATGGCAACAGAATCAATCGCCCCGCGCGCCTCCAATTTTTTTGCAACAGCGCCCACACTGACCCCGCGCGGCACGGTAACAACAATTGTTTCCCGTAATACGGAACGAATGCCAAACCCATATATTCCCACAAGCGAGGCCGCCAACAGCGCCAGGCTGAAAAATATCATAAATTTTTTCTGTTTAAAACTTCTATACTTCATAACCAGCGCATTATTACAGATAAAAATCAATTTGCAAACTTTAATAAAACACCGCCCCACGCATGGGGCGGTAAAATATCTGGTCGGAGTGACAGGATTCGAACCTACGACCTCTGCGACCCGAACGCAGCGCTCTACCAGACTGAGCTACACTCCGATTACCGGCCGATTATGCACCTCTTTTTTATAAAATGCAACTACTTTTATTTATAAAAATTACTTGTAATTATCACTTTATGCACCTATTTTACCATAAGTATATATAAGGAATAAATATGTTCGCATTAAAATTCTTGCCAAAGGCCACATTTGATAATTATGAAGATTATGTAAAAAACGCTGTGCCGAACGTGCCGGACAACTTTAATTTTGCATATGACGTTATTGACGCACTGGCGATTGAAAGCCCGGACAAGGTCGCACTTATCTGGAACGACGACGCGGGGGATAAAAAAACATTCACGTTTCGCGACATGGCACGCGCATCAAATGCGGCGGCCAATTTTCTGGCATCGCGCGGAATAAAGAAAGGCGACACGGTTTTGTTGTTTATGCGCCGCCGCTGGGAATACTGGATTTTAATGATGGCGATGCACAAACTGGGGGCGATTCCAATTCCGTCCACGAACCAGTTAAAGGCAGAGGATATAAAATACCGCATTCAGACGGCGGACGTGAAAAACATCATCGCATTTGACGACGGATATATCTTAAATGAAATAAAGACCGCCATTGGCGAGGATGACATTCAATTAATATCCTGTGCAGAGGTTGACAGCGGTATAACGTCTTCGCCGACAACATTTACCCGCGTGCCAAACGAGACCAGCGACACCATGGTTTTGTACTTTACCAGCGGCACCACCGATTTGCCTAAGATGGTGGCGCATACATATGCATATCCGCTGGGCCACATCAACACCGCCATGTTCTGGCAGCGCCTGCACGACGGCGACATACACTTTACCCTGTCCGAATCGGGCTGGGCGAAATGTTCATGGGGAAAAATGTACGGCCAATGGCTGGCGGGAGCCGCGGTGTTCGTGTTTGATTTTTCGGGACGCTTTACCGCGCACGATTTGTTAAAGGCAATATCGGAAAATCATGTCACGTCTTTCTGCGCGCCGCCGACTGTGTACAAAATGCTGCTGCATGCGGACTTTACAAAATACGACCTGTCGGCGCTAAAAAAGGCGGACATCGCCGGCGAGGCATTGAATCCGGAGGTATACGAAAGATTCTTAAAAGCCACCGGCATAAAAATGCGCGAAGGGTTCGGCCAGACGGAAACCTGCGTAATGCTGTTTAACAACGAATGGATTGAACCCAAACCCGGCAGCATGGGAATGCCTGCGGCCGGCTGGGATGTGGAATTGCTGGATGAACGCGGCCGGCCGGTTCCCACCGGCACGGTTGGTGAAATATGCGTAAATCTAAAAGAACGCCGTCCGGTCGGCCTGTTCCAGGGTTATCATAAAAACGAAAAAATGACGGCCGCGGCATACCGCGACGGATACTATCACACGGGCGACGTGGCATTCCGTGATGCGGACGGTTATTTCTGGTTTGTCGGACGCAACGACGACCTTATAAAAAGCAGCGGTTATCGCATCAGCCCCTTTGAGGTTGAAAGTGTTCTGCTGGAACATCCCGCCGTACGCGAGGTTGCGGTTACCGGCATTCCGGACGCCGCCCGCGGCCAGGCCGTAAAGGCGACGATTGTATTAAACAAATACTTTCAGCCGGGCGACGTTTTGGTCCGCCAGCTGCAGAATCATGTACGCAGCCGGACCGCATCCTACAAATACCCGCGCGTGATTGAATTTGTGGACAGCCTGCCGATGACTATCAGTGGAAAAATACGCCGCGCGCTGATACGCACGCTGGACAGCGCAAAAACCACTATCATTGAACCGGTAAAGGACACGCTGGGCATAAACAAAGAAGAAAAATAAAGCAAACGGGGCTGCCGCCCCGTTTGTTTTTTACAATATACTGCATGCCGCCGCGATTATTAAAATGTTTATTTTTTTACATTTTTATGGCACAATATCAACATCATGAAAAAGTTACATAATATTTTGTACATTGCGCCCATGTGCATGATATTTTCGTGCGATGCGACGCCACTGGCACCGGACGTTGCGATAGCAAACGCGCGCATGCATTGTGATACAATATCCCAGTCTTTTAAATCCATGAAAACAATGGCCCAGGTTAACACGGCCGTGACCGGTGTCGGCACCGCCGTCGGTGCGGGCGCAACAATTGCCGGAATCGCCAAGGCGAGCACAGACCAGCAAATTGAAAAACTAATTCATGATGTCCGCCAGCGCGAAACAATGGCAGACATCCCCGCCCCCACCATTGACGACGGCCAGGATTTTATTGACAGCACAATGGAACTGGTACACGGCACAACAAAAAACGACGGCCAGAAAAGCAAACTGGAACAGCGTTCCAAAAATCTGGGCAACCTGCGCACGGGACTGCTGGCGACCAACACTGCAACAAACGTTGCGGGGACAATTATCGCCGCAAACAACCGCACCGACCAGGATTTGCGCACCCAGCTGGACAACTGCATTAAATCAATCCGCGATCTGCAGGATTCCAGAATGCAGGCTCAGATAAACAATGCCGACCCGGCCGTACTGCAAAGAATGGACAACATCATAACCGCATGCCGTGAATATGACACGCTGGACGTGGGCAAAATTGACAGCAAGGCGACCGGCGCCGCCATATCCAGCGGTGTCGGCATTGCGGTCGGCACCGCCGGCACAATAACCAGCGCGGCCGCCAACAGCGACAGCGTCCGCAATGGCGACGACACACGTGAAAAAAATCTAAACACCGCCAGCAATGTTTTGGCGGCGGGTGCAACAGTTACCAGCGGCATTGCGACCGTATTCAACGCCCAGCAAATAAGCACGCTTAACACGGCGCAAAAAATCGCAACCCAATGCAGCGAGGCACTAAATCAATGATTCGTAAAATACTATTGCTAATATTGTTGACCTGCCCCACGGTATCGGCATTTGCCCAGACGGACCGTTACTGTATCTCCTCGGCAAAATTAACGGAAATGCGCAACAGTTTGTCGCAGCTGGCGCCAGAAATGCAACGCGCATACAATGAACTGTTTAACATCCTGACGACAAAGAATGAATCAGGCGGGATAGAAAACGCCGGATGCGTCACCCAACAGGATTTGGCGCAAATATGCAAAAACGTATGGAATGACGATACAGAAATGTGTGAGGCGTTTATATACGAAATCATGACCCCGCCACGCCAAAACAATTATGCCGTACTGGAATATTCCGGCGTGCTGACCAAAAAAGACTTTGACGACATCAACCCGACTGCATTCGCACAGGCTGTAAACAAGACACTTGCACGCCGCCGCGACAAGCACATCCAAAGCAAGCTGCAGGATATGGGCTTGGTATTCTTGGAACAGGCGAAACAAAAACAGCTGAACCCGTTTATCACCGTGGCAATATCAATGTACGAATCCACATACGGAACATCAAAAAAAGCACGCGAGATAAATAATATCGCCGGCCTGCAGGGCGCCAACGGATACATAAAATTTAACAATGTACCGGACAGCATCGCCAGTCAGGCCGCAACCGTACAAAAATTAAGCTATACCAAAGAATTGAACGGACTGGCAAATTCCGGCCATTACTGTGCCAAATACGTCGCATCAAAATGGGCGGCCGACGTGCGCTCTATTGCCAGAACATTATACCGCAATTACAACGCAATTTTACAAAGTTCAAAATAAAGTATAAAAAAACATCCCGCCAAAACGGCGGGATTATATTTATTTGGATACCTTTTTCAAAACCAGTGACGCATTCGTGCCACCAAAGCCGAAACTGTTGCTGATTGCCACATCCAGCTTACGCTTTTTGGCCTTGTTCGGAACCAGGTCAAAGTTTCCAACCTCGTCCACGGGATCGTCCAAATTGATTGTCGCGGGCGCGATTCCATCACGAATGGCCAGTGTGGAAAATATCGCCTCTACCGCGCCGGCGGCCCCCAACAGGTGTCCGGTCATTGATTTTGTAGAAGACATGGAAACCGGCAGATCACCGAACAGCTCTTTTACCGCCGTCAGCTCGCCAATATCACCCAGGCCTGTGGAAGTGCCGTGCGCATTTATATAGTCCACATCGGCCGGGGTTAATCCGGCATCCTTTAAGGCCGCCTTCATCGCACGCAGACCGCCTTCACCGCCTTCGGCCGGGGCGGTAATATGATACGCGTCGCCCGACAGACCGTACCCTGCAACCTCGGCGTAAATTTTTGCACCGCGCGCCTTTGCATGCTCATACTCTTCCAACACCAAAATACCGGCGCCCTCTGCCATGATGAAACCGTCGCGGCCCTTGTCCCATGGACGGGATGCCTTTTCCGGCGCATCATTGCGCGTGGACAGCGCCTTCATCGCCGAAAAGCCCGCAACACCGATTTTGCCGACCGCCGCCTCTGACCCGCCGGCCAGCATTATGTCCGCGTCGCCGTGCTGAATCAGACGCGCGGCCTCGCCAATGGAATGGGCGGCCGATGCACATGCCGTAACAACAGACAAATTCGGCCCCTTTAATCCGTAACGAATGGAAATATGCCCGGCGGTCATATTGATAATGGCCTTTGGTATAAAGAACGGACTGATGCGGCGCGGCCCCCCGGTATACAGTTCAACACAATTATCATAGATTGTATTCAATCCGCCAATCCCCATGCCGACGGAAACGCCGATGCGCTCCTTGTCGCCGGTGTAATCAGACAGCCCAGCGTCCTGCATCGCCTCGTCCGCGGCGACAACGCCGTATATTATACCCTTGTCCATCTTGCGCTGGTCGCGGGGTTCTATCACACTGTCCGGATTGAACTGGCCCGGTTCCGTTCCGCATACCGGCAACCCGGCAATCTGTGACGCGCAGTCGGACGCATCAAAAGTATCTATTTTACGGACACCTGACCGACCGGCCAAAATATTTTTCCATGCATGTTCAATTCCGGTTCCGACCGGCGATACAATTCCCATGCCTGTTATGACTACTCTTCTCATTTTCTATATTCCTTTATACTTATTGTCATATGGCCATTATAATAAACCTTTGGCCGCATAAAATACAGAAAAAAATCCGCCGTCAAAAAATACGGCGGCGGATTTGATTATCTCACGATAAAAACCTTCACAAAAAATTATTTCTTGTGGGCTTCAATATATTTAACCGCATCACCGACAGTCGCCAGTTTTGCAGCTTCTTCGTCCGGAATTGTAATATCAAATTCTTTTTCCACTTCCATAACGAATTCAACAACGTCCAAAGAATCAGCACCCAAATCGTTTACAAATGCCGCTGTTTCGGTGACTTTTGCTTCATCAACGCCCAGCTTGTCAGCTACGATTTTTTTTACTTTTTCAAAAGTTGTCATTTTTTTTCCTTTGTTTCAGTTAAATGTGTGGCCCTGCTTTGGGCGTGTCATTACTTAAAACTATCATTTTATGGCAATGGTGTCAAGAAATTATAACAAATTATAACAACGCTTGACAAATCATACTTTATATGTTTAGGCCGTTTATCTCTTCAATCAATGCGTTCATATTCTCGCGCAAATCTTCTGCCCCGGACGCCCAGACCAGATGTCGCATCATAAACTTATGCACGTCATCCATTGTCAAATTTGGAATTCCGGCATCCGCCGCCACACGGCGCCAGCTGGTTCTGGGATCTGTTAGGCGCATTTTTCCCCGCACAGAAAAAACCCAGTTGCCATCCTGGGGCAAATCCTGCAGCAACACAACCGCCGCATCGGACAGCGGGCGTGCGCCCCACATGTAATGATTAAAATCCAAATCAGACCAGCGCATCGCAAACACCTGTGATTTTGGCGCGAAACCGTACACCAGCATCAAAAACGCCGCACGCAGAACAGGCGACGGTTCCCGTTCTATTGCCTCTATCAGACGAACCATGCCGGCACGCGTCAACGGGCGCACGCGCCGGCGCTGTTCAACCCTGTGCAAGTCCGCCGCAGGATTGCTTTTTACATACCCGGCCTCAATGGCGTATTTAAATATGCTCTGCAGCAACTCCTGCATGCGCGCGGCAATGGCCGGGCCGGATATTTTGGAAATAACATTGCTTAAATCGTCGCCCGTTATGGATGAAACATTTTTATCCATAATTTCCGACAGATGACGCGCAATGGCGCGCCGTAGTTTTACCATGCCGTCTTCACTGCGGCGCACGCGCGCGTCCAGATACATTTGAACCAGGCGCCCGAACGTAATCTGGCGGCGGCGCACGCGCGGTTTCTGCGCGGCCACATCCAACACATTTTGCACGGCGGCGCGCGCCTGTTCTATATCCATATCAGGATAGTTGCCTATTATCAGGCGGCGGTCGCGGCCGCCGACACGTTTCCGCACAAAAAAGGTCTTAACCCCACGACTGGTCACATACATCCGCAGGCGCGGTTCTGATATATCCTGAACCACATCAAACCCGGCATTCGGCGCCGGCAGGTTGTCCAGAATATACGGATTAAAATAGAACTGATGCGCCACGGTTTCACCTGCATATTATTTTGTACGACCACCGCGTTCCCAGAATCTGCGCCGCACTTCCTCCATGCGCCTGTATTCACGGCATGCATCGTTGTATTCGGAATTCTGTCTGTGCCAGGGGCATTCTGTGTTATTGCACACCCCGTAGTCCTCTTCTTTCTTAACCCTATAATCAGGACAATATGACACAACCATCAACGGCACCAAATCCCGCACCCCGGTATCTTTCAAATGAGAGATATAGGGCATGTCCATAAATTCATTTCTAATACAGCGCAGATTTTTTTTCTTTTCACCACAATCATAAAAACTTGTTATGGCCAGCTTCAGTTCAATGCATTTGTCACCGGCCAGACGACACGCCTTGCGCAGCTTTCTATATTCCATGCAGTTGGATTTGAATTCGTTCCATTTTTGGATAATGTTAAATTTTTTCATATCGAGCCTCTTTAGCTGACTTTTAATGCATTGATAAACGCGCTTTGCGGGATTTCAACACTGCCGAATGTTCGCATGCGTTTTTTGCCTTCCTTTTGTTTTTCCAGCAATTTGCGCTTGCGGGTTATATCCCCCCCGTAACACTTTGCGGTAACGTCTTTGCGATATGCCGCAATGGTCTCTCTCGCTATTATTTTACCGCCGATTGCCGCCTGCAATGGAATCTTGAACTGATGACGCGGTATTAAGTCTTTTAATTTTTCAACAATCTGGCGGCCGCGTTTTTCTGCAAAACTGCGGTGGCACATGAAAGACAAAGGCTCTACATTTTCATCGTTTACCAGAATGGAAACCTTAACCAAATCAGACGCCTGGTATCCGTGCAAGACATAGTCAAACGACGCGTAACCCGAAGATATGGACTTCACACGGTCGTAAAAATCAAATACGATTTCCGCCAGCGGCAGCAGATAAACCAGCACCGCCCGGTTCCCGACATAAGAAATATTTTCTTGAATTCCGCGGCGTTCCGAACACAGTGCCATAATGCCGCCCATATATTTGTCAGGCATCATGATTGTGGCGCGCACCCAGGGTTCCTCTATGTGTTCTATTTTTGTTGGTTCCGGCATATCGGCCGGATTTTCCAGATCCAGCACATCACCACCGCGCATGTACAGTTTGTACAGCACGCTGGGCACCGTGTTAATCAGTGTCAGATTAAATTCCCGCGACAGACGCTCACTAATAATCTCCATATGCAGCAGGCCCAAAAAGCCGCACCGCAACCCAAAGCCCAGCGCACTGGACTTTTCCGTTGTAAACATAAACGACGCATCGTTTAACGCCAGCTTTTCCGCACTTTCACGCAACGCCGGGTAATCGTCCGCCTCCACCGGGAAAAAGGATGAAAACACCACGGGAATTGACGGCTTAAACCCGGGCAAAGCCGCACCGCCGCAGCGCGCGTCAACAATAGTGTCGCCCACCTTGCAATCGTGTATTGTTTTCATTCCGGTTATAATAAACCCGATTTCCCCCGTCGCCAGCGCATCAGTATCTACCATTTTCGGGGTAAAATAGCCAATTTTATCAACCACATATTCCGCGCCGGTCGCCATAAATTTTATTTTCTGGCCGCGCGCCAACGTTCCGTCAACCACACGCACCAGTATGACAACGCCCAAATACGAATCGTACCAGGAATCCACCAGCAACGCGCGCGTGGGCGCTGTTTCATCACCGCGCGGCGCGGGCAGTTTATGAACAATCTCTTCCAACAGATCCGGCACGCCCTGCCCTGTTTTGCCGGAAACGGCAATGGCGTTTGATGCATCCAATCCTATCACATCGGAAATCTGTTCACGCGTGGCCACAACATCGCTTGACGGCAGGTCAACCTTGTTCAACACCGGCAACATTTCCAAATCGTTATCCAGCGCCAGATACGCATTCGCCAGCGTCTGCGCCTGAACCCCCTGGGTTGCATCAACCAGTACCAACGCCCCTTCGCATGCGGCCAGGCTGCGCGACACCTCATACGAAAAATCAACATGCCCGGGTGTATCCATCAGATTCAACTGATATGTCTGGCCGTCTTTGGCCTTGTAATTCAAACGCACCGTCTGGGCCTTTATGGTGATTCCGCGTTCGCGCTCTATATCCATGGAATCCAGAACCTGGGCCTTCATCTCGCGCGATTGCAGTCCGCCGGTATATTCAATCAGGCGGTCGGACAAAGTTGACTTTCCATGGTCAATATGCGCGACTATTGCAAAGTTTCTGATGTATTTCTGGCTCATATAAAAAATCCGATATGCGGCAATGATACACCAGTATATCAAAACATGCAATCGGTTTTTTATAAGAATCTATGTAAAAATCAGCGGCTTAAATCTTTGGCGTGTTTATACGCGGCTATTGGCATAAAGCCGCCGGAAATATAAAATTCTTTCGCCTTAATCGTCGGGGCGCGTTCAACCGTCATGCGTTTAAATCCGTTTGCGCGAAAATGTTCCTCGCATTTCGCCAGCAGACGTCTTCCTATGCCTTTGCGATGATGCCACACATCCACGAACAGCCATTCAACATTTGCAGTCAGCGGTTCATCATGATTTTTAGCAAAAGCCGTTCCCCCGGCAATAAACCCATATATAATTTCATTAATCGTACATACAAACAAAACATGCCCGCGGTTATTTACATTCTGCTTTAAAGTGCAATAAATCTGCGACGCATTTTCCGGCCGCGTCTGATTTGCAATCTGATAGCAGTCCAGCAATATTTCATCTGTTACATTGTTGATACGCACAATCTTTATGTTGTCTTTATTCATTTGCAATCTTCTCCAACAATTCGTCAATGCGCGACGCCCGTTCCAAAGTATCATCATAAACAAAGCGAATATCCGGAACATATTTCTGGTTCATTCTTGCGGCCAGTTCAAAACGCACACTGCGCACTATTTCATCCAAACGCCGCTGCACGGCACCCGTATCCGCATTACGCGAATAATAATACAATCGCACAAACTGCAGTCCGCCATGCGCCACCGACCCGACCAAAGACACCCCGGCAACCAGTTCGTCATCACTGTAATTGTCGCGCAAAATTTCCGCAACCAGTGTCTGAACCTTTGCCGCGATACGGTCCGGCCGATTTGAATTAAGGCGCTTTTTCTGCATTTTTGCCATCTTTTTTCATATATTATATATTTGTAAAGTATCTTAAATTTGTGTACAATCAAGAAAATTTTTAAAAAAACGGACATTTTTGGGGGAAAAATGAAACTGGTGGAATCAATATTAAACAAATCGGAACAGCCCGGCTATTCATGGATAGTATTCATTTTAACGGTATGCGAATCCATATTTCTATTCGTTCCACCGGAAGTATTTATGACCCCGCCAATAATAGCAAACCGGCGCCGGGCGGTGCCTATTACAATCGCGGCGGCGGCCGGGTCGCTGGTCGGCGGCGCAATCGCGTACTTAATCGGGTTCTGGCTGTTTGATTCCGTCGGCATGTGGCTGGTACAGAATTTTGCCACAATGGAAAAATTTGAAATGGCGCAACAGCTGTTTATAAAACACGGCCTGTTTATAATAGTTTTGACCGCATTTACCCCCATACCGTACAAGTTAATGGCAATATGCGCCGGATTTATGGGCTTCCCTGCGGTGCTGTTTTTGGGTGTATCGGCAATATTCCGCACGGCGCGCTTTGCCGTTGTGGCGGCATTGCTGTGGCGTTTTCAGGAAACAGCCAACCAGATTGTAAAAAAATATTTCTGGTGGATAACCGTTGCCGCAATTGTCGCGGCGGGCCTGGGCATTACATTAATGATGATGTTATAAGGCCCCGTCCCCGGTTTGCAGCAAAGCACAAAGAAACATAAAACAGCGGCAATGCCGCTGTTTTACTCTCCTCGGTCAGACGATTACCCGTCTTCTCCTCTCCATCCCTTTCGGGAAACTTGTTTATTCAACCCATATTGACGCTACACTGGTTGGCGCGGTCGCGGATCCAACCGGAATCTTTACATAATCCATCGTAGCAGCAACATTTCGTCCGCTTTTTGTAACAGATGTAACAACCTTACCCGTGGCGGCCGCCCCACCCGTAACCCCAATTACAGTAGAGTCAAGATCAAGACCACCTCTTACATCTTTTATTGCCTGATAGACCCCTCCACTCGTAATAAGTTTTTTACTCTCTACATTCGGCTGCGTATCAACTTTTATCGTTGCAGCCGCTCCAGATGCTTGAACATATACAGGAAGATCCTCAGACCCGACCGCAGTATTTGCCGTATGGGTCACCGCGGTTGACGTCGGCTGATAACTTTTTAAGGCACTGCTAACGGCAACACCGGCGGCGGTATCAGCAATATTTTCCGCCAACTGTACCGTGGGAATAGCTGTTTCCTTAGCCGTTTCGCCCATGTTATCATATTCTGTTCCAGCCTTTGTGGCCGCAACCTTAGTAGGGGCTATTGCCGCAGCCGCCGCAATATCTGCATTTGTAATAGTACCGTCTTTTATCTTTGCACTGGTGACAGCATCACTTGCTATCTTTGCGCTTGTAACGGCATTGTCCGCTATCATACCGGTGGCAACCTGTCCAGTTGTTATATTTCCGGATGCATTTGTTATAACCGCCTTGCTGGCCGCAGTACTTCCCTGTGCCACATTTACCTTACCGGAAATATCCTGATGCGCCTGCAACGCCTTGTCCGCTTTATCCAAAGATGCCTGAACCGCTGACGCCAACTGACCCTTTGTTATCCCAGCGCTCGCACTTATATCGGATGTCGTAATCGTTCCATTTGCTATCTTTGCACTGGTAACAGCCTCGTCCGCTATCTTTGCGCTTGTAACAGCATTGTCCGCTATCATACCAGTGGCAACCTGTCCAGTTGTTATATTTCCGGATGCATTTGTTATAACCGCCTTGCTGGCCGCAGTACTTCCCTGTGCCACATTTACCTTACCGGAAATATCCTGATGCGCCTGCAACGCCTTGTCCGCTTTATCCAAAGATGCCTGAACCGCTGACGCCAACTGACCCTTTGTTATCCCAGCGCTCGCACTTATATCGGATGTTGTAATTGTTCTATTTGCTATCTTTGCACTGGTAACGGCATTGTCCGCTATCATACCGGAGACAACCTGCCCGGTTGTAACATTTCCAGATGCATCCGTCACAACCGCCTTGCTGGCCGCGCTGGTCCCTTGCGCTACATTTACCTTACCTGTGGCATATCCGTCATATGTTGATACTTTTCCACTGGTAATACCGGAATTCAAAGCATTCTGTTGATTCGCCGACATTGTTGTCCACTTACCCTCAGAATTACCCATCTGATAATTTGCGGTTGCCTTCGGCTGATAATTTTTTAAGGCGCTGGTAACAGCGGTACCTGCGGCGGTATCGGCGATATTTTCAGTCAATTCTACCGTGGGAACAGCCGTTTTCTTGGCTTCTTCACCCATGTTATCATATCCTGTTCCAGCTTTTGTCGTTGCAATCTTAGCGGCGGCAATATTAGCACCATCCGCAATATCTGCATTTGTCACAGAACTTTTAGCCGCAAGAGAGCCCAATGTCGGTTTATTTTTTATGGCCCCCATACCCGTTGTTGCATTCCAGTCCGGTTGTACCTGAGCCGCGGGAATAGTAGGCTTATTTGTCAAATCATTATAAGAACCGGTTGTCGCAACAGTCTTTAATGCCGGTTTATCAGTCAAATTGTTATAAGAAACCGTGCCGCGGCTCACAGCAATTTTACCATCTGTCTGACTGACCTTGGTTACAACCTGGCCTGTAACAGCTGTATCTGTAACATCCAAGTCTTCAATAGCCCCTTTTACATACCCAACTGATGCGATATTAGAATCAGCAACATCATCAGACGTGGCCGCAAAAACATTACAAGCCGCCATTATCGCGATAACAGAGACAGAAAAAATGCCAACAAAACGCCTCATATCTTACAAACTCTCTACTAATCCAATCTTTACTTTCTATATAATATCACAAATCGCCCATACAAGACAAGCCATTATGTGGCGCAATTTGATTTTATCACGCCACATAAATCACCGGGTGTTATCTAACAACCTCCCATTTCGGTGCTTTTGTAGTTTTGTCATATACCAAAGCACATTCATTTGTCGCACATGCCGCAGGCATTGCCAAGGTTGCCAGTTCTGTTAAGCCTGTAACCTTGCTGGATGCAACAGAGGTAATCTTTTCATTGGTCACAGCACCATCTGTAATTTCCGCAGTTGCAACCGTTCCGCGTGTTACCGTAACCTTACCATCTGTCTGTGTCACGGTTTTGATAACACCGTTACCTGTCTGTGTTGCCAAATCCAACGCGTTCACTTTCGTATCCGTATATGCCTTGGCGCTATCCAAAGCCGTATTGGACGATGATGTGGCCGCATCCGCCGCCGCCTTTACCGCGGTATCCAACGCTTTTAAGTTCGCATTTACTTTATTAGCAGCTTTTACATAATTACCATCTGTAACGGTCGTATCCGCATTATATGTAGCCGTTGGTAATGCGGCGTCGGCAATCTTTTTAGTAGCGGCAAGCCCCGTTGTCGCATTTTCTATCGCCGCCTTGTTTGCATTTGCGGTGGAATTTGCCGTATTAGCTGTGCTTTGGGCCGCACTTGCCGCAGAGCTTGCCGCAGCAGCATCCGCCACGCCTTTATCAGCCTGGTCTTTTGCTGCCTTCGTTGCAGTATCCAGCAAGCCTAAGTTCGCCTTTACATCAGTACCGGCCTTAATATACGTGCCGTCCGCGGCAACATTGGCACTTGCCTTTGGCAATGCAGCTTCTGCCGTTGTTTTGGCCGTATTCGCGGTATTCTGCGCAGCAACAGCCTTGCCATCCGCTGTTGCGGCAGCGGCAGCAGCATCATCGGCAGCCTCTTGCGCAGCGGCCGCGTCAACAACCCCCTGTTGTGCCAGCGTACGTGTCGCAGCCAAACCGGTGGTCGCATTCGTTACACTGTCAACTATGGCCTTTGTCACACCAGAGGTCATCGCAGCACTGCTTTGTATATTGGAAATTGCTGTTTCATTAGCCGAAACCCGACCTTTCAAAGCAGTATCGTCATATGTAGCGGATGTTTTGGCGTCTGCAATCGCCTGCGCAACTGTCTTGGTTCCCAAATCACCGAATTTAGCGGTTATGTTGTTATCCGCGGTCTGACGGGCAGTGGCCTCTGCATCAATTCTGTCACCCAACGCTTCATCTGCACTTGTACGGGCTGCTATTTCGGCATCCAACGCAGATTTTGTGGCATAATTCTTTATTGCACTGCTAACAGCGGTACCTGCGGCGGTATCAGCAATATTTTCCACCAACGTTACCGTGGGGATGGCCGTTTCCTTGGCTTCTTCACCCATGTTATCATATTCTGTTCCGGCTTTTGTGGTCGCAACCTTGCCCGCATCAATTCCACGGTCCGCTATATCTGTATTTGCCAACTGTCTGCGCGTAACTGTCGGCGTGCCGTCATCGGCCACCGAAATTGTTGAAATAATACCGTCACCATTAGATACAGACGCCGCTTTTTGAACATAAGTAGTTGACGCGATATCCGCATATGCATTGCTAACCGCAAATACTGCAACCAGAGAAATCGCCAAAATTCCATTCTTTTTCATATCTTTACTCAATCTTTATTTTTATCCGCAAAATGCCCGCGCTTTCATTTTTCCCGGGTTGCCGGACCACCGGCAACCCGAAATATTTGTTTATTGCCCGGCGTTTTCAGAGCCCTCACCGGCACGTTCTATAATTTCCCATGCATATGTGGCGGTTCCGTCCACTGCTGTTGCAGTCAAAACATACTTACCGTTGCCGCCCTCTGCATTTACCTTTGGAATTGCCGCATTTGCAGTTGTTTGGGCCGCCTCTGCCGCGGTTTGCGCATTGGCTGCAGCTGTTTCATTTGCAGTAATCTTTGCGGAATAACCATCATATGTGGAAACTTTGGCTGCAGTAATCGTGGAATCCAACGCATCAATCTGTGCCTGGGTCAATGCCTGCCATGTACCATCAGCGGCACCGACAGAATACGCAGCCTTGGACTTGTCCTGCTTGCCAGCCAGACCTGTTGTCAAAGCCTCTGTTGTCGCCTTGTCACTGGTGGCGTCTGAAATCGCAGTGTTCATTTGTTCGGTTGTGGAATACGAGGTCAAGGCATTCTTAATAGAATTCGCAACAGAACCCGTTGTGTCCGCGCTGCCGGTCAATGTAGTTATAGATGTTGTATGACCTTCAACTGTTTTCGTTAATTCACCCAAGCCTTCTGTTGTCGCAACATTTTTCATATTCTCTTGTAAATCTGCCACGTCTTTTACCAAGCCGGAAGTTGCATTTCCAACTGTTCCCTGCAGGCCGTCAATATCGCCCTCTGCCGCGGTTAAACGCGTGGTTAAACCGTCCGTTACAGACTTGTCAGCCTTGCCCGCCACAGTTGTTTGCAACGCACCGATGGACGTGGTGTTAGCGTCTGCCGTCGCCTTAACCGCATCAAACTTGTTATCAACATATGCCTTTGACGTAACGGCCGCGTTCGCTTCAACGGCAACCATTCCCAACAGCACTGTAAAAATACCGGTTGTTAGTTTTTTCATGTTTTGTTCCTTTCCTTCTCTTTTTTATTTATAAAACTTTAGTCGCCAGTCGTCGGTTCCAGCGGTGACGTTACATCCAGCCACATCAGACCACTGCCTTCTGTATCAACAGACAATACACAGCGGCCGGATTCAGACGCACAGTTGCCTGTGGGCCTTGGAATCGCCAAATCAATAATTTTTGCATCCGTTTCCGTCTTGGTATACGCATCGGTTATACCATAACCCGCCAGCGTGGTCGCCGCATCGGCTTTTTTATCCAACTCTGTCTTGATAGCACCATCATCGGCGGTAATTGCGCTGTTTATAATGGTCGTAACATCTGACGTTGTGGCAACATCAGCGGCCTTTACACCGTCAACAACCTGATACTGGCCGTTGGCATCAACCATGGTCAAATTGCCCGCCTGTTCCGCTGTAACGGTGATTTTGTCCGCCTTTTTGCCCAGCTCTGTTTTCAGCGTCCCCTCTTTAACAGAGTTGTCAATCGCATCCTTTACAACGTCGCCGTTGCCAACGATGTTGGTAATTATTTCTTTGACGGAATCATTGCCTTCCAACGCGGCGGTAATTTTTTCAGTAACGGTTGCATTTGTCACCAAGTCTGATGCGGCAACGGTACCGGCAGTATAATTACCATCTGCGCTGATTGTTGCGATATTGCCGGCCTTGATATTTTCACCGGTTAACTTGTCCGCCTTGCCCGCAACATCCGTCTTTAACTGGCTAATATCGCCGGTATTTGTCGTCTGCTGTGACGTCAGGTTCGTGATGTTGGTGGTATTTGTTCCAACCTGCGATGTCAAAGTTTGCACATCGGACGCATCGGCCTTTGAATCCAACGCGGTCTTTATTGCCCCATCTTCATTATTAATGGCATTTGTAATGTTTTGATTGATGACAGTACCCATATCATTGGTTTTCGTGTACTGTTCGGTCAACGTCGTGTTCAACGTCGTAACCTTGTCGTCAACCGCGCCAACCGTATTGTCAACATACGTCTTGCTGGCGATTTGTGTTGTGGTGGCGGCATTTGCGACGCCAGCACTCAGCATAACCGCTGCAGCAAAACCAGAAAAAGCAATATTTTTTACTTTCATTTGTTTTCCTTTCCTTATCCCTTGTTAAGACCCGAGGGGCTATGTTTTACAAGCAATGACCGCAGAAATGGCTATTCTACAACCACCTGGAACCATTCCTTTTTACCATTGCTGACCGCCAGAACATAGTCGCCCTCAGGTGGAGCATCCTGTGCTGTTACCGCTTGGTCCGCCCTGGTCAAAGATGTTTGCACATCTGTGGCCAGTTTTGATTTTGCGATTGCCGCGCCATCCGCAACATCCGCATCTTCAATTTTGTCTTTTGTGGCCAACGCCCCCAAATCCGCCGTTTTTGCATACGAGCCCAGCGCGGACGCATCGGCTTTTTTGGCCAGTTCCGTATTTACGTAATCCGTTTTGGCATATTCCTCTAAATTAATATCGCCAATGCCGGCATCCTCAATTTTCTTGTCAACCTCTGCTTTAGTGTAAACGCCGCCCTTTGCCGCAAAGCGGTCATCGGATTCGGTTTTATTATAAACATCCGCCTTGTCCGCTTTGTCCGCCAACCCGGCCACAGCATTGTCCGCCGCAGTTTTGGCCGCATTCGCAACACTGGTTGCAGAATTTGCCGTCGCTGTGGCCGCATCAGCCGCAGTTTTGGCAGAATCCGCCGCAGTTTTCGCAGTTGTGGCCAGTGACGCCGCCCCTTCTGCGGTCGTGGCCGCAGAATTCGCCGTCGTCTGGGCATTGCCGGCCGCCGTCAAGGCATCGGCCGCAGCCGTGGCCGCATCAGTCGCCAAATCGTTAATCTCGGAAATTTCACCCTCTGCCGCGGTTAAGCGCGTGTTCAGACCGTCCGTTACAGACGTATCGGCCTTGCCCGCCAGCGCTGTTGTAACATCAGACGTTTTCGCATATTCTTTTAAAGCATCGCTCATGTCGCCGGCAACAACATCCTTAATTTTTGTATCCACATCTGTCTTGGTGTACACATCGGCCACATTCGCCTTGCCCGCCAGTTCCGCCTTGGTCGCCAGATTTTCCAACGACTGATGCTGTGTCAGATAGCCCGCATCGTTTTCAAATGCGCTGACCTTTGTCGGAACAACCGGAATATCATCCTTAGACGCCAGGTTTTCAGTGGCGTTTGACACACTGGTTTCAACATAAGACTGTGTTGCATAACCCGCCAGTGCCGTTGAATCAAGTTTGCCGGCCAATGCCTCGTTCATCTCTTCCGGCGTGACATAATTTGCATTAGCAATCGCAAGAGCAATTTTCTCATTCATCTGCTCGGTCGTGGAATATTTGCTGGTATCCACGCCCTCGCCCGGGTCACCTTTGTCACCCTTTTCACCCTTTTCACCCTTTTCACCGGCCGGCCCCTGCGGACCTGCGGGCCCCTGCAACCCCTGTTCACCCTGCAGACCTTGCAATCCCTGCGGACCGCGCAAATCTTCCAGCGCAACCAGCGTGTTCCACTTGTCGCCGTCACCCTCATACTGCCACAGGATATAGTCTTTATTAGTCCCAATAACAACCTGCTTGCCGTCTTTGCCGACAACCGCATCCAAATTTTCCTGCAGTTTGTCAACATTTAGCATTATCTGGTCATCTTCTACCATAATGAATTCATCCCCGGACAACACCCCCTGCTTTTCACTTAACAGGGAATCTATTTCCTGCTGTTCATAAACATTGTTTTCTAAATGGGATACGCGCCCTTCCAGCTCACTCATCACGCCGGGATCAACAGACGAATTCCCCCCGTTGCTGATTGACGTCCCGCTGCCGGGCTTTTGATTTTTAATGGAACTGCCACCGCTGACCGATGTGCCGCCCCCCAAATATTTTCCGATAGACAAACGCGGTGACGTTGCAACACGCCCGGTTGTTGTCGTGCCCCCCGCCGGCGCCCGGTTCGCGGACGTGCCCGACGGCGACACGCGCATGGACCCCGCACGCACGGCGTTTATAGCCTTGCTGGGCGCACCGGTCGCATTTGCCGCGGACGACGTTCCGGAATACGTGCCGGCACCACCCAGCGACCGCACAGAGGCCGCCGCAAACGCACCGGACACAGCCGACGTACACAACACACAAACAATCGCCAGCTTTGATATTTGAACTTCGTATTTCATGACTCTCTCTACACCTACATGCTAACAATTTACGCGAATCGGGTCAACACCTTTTAGTGCTAAAACTCATACCTGATACCCAGCGACACGGAGTTGTCCAATATCATGCCGGTTTTGGATTTAAACCAGTATGTGTTGTCATCCGTATCCTGGAAATGCAGTTTCAATTCCGTACCCGTCATTCCGGCCAAGCGGTAACGCAGATCAACCACCAGATTGTCATCCAGCGCATGCGTCCAGCCAAACATCAGCCCGGCCATCGGCGACAGCGTTGTTTTTTTCTTGTCATAGCCGTTGAAATAATCACCGCTTATCTTATAACTGGCCAGCGACGCGCCCACACCGGCACCCACATACAGACCGTTTGTAAAATCATAATATCCGCTTGCCATCAGGTAAGGCATTGAAATGGAAAATTTGGCCGCAACGTCTTCGTCGCTGAAATAGCCCAGATAACCGCCTTCCAGTTCGGCACGCCAGAAATAATTGATTTTTTTACCGGCCGCAATAGATCCGCCAAACACCGGTTCAAACGAATATTTGTCCTCGTTATGGCTTTCATCCGCCATCCAGCGCTCATCCGCACTGTATTTGTTTTTAAAGTTTAGCAAGCTAAGCTCTGCCCGGCCGGTTATATACCATCCGGTTTTCGTCTTGTCCTTATAACTGTACGTAACATCATAACCACCGCGGCCATCTTTGGAAATATGGCTCGGCACGGCATTTCCGGGCGCCGCAAACGCAGGTGCCGCAATCAAAGCCATCATCACACTCAAACTTACTAACTTTTGCATAATTGATTTCCCTCCAATTTTTCCTATAGTATATCATAAAAAACGCCCTCATCCAAAAACAAAAACATTTATTGACATGATTTTTATTTTTTTGCTAAGTTATTAACGTACTGTTTACATGTGTAGAAAAGGATAAAAATCATGAAAAAATTTTTATTTTTAGCGGGCGTACTGACACTGGCCGCATGCGGCGGCACAAAAATGCCGGCAAACTTAAATGAAGAAAAAGTATTCTTTGCATTTGATTCCGCCGAAGTGCAACCGGAAATGGCACGCAACCTGCAGGGCCAGGCGCTGTACATGAAAAAGCATCCAGACATAAACGTCACCATGGAAGGTCACTGTGACGAACGCGGCTCAACGGAATACAATCTGGCACTGGGGGCATTGCGTGCGGGCAACGCGGCGCACGTGCTGACCAAGGATGGAATTGAACCGTCACGCGTGAAAACAATATCATACGGCAAGGAACGCCCGCAGTATTTTGGCACAGGCGAAGAGGTATGGGCAAAAAACCGCAATACCACGACCCGTGTTGACAAATAAAATCCCCCGACGGGGGATTTTTTTATCGCACCCTTGACCCTAATAAAAAATTTTACTACCATCCGAATCATGGAAGACAATACCGCTATATCTTTTGCAAATGTCGCCGCCAGGTATGAACACGGCGCCGATGTTTTGACAGACGTATCATTTAACATCAGCGCAGGCGCGTTTTATTTTCTGTCCGGGGCATCCGGCGCGGGTAAAACGACACTGTTGCGGCTTATATACCAGCTGCACGCGCCGTCGGCCGGTCAGATAAAACTGTTCGGAAAACCAACAGATGGAATTTCGCGTGATGAAATTGCGGCACTGCGTCAAAAAATGGCAATAGTTTTTCAGGAATATTCCCTGTTGTCGCACCTGACGGTGTTTGACAATATTGCACTGCCACTGCGTGTGCGCGGCCTGCCAGAGGCAAAGATAAAAAAGCTGGTGGCAAAGGTTTTGGAATGGGTCGGCCTTGGCAAGTATGCGGATGCAGATCCGCGGTCGCTGTCCGGCGGCCAACAGCAGCGCGTATCGGTCGCACGTGCAATCATAGTACAGCCGTCCATTCTGCTGGCCGACGAACCCACAGGAAATCTGGACGATGAAAACGCATCGCGCTTAATGGAACTGTTTATTCAGATGAACCGCCTGTTCGGCACAACGGTTATTTTGGCAACCCATAACCATAAACTGATGGATACGTATAAGTTCCCGGTTATAAAGGTTGAAAATCACCGTGTCGGATTTGTGGTCAACGCCCCCACCAAACCGGCCAAGGGCGAATCCGCCAAAGTATGGAAGGGCCCCAAACCCCAGAATTATTTTGCAGAATTATCAAAACAATTTGACGATATTGGGAACGCGTAATGAAAACACCCGTTGTATTTTCTCTGGTTCGTGAACAGTCGGCGTTTATGACGGCCATTATGGCACTGCTGACGTTTTTATCGGTTATAGCCCTGGGGGTTGCAATCGCCATCGGCAGCGGCGTCGCCCGTTGGAACAACCAGTGGGAATTAATGGCGACCGTGCAGGTAATGCCTGGCCAAAGTGCGGACACCGCCCAGAAAATTCTAAATGCGAACAAGGACAAAATAGCCTCCATAAAAAAAGTTTCCGCGGATGAAATGACGGAATTGATGTCGCCGTGGATATCCGGCGGCGGCGCGGCAATGAAAAACTATCTGCCGGAAATGTATGAGGTAAAGGTTAATAAAAAATCGGACATGAAATTCCTGGCGGACAAATTTGCGGGCAACGCACGGTTTTTGTCGCACGCGTCAGCGTTGCGCGGTGCGACCGGCGCCGGATGGCGCATGATCGGAATCGCCGGCCTGATTCTGGCCATGGCCCTGGGCGCGATTACGGTATGCATATCGTTTATCGCCCGAAACACGGCGCAGCTGCACCGGCGTGAACTGGAAATTTTAAACCAGGTTGGCGCACGCGACGACTTTGTCGCCCGCCAGATGCAGATAATCGTCGGAAAAATTTCCATTACCGCCGCATTTGCGGGTTTTGTCGCCGCGGCGCCGGTATTGCTGCTGATACTGTCGGCGGCGCATCATGCGCGCGTCGGCCTAATGGCTATGATGGGGCTGGGGGCCGCGGCGTGGATAGTACTGGCACTGATGCCGGTTGGTATAACAGTATTCGCAATATGGATTACACGCCGCACCACACTAAAAATGCTGCAGAACACATGATAAGATTTTTTACACCGTCTTTTCTAATTGTTGCACTGTTTGTCTTGGGCGGAATGATGTTCAAGTCAATGACGCCGCCTGCATGCGGAACAATAATGCCGGACGACAGCATATTTGTTCTGACCGGTGACGCGCGCCGTATTCCGTTCGCCATGCGGCAAATGCGCAAATACCCGGACGCGGACCTGTACATTATCGGCGCCGGCGCCCAGGGTTCCTATGAAACGGCGCGCAAGGTAACGGTGGAATCCGATTCGAAATCCACATATCAAAACGCGGTTGCAATTCGCGACATCGCACAAAAAACAGGCCTGGACAGGATTGTGCTTGTCACTACAGAAGATCACATGAACCGCGCACAATACCTGGTACGCCAGGAACTGCCGGAGGTTGAGGTTGTCGCCTGCCCCGTGCGCTTAACAGACATGCCGGCGGCGAAAAGACTTGAAC
This sequence comes from uncultured Alphaproteobacteria bacterium, assembly GCA_949878575.1. Lineage (GTDB taxonomy): Bacteria > Pseudomonadota > Alphaproteobacteria > Rs-D84 > Rs-D84 > Enterousia. The sequence continues at coordinate 205,996 of CATLAX010000001.1, read as the reverse complement.
GTTGGGCAACAGAATATGTAAAATACATTGTAACAATGTTCGGAATAAAAGAGTAAAAGGGTAAAAATGTTTCGTACAATTTTGTTTAAGACGGTTCTGGCAATTTATTTTCTGCTGTGGTCGCCGCTGTTGCTAATAGGACTGGTAAACAAACGCCTGAACGATTTTTTTGTGATAACGGACGCACGCGGCGTCCTGTTGCTGGCGCGGCTGATTGCGGGAATAAAGTATGAAATACACTATCCCCCGCTGGAAGAAAACGGCGTGCCGTTAAAGCCGAACGAAAACATACGTCTGGACGGCAAGGCCATTATTGCCGCAAAACACATGTCCATGCTGGAGGTTGCGATTTTATCCACAAACATTCCGAATTCATTCTTTATAATAAAGCGCGAACTGCTGTGGATTCCGATTTACGGTTGGGCGTTCTGGCGCATGGGACTGCAGCCTGTAAACCGCACACGCGGAAAAACAAACATGAACAAGCTGGCAAACGCTGTTGCAAAAAAAATAATGAACGGCCAGGTTTTGGTTATATTCCCCGAAGGAACACGTGTAAAACCAGGCAGCCGCCCGGCGTTAAAACGCGGCCTGTTATACCTGGCACATCAGTTAAAACTGCCGATAATGCCGGTTGGAACAGACGCCGGCCTGTACTGGCCAAAACGCGGTAAAATGAAACCGGGCACGGCAAACGTATATTTTGAACCACTGTTGCCGTGCAACGCGTCACTGGATGAAATACGCGATGCAATAAATGAACACAGCGCATAACTAGTAAAAAATCCGCATAATGCGGATTTTTTACTAGTTAAGCATTTTTGAATGCATCCGGTGCACCCGGACAAAGACTTAAAACCTCTCTTATAACGCAATGCATCAGCAAACGAACCGGGTTATATAAAAAACAAGCTGACAATCGTTACAAACGATTAACCAGTCAACGGAAAATGAAAACAAGACAATCCCAACAGCCAAAGCCGTAAAAAACGAAATAGAAAAAAATTCAAACACCGTTTCAATAGGCAGGCCAGAGAGTGACGCCGACGAAACGCGCACCCTTATATGGATAAACAGCTATTCACACCAGCCCGCACGCCGGCCGCCCTTATACGGCCGGCCCAATTTTTCTGAAATCAATATTTCGCCAACATCGCGCCCATCCGGGGTTTTAACGTACGCGTCTATCCGGCCCAGATATTTGTCATCTTTTATTTTGGACAGCTCAACCACACTGCCGACCGGAATCAGTTCCGCCAAACGTTCGCGCGCCATGTTTGCACGCGTTATCTCATACTCGCATTCGCCGTGCAGTTCCGGCGTGTCAACATTCATTAAGCGCACCCGAACGGAAATCCGAACATCGTCCTGCAGCTGCACATATGCGGCAAAGGTATCACCGTCAAATATATAGTCAACAACCGCCGGCGCGGCATGCACCGAACCGGCGACAAAAATCATTGCCAAGAACGATATACACTTTTTCATCCGCCCCGCCCTGCACTATGGCAATTTAGGCGACCATGTCGGTTCCAGTCCGTTTACATTATCCGGCAGCTCTATATCATATACGTTTTGCCCGGTAATATCCACACTGCGGATATGGCTGGTGCGCTCTATCCCGTCCAGCGCCTTTTCCGTTTCATAGTAAACCAGACGACGGCTGCCCGGCGCCCATGACGGGGCCTCCATAAACCAACCGCCGGCCAGAATCTTTTCATTACGGCCGCGCGGATCCATGATGCCTACATAAAACGTATCGTCCGCCATTTTGGTAAACGCAATAAACTGGCCGTCCGGCGACCATGCCGGCGTGGCATAGCGGCCGTTGCCGTATGTAATCCGCTCTTCCGTACCCGTGGCCAGGTCAAGCACATGAATCTGCTGGCGCCCCGAACGGTCGGAATTAAACGCCAGCTTTTTGCCGTCCGGTGAATAAGACGGACTGGTGTTCAACGAATTGCCAAAGGTCAGCTGACGCAGTGTCTTTGATTCTATATCATACTCGTATATATGCGTTATTCCGCCTTTGACCAAAGACAGCGCAATTCTTTTTCCATCCGGCGAGAATCGCGGCGCAAAATTCATTCCGCCAAACTGCCCCAGTCTGCGCGCCGCCCCCGTATCCAAATCCAGCGTCCAGACCATCGGATCGTCATCACGATACGACAGGAAAACAACCGACTGCATATTTGGTGAAAAATGCGGCGACATAACAAAGGTTTTCTTGTCCGACAGATAGCGCAGGCCGTAGCCGTCCTGATCCATGATGGCCATGCGCTTTACACGGTTTTTAATCGGCCCCGTTTCGGCGATAAACACTATCTGCGTGTCAAAATATCCGATTTCCCCGGTTAAGCGCTCATATATCGCATCGGCCATGATATGTGCCAGACGACGCGCGGATTTTTTTGACGCCACCAGCGACTGGGCCTCTATCTGTTCCTTGCCGTTGACATCCCAGACATAAAATTCCAGCTTATACTTGCCGTCTTCCATGGACAGTTTGCTTTGCACCAGAACCTGCGTCTTTATCGCCATCCATGATTTGAAATTCGGCATTTCCCCCATTTTTACAAACTCCGGAAACGCGTCATGATTTACAATACGGAACAGCCCCGTTGATTTCAGGTCTTTTTCCACAACCTCGCGTATCATGGCGGCATCGCGCGCGCCCGCGCCAGACGCCACCTCAAACTTTTGAATGGCGACCGGTATCGGCGACGCGGCACCGGCGATAATATCCACCTTTAACTCTGCCCGGGCGGTGCCGGCGCATATAATAAACACGCATGCAAGTATAATTTTTTTCAGCATGATTTGTCCCCTGTTCCTGTGTGAATATATAAAATATTTGATTAATTTTAGCCGCATCACAAACAAAAAGCAAGTCCGCCAATCCGGCAACACAAAAAAATTCACGACAAAATTCACCCGGCAAACAAAAAAACGAACCAACAAAAAACATACCCGGCATGATCATAACACACCATACAACACAAACATACACACAACCGCCATCACATCGGCACATACCACGGCATTTACATTTGTATTGACAAACGACAATACAATGTTATAGTCACTTGTAAAGACGGCGGTATTGCCGTCGGTATAGAGGATTGCCTATGCCCAACGTGATGCAACAATTGTTTATTATGAACATGGAAACCCTGTTAAAGGAGTACGCCGCATACAAGACCTTTAACAAATCGGATTGCGTAATAAACATGCGCATTCCGCGCCCGGTGCTGGATAAAATAAAACAGCTGGCCGAATCCCAGCATGTCCCGTACCAGTCGTTAATATCATCTGTATTGTTTTCTCTGGCGAATATAGAAGACGGGAAATAACCCCCTTTTATATATTTTTTACAGAATACAATTCACACCAATCCGTTCGCAATTACCACAAACAACATTACGAACAAACAATCATAATTACGACAAAAAAATCCCCGCAAGAAACCCTGCGGGAACTATGTTATTACAAAACCATCTTTACCATTTGGCTAAAACATCTTTACAGTCAAGCATCGCCATTCCACCCTGGCTCATCAGGAACGACAGAACGACACCGATACCGAACAGCAATACAAAGCCCACCAGCATGCCGGTACCTTTATTCTTCAGGTCGTCCATTTTAACCTCTCCCTTAGAGATAAAGCCCCACGCCCATCCGGCGATAATAAATGCCGCACCAACAAAGGCCAACGTACGCAGTGTTGAAAATACGCCGTGCATTTGACGCATCAAATTACACAACCCCTCGTTCGCCATGGCCGGTGTTGCAGCCATTGCCGCAATTATTGCAACATTTAATTTTATCATCAATTTTTTCATATAAAATTCTCCTTGTCTATTCTACTGGTAGTTGAATTATAGCATAAAAACAAAGCGTCTTCAAATAAAAAACAGGCGCCAACGCGCCTGTTTTCACAGGGAATTTTTATTACATTGCAGACACCAGAACGTATTTGCGCGCAACATGACTCTGGCATGTGCCGCAACGCGGCGCCACACGATATTCAACCGGCGCGGTGTACATAACCTCGCGCGCGGCCGGAGTCAGTATCACACGATCCGCCCGTGGTGCCTGGCCCATCATGTCGCGGTTGTACAGATCCTCGCAGCGCGTGTTGCGATAAACAATCTTTTTACCGGTGTTCAAATTCCGGATGTCGTTGCTGAAATGATTGCCATATTCGCCGGAATAATAAATGCAGTCCGCCCCGTCCTGAGTATAGCGAACATCGCCCTTATAATAATCATAATAAGACGCACATCCCGCCAGACCCGCCAGCGCAACCAAAGAAACCAGAACTTTTTTCATATCTTGTGTCCTTAATAATATAACCCGTTTTCTCTCGCACTCCGATTCGTTGAGTTAATTATTGCACAAATTAAAACATTGTCAACATACAAACAAAATTTACATATTTTCTTTCTGGATTGCCGCGGTCGCCATCGCTCCCTCGCAATGACAATGATTCTAACACTACTGTCATTGCGAGCCTAATCGGTCCCCGCGCGAATTTATTCGCGTGGGTGATAAGCGACGCAATCCAGTCATATAATGAATTTGCTTTTTGTTTAAATATGCTATACTTTTATCACATAAATAACGAAAGGAAGATTCTATGAATTACAAAGATTTTGGCCTGGTCAACACCCGCGCAATGTTTGCGGACGCGATTGCGCGCCGTTATGCTGTGCCGGCGTTTAACTTTTACAACATGGAAACACTGTCCGCGATTCTGGCGGCGGCAACAGAAACCAAAAGTCCGGTAATACTGGCCGTGTCCGAATCCGCCATGAAATATATGGGCGATGATTTGTTAATGGGGATGATTTGGGGTAAAAAATTCCGCCCGGAAAACGGCGTTGCACTGCATCTGGACCACGGCGGCAGTTTTGAGGCATGCGAACACGCGATTAAGCTGGGATTCTCGTCCGTCATGATTGACGGCAGCAAACTGCCGTTCGCAGAAAACGCGGCACTGGCCCGGCGCGTGGCGGAAATGGCGCACGCACACGACGTCGTTGTAGAGGCGGAACTGGGCACGCTGGCCGGGATAGAAGATGAAAACACGCACAGCGAAACGTCTTCTTATACCAACCCGGCGGATGTAATAAAATTCGTGGAACAAACAGGGTGCGATTCCCTGGCCATTGCCATCGGCACCAGCCACGGCGCATACAAGCGCAAGTCGGACGATGAAAAGCTGCGCTTTGACATACTGGCGGAAATTGCAAAAAAGCTGCCGGATTTCCCGCTGGTTCTGCACGGCGCATCATCCATCCCAGAGCATTTTGTAAAGCAAATAAACGAATTTGGCGGCGACATGACAAACGCCCGCGGAATTGATCCCGCACAACTGCGCCAGGCAACGGAAATGAACATCTGCAAGATTAACGTTGACAGCGATTCACGCCTGGCGTTCACGGCGGGCGTGCGCAAAAGCCTGGCGGAAAAGCCGGCCGGATTTAATCCGCGCGACTATCTGGGCGCGGGCCGTAAATTAATTACGGAAAACTGCATTGATGAAATAAAACACATCATGGGCAGTGATAATAAATTAAACTAAATAAAATCCCCCGCCCGGGGGATTTTTTTATTTGGCTCTTTCTACATACTCAAGCGTCTCGGTATTCACCACAATCTTTTCGCCGGCGTTGACGAACAGCGGCACTTGAACGCGAACACCGTTGTCCAAGACGGCCGGCTTGCCGCCGCTGGACGATGCGGTCTGACCCTTTAATGCGGGCTCTGTTTCCTCTACCGTTGCAATTACCGTTTTGGGCAGCGTGATTGACACGGGCTTGCCCTCTACAAAATTTGCCTTTACCTGCATTTCCGGCGCCAGGAATTTCATCATTTCACCCAGACCGTCAACAGGCATCGTGAACTGCTCGTAATCCGACAGATTCATAAAGAACGCATCCGTTCCGTCAGAGTACAAATACTGGCAATCAAAATCTTCCACCATCAGCTTTTCAACCTTGTCCTCGCTGCGCCAGCGGTCGCCGCCCTTGTTACCGCTGTCAATATCGCGCAGGTCGGCCTGAACAAAAGCGCCGCCCTTGCCCGGCTTTACCTTTGTGATGGATGTAACGGAATAGCGGCGGCCGTTGTGGGAAATAACCCAACCGACGCGCATATCGTTTGCAACATATGATGCCATGTTTGTACCTCTTGTTTTTTTATTTTTTGCCGTGGGCCTTGTTGTATCTTTCTATCGCTTCCATGATGATTTTATCCGCGGCGTCACGATCGGCCCACCCGGAAATCTTTGACCATGAATTCGGTTCCAAATCCTTGTAATGCTGAAAGAAATATTCAATCTTGTGCATTAAAATTTTCGGCAGTTCGCCCATATACGAAACATTTTCATAGTACGGGTCAATGCGGTCGCGCGGCACGCAAATAATTTTTTCATCACCGCCCGCCTGGTCTTCCATCAACAGGGCCCCAATCGGATGAACGTCAATCATAACACCCGGACGCAGCGGCGCATTGCACACGACAACGCAATCCAGCGGGTCGCCGTCGTCGCCCAGTGTTCCCGGAAAATAGCCGTAATTCGCGGGATACGCCACCGGCGTGTGCAGAATTCTGTCAACGCGCAGCAGACCTGTTTCCTTGTCAATCTCATACTTTACATAACCGTTTTCCGGAACCTCTATAATCGCGGTCATTTTTTTCGGCGGCATTTTGCCGGGCTTTAATTCTTCCAAAGACATATCTGTTTACCCTCTTTTTAACGCCGCCAGCTTAGCACATATTTTTTATTTTGCAAATTTACTTTTTAAGCATCCGCGCATATTTGTCCATTGCGTCGTCATAAACGTCGTTCGTGTCAAATTTATCAAAGTCCGCCTTTGTATACCGGACATAATCGCGGCCGTATAAAACATCGCCCTTGTTGTGCTTTTCCTCTGAATCCTGCCACGATTTGCAACGGTAATGATTCACACGGATTATATTCTGTGTCAGCCCCGGAATAACCGGCGCCGGTGAAACCACGCGCCCTGATTCATCAACGCTGCGCCCGACAACGTCAAACGCATGCGCGGACGTGCATCCGCACACCAGACGCGGGTTTACGATTATCTTGTTCGCCTCGTCTGAATTGTCGCGTTTGCGGTATTTATAGTTTTCAATGACCAGACCCGCCGGGCGCTTCACATGTCCCGACGAACCATACAGACACCAGCGCATGAAAATCTGGGCTGTGCGCGGTGAAAAGCGATGCAGGAAATCCGGAATCGTCTTGTCGGCAACAGGCATAATAAATTCATCCAAATCAATCACCGCCAGCCATTTGGTCTTGTCCCGCGCATGGCATACGGCGTAGTAATTCACCTCGTTTTGAATGCCGTCACCCTCTACATACGTATACTCCACAATTCCGGCGTCAATATACGGCTTTAACACCTGGTACGTGTCGTCCTTTGATTGGTTGTCGTATATGAAAAACTTTTCAACCCCGACCAAACGGTGGTAATCAATCCATTCCTTGAAATAGCGCCCCTCGTCCCGGGCGATGGCCGCCACGCACAGATAATGCGGTAACCGTTCCTTTTTCGCACGCCATATCGCGTGCACCGAACGCCACACACCATATTTTATAATGTTCCGTATGCGGTTCCGGTGCGCACGCACCGGAACCAGCGCAGACGTAGTCTGTGCTGCAAATTTGCGCAACCCTGACACCTTGCACGCCGGCCGCGTAATATCAATCTTGTTCATTTCAACCCCACCGTTTAAATTAAACAGGTTTGCGCATCATGCCGTAATTTTTCACCGCACGCCATAACAGTATGCGCCCGAACAGACGCCATTCCCGCTTGTTGTCAACGCTTTTTACCGTAAACAGCCGAACGCCGCCAAACAGACGGTAATCATTTATCATCACATGCTTTTGACAGCGCAACAAACCGTTTTCCGTTAAAAATTCCACCATTTCGCGATTTGCACGAATACCGTCCGGGCCGCCCTCTCTGACCTTGTCGCCGACGGATATAAGGGAATTCTGACGCCACAAATACCAATAAACGGCCGCCGGCACGGTAACGATATAATTTGCCGCATACACCATTTTGTTTGCCAGAACCCAGTCCTCGCAAATCTTCATGTCCTCGGGGAACACAAATTTTTCCCGCACCCAGAAATCACGCCGCACCAGATAACGCCACATCATCCCATGCTGGTCAACACGTGTTAAGTCTATCTTTTCCTGTGCGTTTGAAACAACAACGGAAATGTCAAAGGCCACGCTGCTGTTCGGGCGCCGCTGGTGCCGGTATGACGCAACGGCCACATCGGCCCCGGTGGATTTGGCCGCATCGTACATGGCGCGGTAAAAATCCGTGTTAACCAAATCATCCGAATCCATAAAATGCACGTATTCCCCGCGTGCACGGCGCACGGCCGCGTTGCGGGCGTATGACACGCCGCGGTTACGCGTCGCACGTATAACGTTCACCTTTAACCCGCGATGCGCCGCCATCCACGCGTCCACCACCGCGGCGGTGTTGTCTGTCGGTGCATCCAGATAGATTATCACCTCCATATCGCGGCGCGGCATTGTCTGTGAATATATGCAATCCAGTGTCTGGGCGATATAGCCCTCGCAATTATATGCGGGAATTATGACAGATATTTTCATTATGAAATTTCCTTAAAACGAAAAAATCCCGCATAAAGCGGGATTGTAAAAACACCCCTACATGCGCATCGGCATTAAAATGAACAATGCATCGGTTTTCTTGTCCGTGGACTTTATAATTGTCGGCGACAGCGGGTCCTGCATTTCCATCTGGAATTTTTCACCCTCTACCTGGCCGGCGACATCCAACAGAAACTTTACGTTAAACGTTACCGTAAACGCACTGTCGCCATTGTATTCTATATCCAGTTCCTGGGTCGCGGTACCGGCATCCGGACTGGACGCGTTCACAACCAGCTTGTTCATGGAATAAGTCAGCTGAACCGATTTCGTCTTGTCAACACTGGCGACCGAGACCAGGTCAACGGCGTTCACAAACTGCTTTCTGTCCAGAATTGCAATCTTGTCGTTGCCCTTTGGAATCACGACACGGTAATTCGGATACTGCGCATCAACCAGCTTGCTGGTCAGTGTCGCGGCCCCGACGGTAAAGCGCGCCTTTGTATCAGACAATTCAACAACGACATCGTCAACAGTCGCGTCTTCCAGCAACTTTGACAGTTCGCCAATCACACGACGCGGCAAAATCACCGCCGGCATGTCGCTGCTGCCCGCCGGGGCCGGCATTGCACACAGCGCCATACGCTGCGCATCGGTCGCAACCGCGGTCAACATTTTTTCCTTGCCCTCGTCTGAAATGTGGAAATAAATCCCCCCCAGGTGATAGCGCACATCGTCTGTCGGTATTGCAAACTTAGTCTGGTTAATCAGATGCGCCAGGTCGCCCGTGGTCATCTGGAATTTCGTGGTTAAATTGCTGCCCGCCATGGCCGGGAAATTTTCCGCAGGCAACGTCGGCAGACGGAACACCGCACGCCCGCTGGACACGACCAGCTGATCCCCGCTCTGCTTAAAACTGATTTCGGCGTCATCCGGCAGTTTGCGTACAATATCATACAACATCTGAACCGGAACGGTTGTTTTCCCGCCCAGCGTAATGTCGGCCGCCACATGTTCCACCAGTTCCAAATCAACATTTGTCGCAGACAAGACCAGGTCGTCCGCCACCTCCAGCTTAACATTCATCAATATCGGCAAGGTCGCACGCTTTTCCACAATGGACTGCATATGGCCCAGCGCACGAATTAAAACCTGACGAAATACCGAAAATTCCATAATATGTGCTCCTGTTATATTATATAAGACGCCTACATTCTTGAAACTAACTTTATCAAAAAACCCCGATTCGGTGCAAGGGCAAAAGCAATGTTTGCCGCCGCCGCAAAAAAGCCCCGTCAACCGGGGCTTTTTACTTAGGCAAAATGAAAAAACTCTTATTTGTTTAGAACTTTTTCCAGTTTTGCACGCAATTTTTTCATATCGTCGTATTTTGTAAACTTTCCCTTTTCCGCGATGGAAATATCGCCGGATTCCTCAGACACGACCAACACCGTCGCACTGGACAGTTCGGACATCCCCAGCGCCGCGCGATGACGCGTGCCGTATTTCCAGTTCAAATTGTTCTGCGACAACGGCAGAATGCCGCCTGCATACGCGATGCGGTCGTTTTCAATAATAACAGCACCGTCATGCAGCGGGGTCTTGTTAAAGAATATGGTCAGCAGCAATTCGCTGGAAATCAAAGCGTCAATCGCAACACCCTTCTTTTCAATAACGCTTTCGTCCAGCATTGTCGGAAACACTATCAGTGCGCCGGTATGCTTTGCCGACATGAATTCAACCGCAGACACCAGCGCATCCAAAGAACGCGTATCGTTGTGAACGACACCGCCGCGCCGGAACAAGCGCCCCCAGCCCTCTACATTGCCCAGCAACGCCATAAACTTACGCAGTTCCGGTTGAAACACTACAATCAGCCCCAGCGACAGGAACAGCGCCGTCCAATGCAAAAAACCGCCCAGCAAATCCAGATGCGCCCACGACATCACAAAACTTAAAATCCACAGCACCGCCAGCCCCAACAGGCCGCGCACCAGCTTTTCCGACTGTGTGTTCTGAATAAAGCTTCTGTAAAACAGCAGCACCATCACAGCTATGACTAAAATTTGTATAAGTCCAACCCAGTTAAACATTTTGCCATCCTTTTGTTGTTTGTTGTTATTTGTCCATAACGGTTTGCATCAAATCGCCTATATCCGCCCCCAGCCATTCCGGGTCGTTGCGCATATCCGGCGCCCCTCGTGTCAGCGCGGTTTCACACGGGTGATCATCCGCCAGCCAGTTTTCCAGCAAATCGCCCGCCAACAAGCCCAGCCCCGCACCCGCGGCCAGACTGATTCCCCCAGTAAACGGTGCCAACAGCAATCCTATTCCGGTGGCGGATGCAACCTTGCCGGCAACCGCCGCACCACTTATTTTTATATCAGGTTCCGCCAAATTTCCAGTTATTTCTATAGAATTCATAACATTTCCCGTCAAAGACAGTTTCAAGCCCCGCACAGGCACCGTCGTTAAGGCCAAACGCATGCTCTCATCGCCAAAATCCATATTCCCCGCCAGACGCAGGTTTATGGCGTTTGTTTCCACCGCGACCCCGTTTTGCGTTTCAATGCGCCCGTTGCGCAGTTTGGCCGACACCGCCGCGCATGAAATCTTTATCTGGTTGTGCTTTTTCTCTGACCGGAACAAATCCTGGATGCCGTGCCGCAGGCTTGTTAGGAAATCAGTTCCGTACATGTTCGCCACCAGCGCGGAATGTGCATAGCCGGAACCGTTTGAATAAACCTGAACCGGCCCTGTCAGACTTCCCATCAGCTCCGCCAGATCCGCGCCCCGCCCGCGCAGATAAAAACGCAGTCCCATCGGCAGTCCTGTTATCAAATCGGCGGCGTGCACCTGGTCAAGAATTTTTCCAACCTCTATATTGTTCCCGGCGCCGGCCGCCACCACATTTAGCGTGCCGTCCGCCTCTATCTCAACATCCGCCGCCGCGGTTACATCGCCGCCGCCGATTGACGCGTCCAGATCTATCCGCGCCACGGCGCCGCGCAGTTTTACGCGCAGGTCAACATCACGGATTACCAGGTCGCGATACACGGCCAGCTTTGCCACATCCACCCGCAGGTTCATGTCAAAATTCAAAAACTCTTTGCCGTACAGCGGCGTGTCTTTGAACACGTTTAATTCACGGTTCGGCCGCATCTTGCGCTTTGGATAATACAATTCCGGGAACAATTCCATCAGGTTCAGGCTTTTGGATTCCACCGTCAAATTAAACGTCGGCTTCTTTTTGGCCCAGTCATAATCGCCGGAAAAACGCACCTCGTTTCCGCGAACACGCAATGTGGATTTTCTAAATGAAATCTTGCTGCCGTTTATTCCGCCGTTAAGGTTTACGTGCATTTCCGGCATGGGTTCCAGATTCAGGTTAAAAATCGCCCCCAGTGCGGTTACATCGGGAATATCGCCGCCGATGACAAAATCTATCGGCACCAGGCTGGTCCCTTCCAGCGCAATGTTCGCAATCAGCGCCTCGCCCCCGGTGGAAATTGCAACGCGCACCGGATACACTTTTTTGTCCGGATTATATTGGGAATAAGAAACAATAAACGGATACACCTTTTCATCGGGCTTAATCCAGCCGGCGTATTCACGCGCATTTTCACGCGGCACATAGCGCACCTGCAGCCCCGCCATGGAATAAGTCGCGTCAAAAATATGCATTGTCAGATCCTTAACCTCTATCCCGCCCAGTCCAGGATCCGCAAACGGATACTGCGGCGTTTCCGGCATCGCATCATCCCGGGCCGCATCGGCGGCGGCATCAGGCTCTTCCTTTTTGCGCGGCATGACGGAATATTCGCCCGCGGCGTTTTTCTCTATGCACACGGACACGTCGTTGATTTTTACATTCTTGATTGTCGGCCTGTCCTGCATTAACGATATTAAGTCCAGCGTAACGTCAACTGTTTCGGCACTGAACGCGTATTCATGCTGCGCCCAGTCGGCATTGCGCACGCGCACCTGGTGCAGCTCTATCTGCGGCCGCAGTGAAAATTTCCACGACACGGCACCTTCTATCTCAATATCCAGCCCCGTTGCACCGCGCAGAATGCCCAACACGTCACCGCGCAACGTTTCCAGATTAACCTGGCTTAACGCAATCAGCACGGCAACGACCAGCCCCATGAAGAACATGGACACTATCCGCGTGATGGTAAAAAACAGGTTCTTGCGAAACATCATCTTTTGTTATCAGGGCACCTTTAATTCCAACATCTGCACCACGGGGCGCATAAAATCCGGCAGCACAGCCCGCAATGTTATCATGCGGCCCGTCGTGGGGTGCTGAAATGTTATCTTATGCGCGAACAAAAACAAGTTTTTTGTCGTCATCAGGCCATCCGGCATAATATCCGCCGCGCCACATTCCGTCCCGTACAGCGCGTCGTTCACAATCGGCGCGTTCAACGACAGCGCACTGTGCACGCGCAGCTGGTGTGTGCGGCCCGTTTTTGGCGAAAACAAAATCCACGACAGATTCCCCGCCTCTGACAAAACGCTGTAATCGGTGATGGCGCGCTGCGGGCGCGGACCCGTGCCGTTGTTCAAACGGGCCGGGCTGTCAAACACCTGGCCTTTAATCATGTAATTGTCAATCGTTCCGGACTGCGGCGTCACACGCCCGCGCAACAGCGCCAGATAGTGCTTCTGGGCGGTTTTGTCCTGAAACTGCGCCGCCAGCACCTGCGCCGCGCGCTGATTCTTGGCCACCACCAAAATTCCGCTTGTTTCCCTGTCCAGGCGATGAACCAGCGATATTTTGTCATACGGGAACAGCGCGGCGGCCATCTTGTCCACAGACTTGCGAATACCGGTGCCGCCCTGCACCGCCAGACCGGCCGGCTTGTCAAATGCGACGACATCATCGTCATTGTGTATGATGCATTTCCGCAGCATTTCCAAATCAGCCAAAGAAAACGCCTCTCCGGATTCGGATTTTTTCTGAACATGCGCATATCCGGCAACCGTCGGCGGAATCCGCACCACGTCACCGGCCCGCAGCACCTCTGTACCGCGGACACGCGAAGAATTTACCCGTATCTGGCCGCCGCGGCACAGCTTGTAAAACTCGCGCTGGGGCATGGCGGGATAGCGCCGCAAAAACCAGCGGTGCAACCGCACGCCCTCCTCTGTCTGAGAAACGCTTATCATATCCGCCATAAATTTATTCGCCGTAAGTTATATACACCTTGTTTGCGCCGGCCGCGTTTCTGCAGTCGCCGGTCGCGCCGCCCTCTTTGCCGCCGGACATCTGATAGCCGACCGAATCGGACCACGCCTTGGTCACAAAGTATTTGCAGTCGCCGTCCGACAGGCCGTCTATGGCCACGACAAACTGTCTCATGTTGGCCGGATCCACATACAGCTCATACTTGCCGCCGTACGGATTCTTGTCAGACATGCCGATTGCGCCGAATATTGTTTCGTTGTTAATGTGCGAAAAATCGTCATATTCGCCCAGCAACTGGCGAACGCCGGTAACTATCTGTATCACGTCGTCGTTTACAGTGTTTCGTTTCTGCGTGCGCATGGCGGTTGATATCATCGTAATCGCGCCGACCGTGATGACCCCCATAATGGCCAGCACCCCCAGCATCTCTATCATGGAACGTCCTGATTCCTGTCTCATATTTACGCCTCTATTTGCTATTTGTTTTTTCATATTATATCATAATCGGCATGAGTATTCAATTTTCTGATTTGATAGAAAATAGTCCCAGCGCCCCCGGCGTGTACAAAATGTACGACGCGGACGGCACGCTGCTGTACGTGGGCAAGGCAAAAAATCTGGCGAACCGCCTGAAACAGTACGTGGACATATCCAAACTGGAACCGCACAAACAGATAATGCGAACACTGGTCACGCGCGTGGAATGGGAAACCGTCGCGACGGAATCAGACGCACTGCTGCGCGAACAGGAACTGATAAAAACGCAAAAGCCGCGATACAACATAATGCTGACGGACGGGAAAATGTACCCGATGCTGGCGCTGACGGCGGGTGATTTTCCGCGACTGCTAAAATTCCGCGGCAAGATAACACAGCGCCGCGACATATACGGTCCGTATCCGTCCGTCGCGGCGTTAAACGAAACGATAAAGACACTGCAGAAAGTGTGTCAGCTACGCACATGCACCGATTCATTTATGCGCAACCGTGCGCGGCCATGCCTGTTGCACCAGATAGGCCGGTGCAGCGCGCCGTGCGTATTGCCCCAGACGGATTACGACGAACGTGTGCGCCTGGCGCGGCGGATACTGACCGGCGACAGCGAGCCGATTATCGCGGATCTAACCGCGGCGATGCAAAAATTTTCCGCATGTCTGGACTTTGAATCGGCCGCGGCGTGCCGCGACAAAATCGCCGCATTGACGCATACATCAAACCGCGGTATGCGGCGGTCACATGCACATAGCGCGAATTTGGACTGGCCGCACGCGGTCGCCGATTTGGAAAAATGGCTGGGGTTGAAAATAGAATGCGCGGGCGTGTTTGACAACTCGCACCTGTTCGGCCGCCACCCCGTGGGCGCAATGATTGCATTCGGCCCGGACGGCTTTATAAAATCATCATACCGGCACTTTAAATTAAACGACGCCGCACGCGCCGGCAACGACATCGCCATGATGGAAGAGTTTGTGTCACGCGCAACACGCCGCGGTCCGAAAATGGATTTGATAATAGTTGACGGCGGCCGGGCCCAGTGGAACATCGCGCACCGCACCGCGCCGGATATTCCAGTACTTGGCGTGACCAAGGGTCTGGTTCGCGACGGCGACGAACACTTCATTTTGCCGGACGGCACCGAATCCTGGGACATGGCAAAGGATTCACGACTGTTTTTAATGCTGCGCGCCGTCCGTGACGAGGCGCACCGTTTCGTCATCACATACCACCGAACGGTGCGCGCCAAAACCGTCACCGCGTCCGTCCTGGATGAGATAGAGGGCATCGGCCCCGCGCGCAAAAAGGCGTTAATGCTGCATTTCGGTTCCGCCCGCGCGGTCGGCGACGCGGACATGGCGGCGCTGCTGCGGGTGCCGGGGCTGGGGAAAAATGCGGCGGAAAAAATTTATGCATATTTCCACTGCGAAGTGGTATAATATAATCATTCATATCTACCTAAGGAGAAACATATGAAGTTCTTTGTAAACTTTTTGTCCGCATTCCGCATTGCGGCGGCATTTGCGATAATACCGACACTGATGTTCCAGATGTACTGGACGTCGTTCATACTGTTCGCACTGGCGGCGATATCAGACTGGCTGGACGGGTTCCTGGCGCGCAAATACGACGTATGCAGCAAAATCGGCGGCGTAATGGACCACATCGGCGACAAACTGCTGGTGGTCAACACGCTGATTATGTTAACGGTCATGATGCCGGTATGGTTCATCGTGATTCCGACAATCATCTTAATCGCACGCGAACTGTACATCAGCGGCCTGCGTGAATTCTTGGGCACCCAGAAAATTGAGATGCCGGTGCCAAAGGCGCGCTTTTCCATGGGCAAAATTAAAACAACACTGCAAATGATTGCAATCGTTGCATTTTTGGGCCTGTTTGCAATGACCACCACCGTATCGCCCGCCACGATTACACGCACGCACCTGGTTGCAATGAACGTTATATCGCAAATCGGAATATTCGGTCTGTGGGCGGCGCTGGTCGCATCATTGTGGAGCGCGACGCAGTACACCATGACGTTTGCGGAAAAAATAAAAAAGATAAAAAAATAAAAAACGCGCCATGTGCATGAAATCCGCCCCGAAACGGGGCGGATGTTTTTTTATTTAATCGGCATTTATAAAAACGGTGCCGTCCGTGTCGCCATGCAACGGCTTCATTTGCGGCGCGCCGTTGACGCGTCGCGTACGCAGCTGCAAAAACGCCAGCGTCATTAAACGCGGCATCATGTTTTCCGGCCATATTCTGCGCCCCGATTCAATACGGTTATATTCGTGCGGCGTCATCCCCAAGATTTTTGCAACATCGCGCCTTTTTATTCCAGCATTACAGCGCCCGTGCCGCATTGCATTGCCAAAATATTTTGCATCAACATATATTTGCATTTTCCCCTCCTTTGTTTTTTGCAAATAAAAAACACCGCCGTGATGAAGGGCGGTTGGAGGTTAAGAACTACTACGAGAATAGTGCTGCTTATTCATGTATATCACAGCCCTCCAACCGGTTGTGGAGTTTAAAAAGCTCGTAAGAGGTTCTTACACCTCACACCGGGCATCACCCGATGTGATAAAAATTATAACAGAAAAATAAAATGCGGGCAAATATTTATTGCCCGCCGAACCACGCGTTAAAACCATCCTTTTTTGCCGGGCTTGGTCTCTGCAAATTCCGCCAGCAATTTTTTCTGCTTGTCCGTCAGCTTTGTCGGAATCTGGACCCCGACAACGATGTACATGTCGCCAAAGCTGCCGGCGCGCCGCCCCGGCATGCCGTGGCCGCGCACGCGCAGACGTTCGCCCACCTGCGTTCCGGCCGGAACCTTTACGGACAGTGTCTTGTCGTCAATTGTTTCCACGTCTATTTCCCCGCCCAGCGCCAGTGTCGCAAACGGAATGTCCATGCGGCGGATTAAATCCGCACCCGCACGCTCAAAGCGCGCATCCGGCCGCACATGCACATCCAAATAAAAGTCGCCGGCCGGCGCGCCGTTTGTGCCGGCCTCGCCCTGGCCGGCCAGGCGCAGGCGCGCGCCGTCCTCTATTCCGGCCGGAATTTTTACATCCAGCGTGCGCGATTTATGCACCGCACCGGTGCCGTCGCACGCATCGCATTTTTTATCAATTTTATGTCCCGTGCCGTTGCATTCCGGACACGGCGTTTCCATGGCGAAAAATCCCTGCTGGGTGCGGACATAACCGCTGCCGCCGCAGTTTGGACAGGCCGGCGCCGGTTTGCCGTCCGCGGTGCCGAAACCGTGGCATTTTTCACATGACGTGTTGCTGGAAAACTTTACCGTATGCGTCTTGCCAAAATACGCGTCTTTTAAATCAATCGCCACCTCGTCCAGCAGGTCGCGCCCGCGGCGATCCGCCGCGGCGCCGCGCGGTGCGCCGCCAAAGTCACCAAAACCGAATCCGCGCATGGCCTCGCGCAAAATATCGTCCATGCCGGCGCCACCGCCCATGTTGAAATTAAATCCGCCGCCGAACGGATTGGCGCCGCCGAATCCGCCCGCACCGGCGGATGCACCGTTGCCGCCGGCGAACGCCGCATTTCCAAACCGGTCATAGGCCGCCCTCTTTTGCGGATCTTTTAAAATATCAAATGCGTTGTTAACCTCTTTGAACTTGTCCTCGGCCGTTTTGTCGCCAGGATTGCGGTCCGGGTGGTATTTCATAACCAGTTTATGGTAGGCCTTTTTAATATCGGCATCTGACGCGTCACGCGCAACGCCCAAAACTTCATATGGATTGCTGTTCATTTTTTCATCCGTTTTGATTGTGTAATGATATATAAGCCCATTATACTAAAAATCAAGCCCATTGAAAACCCGGGATGACATAAAAAGGCCGTCCCGGGAAAAGAAACCTGTAAATCGGGTTGTTTTTTATCTCTGATGATCCAAAAAGTCCGCAAACATTTTCAAATCATGAAAATCGCGGGTACTGTAACGGCCGCGCGTGGCATTTTTTTCGCGGCTGGACGCATATATCAGCACCGGACAAGAACGCCAGCGGCTGGGCCAGTTGAAATCATGCGCCTTGTCGTCAACAACATAGTTTATAGAGTTTTTATCCGCCCCGGTTGTGTTATACAAATAATCACGCTTTGATTCATATGGACTAATCAGCTCGTAATGCGTTGCAGCATTCATGCATGGTGCCAACGCACGTAATCTGCCCTCCAGCGCCTTTTTCTGCCACGGGAAGGCTATCTGTGAACAGAACTCAACAGACACATGCGGCATTTCCACAATCTTGTCCAGCGCATCCAGCACGCCTTCACGCAATTTCGCCTCGCACACACAGCGGTACAACACACGTGAAACCTCTTCCGACATATGACGGCGCCCTATGCCGTACTTGTACGCCGCATATACCATGGCGCCGCGCACAGGGCCGTAATCTCTGCGGGCAATTTTACCAAACTGTTCATCAACCGGTCTAAAAATCACACCATTCAAATCAATAATAACTTTTCTTTTCATTTTGCAGCCTCACTGTAAATTTATTTATTCTTACACTAAAAATATATTTTTGTCAACAATTAATCAACAAGTACCTTTTCCTATTCGTTTTTTGACGCCCGGAAAACATTCTTTGGACTTGCACGAAATCAAATAATGTTCTAATAATTAGATACTATGACAGACGCAAATACACACACATACGACGCATCGGATATTCAGGTGTTAGAGGGGCTGGAACCCGTACGCCTGCGCCCCGGCATGTACATCGGCGGCACGGATGAAAAGGCGTGGCACCACCTGCCGGTAGAGATTATGGATAACTCTATTGACGAAGCGGTGGCCGGCTTTGCCAAAAAGATTTCCGTTAATTTAATTGACTCTAAAACCATTGAAATAACGGACGACGGCCGCGGCATTCCCGTGGACGAGCACCCGAAATACCCCGGCAAATCCGCGTTGGAGGTTATATTGACCACCCTGCATTCCGGGGGCAAGTTCAACAACAACGTGTACAAGACCAGCGGCGGTCTGCACGGCGTGGGCAGTGCGGTTGTAAACGCCCTGTCATCGGAAATGATTGTGACAATATGCCGCGACGGCTACGAATGGCGCCAGACTTTTTCACGCGGCAAACCGACCAGTGCAATGATTCGCGGCGACGCGACACGTGCGCACGGAACAAAAATCCGCTTTACGATTGACGATGAAATATTCGGCGCAAACGCTGTGTTCAAACCGGTAAAGATTTACCGCATGGCACGGGCAAAGGCGTTTTTGTCGCGCGGGGTAAAAATAGAGTGGCACTGCAACCCCGATTTGTTGACAGAGGATATGAACATCCCCGCCGACACGACGTTTTATTATCCCGGGGGCCTGGCGGATTTTCTGGCGGAAAAGACGGACGCCAAACCGCGCATTTTGCCAAAAATATTCAGTGGCAGTGTTGATTTCCCGGATGACAGCGGGCGCGTTGAATGGGCGCTGACATTTTTAACGGATGAAAACGGCGCCGCCTCTGACGACGGATTTTTTGCATCATACTGCAACACAATCGCAACCATTGACGGCGGCACGCATGAATCCGGTTTTAAATCCGCGATTACAAAAGGGATAAAGGCATACGGGGAAAAAGTAAACAGCAAGGCCGCCGCCACAATAATCGGCGACGATGTTTTTGACTCTGTTGCGGCGATTGTATCCGTGTTTTATAAAACACCGCAGTTTTTGGGCCAGACAAAGGAAAAGCTGTCCAACCCTGAGGTTGCAAAATATACAGAGGGAGCCCTGCGCGACCCGTGGGAAATATTTTTGGCGTCAGACCCGAAAACGGCAAACGCCGTGCTGGACTTTGTCATTAATTTGGCCAATGCGCGCATAAAGACCAAACAGGTAAAGGATGTCGCCCGCAAAACACCGACAAAACGCATACGCATGCCGGCAAAACTGGCGGATTGTTCAAAACACGGAATAGAAGGAACGGAATTATTTATAGTAGAGGGCGAATCGGCCGGCGGCACCGCCAAACAGGCGCGCGACCGCGCGACCCAGGCGATAATGCCCCTGCGCGGCAAGGTGCTGAACGTAATATCCAATTCCGACGAACGCTTTGGCAACAACAAGGAACTAAACGAGTTAATTGACATTATCGGCGCGGGCACCGCCAAAAACTGGGACGACGCCAAACTGCGTTACGAAAAAATTATCGTCATGACCGATGCCGACGTTGACGGCAGCCATATCGCATCACTGCTAATGGCGTTCTTTTACCAGCATATGCCGCAATTAATATACGGCGGCCACCTGTATCTGTCATGCCCGCCGCTGTACAAGCTGACACATGGAACGGAATCCATGTACATAGATACGGACGAACAGCTGGAAGAATTAAAAAACGGCAAATATAAAAACAAAAAAATTGAAATATCGCGGTTTAAGGGTTTGGGTGAAATGATGCCAAACCAGTTAAAGGAAACCACCATGTCGCCCAAAACACGCCGGCTTATTCGCGTTGACCTGCCGCCGCGCACGGACGACGGTGCCGAAGACACGGAAAAAACCCGCACAATAGTATCAGAACTGATGGGTAAAAAACCGGAATTCCGATTTAAATTTATCACGGAACACGCCCAGTTTGTAAAAGACTTGTTCGTATAAAAAACGCCCGTGCGGGCGTTTTTATTTTATCAGGCGTTACCTGATACCGACCTGGAACTCGTCGCCGAAGCCTGCGACAGTCTGGCCGCCGATGGCGCAGTTTATATCCTCAAAACCGCCCTTTATCTGATTCTTTTTTATCACGTTGCTGGTTATCAAACCGCCGGCTGTTCCCAGAACGACGCCCGCTATGGAATCAGACGCCAGACGCGCGGTGTTAAAGTTGCCCTCGCGGTCTTTCCACACGCTTGTCCCCAGGCCCGCCTTTAACTGGTTCAGCTTGTTCCTTATATCTGCTATCTTTTCACGGGACGCTTCTCGCTCTTTTGTATAATCATCCTTTTTCGGTGCCTTTTCTGCAACACCACAGTTTTCAGGATGCAAATCCGTTATCAATTTATACAACACATTGTATGTCGTATCGTTTTCTTCCGGATTCGGGTTGGAACAGTATGTTTCCAACGAATTTATAGCTTCAATAATGGCACTGTTGTCAACGCATTGTTTCTTCCACTGGGCCAGTTGTAATATCACCGTTTCCGGGCATGCCTTTTTGGCCGTTGGTGTCAGACACGTCCCACTGGCGACGTCAAACTTTTTGGTTGCATCAACACAGTTGCACTTGTTGGTTGACGCATCCCACACCGCAACCGCGGCATCCACCATGCAGCACGCCGCACATTCTGTTGCATTTGGATTGCTGCTGCACTTTCTTTTTTCCACGCAACTTTTTTGCACTGGAGTCGGTTTGGGTTTAGGCTTCGGCGTCTGATCCTTTCCTACACACCGTTTTTGATTCTTACTTGGTAAATATCCCGGATCACATGTTGCATCGGTTGCCAATATATCCCAACATACAGAGGATTTGCCACAAGTCTTAAGACACTTGTCACCACTAACACATTTTTTAATACACGGATGTTCGGTTCTGGGTGGATTTGCAACATGCGTATAATCTTCTAAATTAATGGCACAATCCATTTTGCAAGAACCTACTATAAATTCGCCAACTTTAAATGTTTTGCCGCCATATGTACAACCCAACTTGTCTTGTACCGGGGTGGGCGTCGGGGTTGGTGCGGGCGCCGGTGTATTTGATACACACGAGTTTCCA
This sequence comes from uncultured Alphaproteobacteria bacterium, assembly GCA_949878575.1. Classification (GTDB taxonomy): domain Bacteria; phylum Pseudomonadota; class Alphaproteobacteria; order Rs-D84; family Rs-D84; genus Enterousia. The sequence goes on along the minus strand of CATLAX010000001.1, from coordinate 183,876 downwards.
TTTTTGGCGGTATAACCCGGCTTGCATGTTCTGTACTTGCAAATATTCGTTACTCTTCCGCTATTTTTTATTTCTGAAGATTTGCTGCCGCTAGAGCAACTTCCACTTCTAAATGTAGTCGATAGGCTAGCGTTTGCTATAGAAGCCGACATGCTTTTCAATGGAGAATCGCCACAGACACATAAATCGTTATCAATATTTTCCCAGCTGTCATCTACCCCTGCATCATCAACACATTGAAAAGCTCTGGTTCTGCCGCCATATACTATGGCAACCTTATCTTTATAATTGCATTCACTGGGACCGCCGGTGTCACACATAAAACAATCTTTTCCAAGATATTTAGGATTATTATCAGAATTCTTGCCACCTGTGTAACCATCCACGGTAAGAAGTTCGCTAACATCATGACTTGCGGGGTCGCATGCTATAGGCTGGCACGTTCCCGCAACAGCCACATTGCTACCACCTAATAGGCAAATACAAAATACGAATATTTTTTTCATGTTATCTCTCCAATCCCCGCTAAAAAACGGTGGTTTTTTCTAGGCATTTTGGATGCCTTTATTTTTTCTTATTTTATCATATTTTTAGCCACTTTCCAAAAACTATTTTCTGCCTAATTTAAACCACCGTTTTGTTGCGGCGGATCTGGAGGGACTTTCTATGAGAAAATTGTGCTTATTGACTATCATGGTAATAAATATCTGTGGTTGTTTTAGTTCTGCGTACGGGAAAGCAGATGAGTATTTATGTGATACAGGTGATGGAAACTGCTATCAGTGTCAGGGAAGCAATAAGTACGAAATAATATCAGTAAAAGGTGCCCACAGATGGGATGGCCATACATATAACACAGGAAAATGTTATAAATGTAGAGAAAATGGCGGCTTTTTTGGTGATTGGGTTTGGAGAGAAGTTGATTGTTGTAGCAGTATGCCATCTTGTTCTGGATCAACGCCAGTTGATACAGGAGAAACCTGTTCTAAAGGGGATATATATGCAACTCACGCAGTCAATAGCTTTATCTATAGAAATCCTTGTTTAAAAGCTAAAGCTGCTACCACCCCGACATGTACCGAAGGGTACGTTCTATGTTGGGGTTCCCAAGTGTCTGCCGGGGCCGCAAAATGTTATCGTAAATGTTGGGCCAATGGCAAGGGGGGCTCAACAATGATAGTTGAGTGCTTTGCTGGATACATATTGTCAGGCAAAAATGCTGGATGGACAACCTCTGATGGTAAACCGTTGTATGAAAAATGTATTTTAGACACTGCGGCGCCGACGCCTAAACCGACACCAACACCGAAACCGACGCCTACTCCTGTGCAAAAAAGCTGCGTGGAAAAAAGAAAGTGCAGCAGCAATCCAAATGCAACGGAATGTGCGGCGTGCTGTATGGTGGATGCAGCGGTTGCGGTGTGGAATGCGTCAACCAACAAGTGCAACTGCGCGGATACAACTAAAAAGTTTGACGTCGCCAGTGGGACGTGCATAACACCGGCGGCAACATTTAACTGTGACGAAGCGAAATTAAAACAGCTGGCGGAAATGCGTATAAAATATTCGTCTGATACGGAAATAGTGGCAAAAATAGACGAGATATTTGCATTATGCAATGATAATACCAGAACAGAGTCCCAGTTTAATATAAAGTGGGCGGAACTGCAGGCATTGATAAACAAGAAGGATGCGGAAAAAAGAGATGAAAACGAAAAGAAACTAAGAGAGGAAGCAGAGAAGAAAAAGCGTGATGCGGAGCGAGAAGCGTCCCGTGAAAAGATAGCGGATATAAGGAACAAGCTGAACCAGTTAAAGGCGGGCCTGGGGACAAGCGTGTGGAAAGACCGCGAGGGCAACTTTAACACCGCGCGCCTGGCGTCTGATTCCATAGCGGGCGTCGTTCTGGGAACGGCCGGCGGGTTGATAACCAGCAACGTGATAAAAAAGAATCAGATAAAGGGCGGTTTTGAGGATATAAACTGCGCCATCGGCGGCCAGACTGTCGCAGGCTTCGGCGACGAGTTCCAGGTCGGTATCAGGTGATAAAAAAGTCCCCCGCTCGGGGGATATTTATTTGTATTCCGAAATCATCTGTGCAATCTGGGCCGCCAAAACCAAATCCGTCTGCTTTGCCTTTTCAACCTGTGCAATAGCATACAGCACCGTTGCATGATTGCGGTCGCCGCAAACGCGCCCTATTTCCGTCAGAGACATGTTTGTGGCACCCTTTAACACCGCCATCATCGTCTGACGCGCCAGCACCAGACTGCGCGCACGCCCCGTGCCGCACACGGCGTCATAAGACACGCCTAATTTTTCGCACATGGATTTCACCATTGCAATCGGCGTTTTTGCCTTTTGCAGGGTATCGGCCAGCAGACGCTGCGCAACATCCATGGTTACAGGCGCCCCCATTAATTCTGCATATGTTTTGATTTTTGTAACAACACCCGCAATCACATGACCGTCAGATGCCATGCGGGGCAGTATCGCCGCCGCAACATCCGCCCCGACACCGGCCCGGCGCAACAAAGCGCTTTTCACATTGGTGTTCGGCGCCGCAACATCCGCAACCAGGCCGGATGCGAAAACGGATTGCGCACGGCGGTCAAACCCGGTTAAATTGTTTGGCGACGCCTGGGCAACCAGAACCACGTTCTTGCCGGCCGCGCGCAAATCCAGAACCAACTGCAGGAATTCATCCGTGGACGCGCGCTTTCCGGACAAAGCCTGAACATCGTCCATTATGAACATATCGCAGTTGCGGCAGTAATCTTTGAATGCAAAAACGCTTTTGTCATGCAGGCTGCGCGTAAACTCTGTTACAAACTGGGCGCCGGACATCATTATTGTGCGGTGCGACGTGGCGTTTTTGATGCATTGCGCCAACAGTGTTTTGCCCGCCCCCGCCGGCCCGTAAATAAACAGCGGGGAAAATGTCGCGGCACCCGCCGCCATCTTCTTGCATGCGGACAGCGCAAACATGTTTTCATCGGATGCAACGAACGCGTCAAACGCGGACGCATCCGCCGCGCTGTGCGATGTCGTTGCCGCCGCCGGCGTATAAACCGCCGCGGTGTTGTCGTTTGCAATCGGCGCAACCGCGGCCGCGGCACGAACATTCACGCGCAGCGCCAGCCCAAAATCTGCAGCGACGCCCTGCAGGACATTCAAATAAACACTGTTGATGAAATCTGCAGAGAACTGATTCTGCGCCCCCAGCAGCAATTCGCCGCCGGAAATTTCAAAAGACAAGGGAGCAATCCAGGATGTAAACGCGGCAGAATCTATTTTCGCGGCAATGGCCCCCTTGATTGTTTCCAAGTCAGTCATTTTTTTTGTTGCCGCTGTCTGCATGCCGTTTCTCCTTTCCTTCCCTAAAAGAGTTTCCTGCCCGCGCAAGAGTGTAAAAATCACCTGCACATAAACGCTAAATTTTTCTGTCCCTTTTTGAAAAGGTTTCATAAAAATTTAGTGTTTATGTTCGCCCTACTTTTAATCTCTCTCGCGTTGTTTTGATTGATGTTATCAATCGTTGGATACGTCTGTAACGTTATAAGATAAAATTCTATTTGCAACCGAATGTTGAACAATTTTTGAACATTTATTTTTTGACAACGATTCGTTTTTTTGCCAGATTTCCGGGCTTTGTATATACACTGTATATACAGGAGCAAAATCATACACGGACATAACCGCCGTCTGTTTTTCTTATCAAGCCCTGCAATTCCAGTATAACCAAATCACGTTTAATTTCCGAAATCGGTTTTTGGACAATTTCTGACAATACAGATTCGGACACTGCAATCGCACCTATTGCATCCAGCAAATTATTTTCACCGACCGGATTTTTATTTTTCCCCCCGTTGGATGTTGCCAAATGAAAAAAATCCGATGGCCCGCTGCATAATTTTGCCACGCCGCGCGCAATCAAAGAATTTGGCCCCGCCGCCCGGGAATCCGCCGGATGTGACGGAATCGCCCATATTTCACGGCCATATTCCGCGGCGAATCGCGCCGTTGTCATGCTGCCGGAATTAATATCGGCCTCGCCCAGGACCAGCTTTTCGCCGATTGCCGCAATCCAGCGGTTCCGCTGCACAAAGCTCGTCTGATTCGGAACAAAGCCGACCGGCATTTCGCTGATTACCGCGCCCCGCTCTATTATCCGGCGGTATAACGATTCGTTTTCAGGCGGCCATACATAATCCGCCCCGCCGGCCAGAACCGCAACGGTCTGGGCATCACCGTCCGCCGCCAACGCCCCGGCATGCGCCGCACTGTCCGTTCCCAGGGCCATACCGGAAACCACCGCAACGCCGTTTGCTGCAAATTCACGCGCCATATCGCGCACAAACGCCATTCCAGCCGCCGTTGCATGACGCGTTCCAACAATGGAAACGGCGGTCTTGCGCAAAACATCAATGTTTCCGCGCACGGTAATTACGGGCGGATGATTTTTTACCCGGCGCAGCTGCACGGGATATGCGTCGTCGTCGTCAGATATATAATGTATGCCGTGCCTGGCCGCCATATCCATTTCGCGCAATACAGAATCCGCGTGCGCCGCGCCCGCGCCCAGTGCCGCGGCGGCCGCCGCTGGCGTTCCGAACTGTTCAATCAGTTTTGCGTAGCGCACCGGCCCTATGCGCGGCGCACGCAAAAGCATCAACTTGTCAAACAAATCACTCATAATAAGGTCAAGTATATGAAAATATGCCGTGGTTCCCAAATAAAAAATCCCCGAACGGGGATTTTTTATTAAACGCCGCTGTCCAGCCCCAGCAGGTATGTATAATTTATGCTGGTACATTCATCCGGTCGCTCTGATGCGGATGCGCCCTGCCATATCTTGCTTTCACATTCATCACGCAGACTGCGCAACAATGACATTATCTGCTGATACTTTGCCGGTTCCTTCTTTTTCAGCACAGCCAGCTGGGAATACAGCAGTTCGTTGTCCTTTAAAGCCTTTTGCCCCTGGACGCTGCCGCCGATAAGTTTGTTGCCGAACAATTCCATCGCACCGACGCCAACCGCCGCGCCGCCGACCGCGCCGCCGACCGTTCCCCACGTACGGGCGGTCTTTTTGGCGTCCAAAATACGTTTTTCCAACACATCTTCATCGGCCCATGAACCGCATGTTATGGCCTGGCCCATTTCAAAATACTTTGCCGGAATATCAGAAACGCTGATTTTTGAATCATCTGACTTTAACTCCACCTTTACAAAGCAGGTGTTGTTGGCCGGTTCGTCCAAATCCTCAACCATGGATGCATAATTGTTAACATTACTGTACCTTGACGCCCATACGTATGTGTTTCCAACACCGATATTATTATTTATGCAAACCGCCTTTTCCTTTTCACGCATATCCTTCTTTTCTTCCTCCTCGGGCGGTGTGGTCGGTTCAACCCTGTCACTGGGCTTGTTCGTCGTGGCCCCGTTGTTTACGGACATGGACGCCATTGACGCAGACGCATTAATCTGATTGACGGACGCCACCGCGCGCGGCGCCCCCGCCTGCATCTGGGCCGAGGTTGTACGCCGCCCCTGACCGGCCGGTGTCAGTGCCATTGCCGGCGCCATTGCCAGGCAGAATACTGTAAAAGATACGATTTTTCTTATCATTCTCTATCCCTTCATGATGCATGCAGTATACCACAAAATTCCATAAAAATCAAAGAAAAAGAAAGGCCCGCATAAATGTTTTATGCGGGCGCACATTTATTTTTTCCATTTCCATTGAATAACCGATTCCTCTCCACGCACCAGGCGCCCGATGTTAGCCCTGTGCCGCCACAGACACAGCGCGCCTATCGCCAGAAAAGCCCATCCAACGGACGTGGATATGCAAAATCCCAAAATCGGCATAAAACAAAACACAACAACCGCCCCCAAGGAAGAATAACCGGACGCCAGGGCCACAATAAGCCACATAATGCCGCACGTGGCAAAAGAAACCGGACTGATGGCCAACAGAACGCCGAACAGCGACGAAATCCCCTTGCCCCCGCGAAAACGCAGCCACACCGGATAACAATGCCCTACAATCGCGGCAAAACCGCACCAGGCCCCCAGTGCCACGCCCCCGAAATACATTCCGATTACAACCGCGGCAACGGCCTTTATCATGTCCAGCATCCACGTCAGCCCCGCCAGCCGCAATCCGCCGACACGCATAACGTTTGTCGCCCCGATGTTTCCACTGCCGACCTTGCGCAGGTCACCCTTGCCCGCCAGTCGTGCCAACAACAGGCCCATGGGGACACTCCCCAGCAGGTATGAACATATTATTGCAAAAACATATAGCATTTTATTTTTCCTTGATTTTAAGTTTGTTTTCTATAAAATAGCAAAAAACGTGATTAAATAAAAGGAAAATAAAGTGGCAAATCACAAGTCATCTGAAAAAAGAATTTTGGTAACGGCAAAGAAAAACGCTGTAAACACGGCACGTCGCAGCTCTGTTAAGACCGCGACCAAAAAGGCGATTGTTGCAATAGAATCCGGGGACAAGGCGGCGGCAACGGCCGCAACCCGCGCCGCGGAAAGCAAAATAATGAAGGCCGCCGGCAAGGTTATGCCGAAAAAACGCGCCGCACGCAAAATTTCCCGCCTGACCAAAAAAGTCGCAAAAATAGCCTAAGGGAAATTTGCCCCTAAAATACAAACACCCGTCCAGGGTGTTTTTTGGCGTAAAATAAAAAATCCGGCAAAGCCGGATTTTTTATGCGGCAATAAAACATTACATTTCTGTATTCGGCAGGCACTGTAAACAAGTATTTGACGTATATGTTGAAGACCCCGCCGCACATCTTATTGTGTCCGCAGTACAGCTGGTATATGTAACCTTATAAGAACCGGTGGAATCACTGCTTGTGGTGGCGCTGCGACTGCAGGTTGAACCGCTGCGCGTCCATCCGGACGGACACCTCAGTTCCGTTTCACCCGTTTCACAACAATATTTCGGAATATTAGCAGATCCCCCGACTATAAGACTTCCAGTTCCATCACAACACTCCGTCACACTTTTGCATGGCAAGGTAACCGAAATATCGCCACCAGTAGTCAAAGCAAAAGCCTGAACCGGCACAAACAAACCTAACCCCAGAAAAAAAACCAACGTTTTTTTTAGGCATAGTAAAAGGAGTAAAAAAATGCAAAAATGCGGTATTTTTTTGAAGCGGTGCCAAACAAAAAAAACGTTCCTTTTTTTTCGGCAACCTTTTTAGTTATTATATTTTGTTTAGCAATCGGAATCAATATTAAAAAAACCCGCAATTGCGGGTTTTTTATTTTTAGTTAAGCGGCGCCCCCCAGTGCTGCTGTATCGCACGCTCAGAATCCATGGGGCTGACCAACACCTGCGGCGTCAGTATCACAACCAGCACGTCACGCTGGGCGGCTGTTTCACGAGACCCCGACAGAGCCATAAAGTCCGGATCCCCAAGACCGTATCTGGTATCGGACCCCGTCTGCTTTTCAAATCCCGACACAACCAGCATCTGGCCGGATTCCATAATTATTTCCTGCATAAAGCTGCGCTCTTCCACCTCCGGCAACTGCAGCGTAACCTCTCCTATTGTCTGGGTGGACATACGCAGCAGTTCGCGGACGGAAATCTTGAACAGCAACAGTATCTTGCCGTTTTCCAAAACGTTCGGCAACAGCTGCATTGAAAATCCCGTTTCCAAATCATCCTGGTCAACCGTACTGGATTCCACGGTTGTAAAGTTGCGAGATTCAAATCTTTTGATATATCCGGTTGTTTTAGTATTTGTTACCGGCGCCACGCGGTTGTTGCGCGTTGTAACACCGACGTTTGTAACCAGCGACACCTTGCCCTGCTTCGCCAACGCCTGTATCAGCGCGTTACTGCCCGCGACACTGGACAGCGAACCGTCACGTATCTGGTCCGCGGTATACGCCCCGTCAACCTCAACCCCGTTTTCCAGGTGCGTCGCCCCGGTCAGCGCGGAAACGGCGTTTGACAAAACGGCGATGTTCATTGAGCTTGCATCCTGGGTCGCCAGATTGTTTTTCGGGTTTGCAACAATGTTCAAACCGGTTGAAGAGTTAATCGCGGCCGCCAGATTCAATCCAAACGCCGAATCGTTTGATATGGAAACCTGCAGCACCTTTACGTCAATCGTAACCAGTTGCGATAAGCGCTTGTTCTGGCGGGCAATATATTCACCCACGCGGCTTTGCACGGACGGCGGCGCCGTAACCGTTATCGTGCCCAGACTGCGCGAGACTGTAAAATCCGCGTTTTCTGTTTTTCCTATAATTGCGGAAATAGCCTGTTCAACCTCATCCCATTCCTTTAGCGTGGATTCCAGGGAAACCTGGTTTCCGTCATCGGTCTGAACGGATGACTGATAGGAAACATCCGTCCCCAGTGCATAAAGGGTGAACGTTTTTGTTTCCGTTTCATAGAAGACTATCGCATTCTTGTCATAATACCACAGCAAATCCAAATCCGTCGCAATCTGGCTAAGCAGGCCGGACAGTTTTCCGGTATATGCGATGTTCATTGTTTTTCTAAGTTTTTCTGAATTCACCTGGCTGTCTATCTTTACGGGTATGCCTGTTATGGAATTAATATCGTTTGCAACCACCTGCAGTGTTACGGGTTCATTCAACAGAATTGTTACACCCGTATCGGTTTCAAATTTTCCCGGCAGGTTGTTTCTGTGCTCCATCACTGTTGACTTGTTGCCCAGCCATACGCCCTCGGACATGGAAACGGTGTCACTGCTGGCAACCTTTGCCCGCGGCGTTTTTGACATCTCAAATGCGTCATAGGCATTGATAAAATCCTGGTCTACGGATGCGGCAACCTTTGCCGATTCACGCTGTGCGCACGCCGAAACCAGCGCACACATTATGCTGCCTGCAACTAAAATTTTTATCGGATTTTTCATATGTTTCTCCTACTGCGTCAGGGTGGCATTTATTCTTCGTTTGTAGAAATCACCAAAACGCGGTTCCCCTTATAAAACTTTGCATACGGCACAGGCGTTGCACGGCCGAAATTACGCACCAGGGCCGACGCCACGTCAACAAAGCGTCCCTTAAACACCGCACTGGCCTCTATCGGATATTCACGAGACGTCGTCCAAACCAGGTCCCATCCTTCCTTGTCGCACCAAATCTGCAAAACCTCGCGCAGGGTCTGGCCGTTAGCCACAACCCAGGAACGCACCTGGTCCTGCAGGGTAATCGGCGCCTCTGCATCGGCGGACGCGTCAACGGCAATCTGGGTCGTATCCGCATCGTCAACCGTCACGCCCGCACCGCCGTCGCCCGCGGCGGAATCCGTCGGAGCAAATCCCATTTTCGCCGCATAGGCCGCATATCCGTCCGCGTATCCGCCACAGTTCTTGCGTCCGCTGCGCGACACGGCCAAAACGTTTCCACCGTCATCCTCCAACACCTCGCGGTGCAACAGCGGCATTTCGGCCCCGCTGTTGCATTCGTCATCAAAGCCAACCGGTATCTGCGTGCCGTGCAACATGTTGGCCCCGCCGGACCATCCGTTAAACTCGCCACGGGTACCCATGTTGAAATTGTTTTCAACAACCAAATCCGCACCTATCTTTGACACGATGCGAATATTGTCCGATGTCTTGTCCTTTGCGCACAGGCCGTCTTCACACGCAACCTCAACATCCGCATCAGACCCGGCCAGCGGCCACGCCGGAACGGGCGCGGGCGCCGCCTGATAATATTCCTGCACCTCTGTCTGCGAAATATCTTCATACTCGCCGCCCTGCTCCATCGTTTTGTCTTCGGAATAAAAAACCTCTGAAGTTACGACCTGGGGCAGTCCGTTTGCGGCAAAGCAATAGCCGGCCGCCGTTGCAAACATGGCAAAAATCAAAACCTTGCGGAACATGTTTTTCTTCCTTTCCTGAAAATTCCTATATATTTTATGCTTATTATAACAAGTTGACCGAATCTGTGCAAGACCTAAAAACACATGAAAAAGGATAAATATCACACCAAACAAAGATAAAATCGCACGAATCGGCAAAAGATGCTATACTGCCATCAACAAAACAGTTTTTTATCCGGGAAACACAAAGGATTTTTGCAAAATGTCCGATATAATTGTCTTAATCGCCCTATGTGTAACATGCGCGGCCGCCATTGTTTCGGCTGCGGCCGCCGTTGCCGCAGGAATGCGCGTGCGCCAAATGCAAAAGACACTGACGCACCAGTACAACCTGATTGTAAAGATCCAGTCCGTGCTTAAAAACAAATCCGCAACAAACGCCGTGGCGGAAAATGCGGAAATGATATACCAGGATTTGCTGCAGAATCTAATACCGGTCATGGCCGCGATTGACATCATGCCGCGCAACACCACGGAACATCCGCTGTGGCGGGCGCTGGGCGGAATAATGGACGAATATGCGAAAAACCCGTTTGCATTGGAAAAACTGCGCCGCAGCATAAAACTTGACAGCGAGGTTGGGCGCCACATAGACAACTACATACGCCGCGCGGATGCGTTTTTACAGCATCTGGCCGCGACCGAACCGGACGGCATTCTGGCGGCAACGTTCACCGACGGCCTGCTGGGCCAGTCGCTGACTTTCTTCACCCAGGCACGACAGCTGGCCGCCCAGGGATAAGGGACGCGGCGCCATGCCAAAACCGAACGACAATCTTATACGCAAAATATCCGCCATTCGGGGCGAACCCGAATGGCTGCTAACCTGGCGCCTGAACGCACTGCATGCGTGGCAACAGATGACGGAGCCGCACTGGGCTGATTTTGAATACGCGCCGATTGACTACGATGCGTTGAACTATTACAACGAACCGGCGGCGCTGGACAACTCGGATCTGGCACACGTCTATGAAAAAATGGGTCTGCCGGAACAGGAACGCCGCGCCCTGATGGGCATGGCGACAGACACCGTTATTGACAGCAAATCGGTTCATACCTCTTACACATGGGAACTGGAAAGACTCGGCATAATATTTCTGCCGATGTCAGAGGCGGTGGCCCGGCACCCGGATTTGGTGCGCAAATATCTGGGCGCCGTCGTACCGGCCGCAGATAATTTTTTTGCGGCGCTAAACGCGGCCGTTTTTTCGGACGGCACATTCGTATACATTCCAAAAAACACAAAATGCCCGATTGACCTGGCCAGTTATTTTAGAATAGAAACAGCCAAAATCGGCCAGTTTGAACGCACCATTATCATCGCGGACGAAGGGGCCCAGCTGTCGTACATGGAGGGTTGCAGCGCCCCGCGCCGACCGGCCCACCAGCTGCACAGCGGCGTTGTGGAAATCGTGGCGCACCGCGGCGCCCGGGTAAAATATTCAACCGTTCAAAACTGGTACGGCGGCGAATACAAAAACGGAACGAACACGGGCGGCATATTGAATTTTGTGACCAAGCGCGGCCGCGCTGATGAAAATGCTGAGATATTGTGGACCCAGGTGGAGATAGGCAGCGCATTAACTTGGAAATACCCGTCAACCGTTTTGGCCGGCCGCGGCGCGCGCAGCGATTTTTATTCCCTGGCCATAACACGCGGCGGCCAGTGCGCGGACACCGGCACAAAAATGATTCACATTGGGGACGAAACCGTGTCAAACATAGTCTCTTACGGTGTCGCAATGGACGCATCGCGCCAAACGTTCCGCAGTCTTGTATCCTTTACGGGCCGCGGCGGAAAAAACGCATCAAAATGCGACACACGCATAATCGGCGACCGGGCCGTGGCGAACACAATACCGACGGTAATACACGCCAACTGTGAAAACCTGCAAAGCCACGAGGCCACAACCGGCGCAATAGATCCGGCCACCCTTTGCTATCTGCAACAGGCCGGCCTGCCCCGGGACACCGCCATCGCCCTGATAATAGGCGCAGCCGCCGCGCCCGTAATATCACGCCTGCCGATGGAGTTTCTGGTGGAATCAAAACAGTTAATACAAATGGCTATAAGTGACGATTAGCAAAAACGGGAAACAACAAATGCTAAAAATACAAAACCTTTCTGTATCACTGGATGGCAAAAATCTGCTAGCCGATATAAATATGACGGTAAAGGCCGGCGCACGCCACCTGTTGTGCGGGCACAACGGTTCCGGCAAGTCAACGCTGGCCGCGACAATCGCCGGCGCCCCGGAATATAAAATAGATTCTGGCCGCATGATTTTCCAAGACCGTGACATAACCACGGAAACGGCAACGGCGCGCGCACTGGCCGGAATATTTTTGGGCGCGCAAAACGTTCCGGAAATACCGGGACTGACCTGGCTAAGTTTTTTAAAACATTCCGCTGCCGCGCACGCGCATTTTCAAACGGGCCGGGATTTGTCAATGGGTGAGTTTCTGCAAAGGCTTGAATCCGCCCGCGAACGCCTAAACATTCCAAAGCAATGGCTGAACCGCAGCGTAAACGTCGGTTTTTCCGGCGGTGAACGCAAGCGCATGATGCTGCTGCGTCTAATAATGACGGCGCCCGCCCTGGCCGTACTTGACGAACCCGATTCCGGCGCAGACATGGAAACCCAGCACCTGATTGCGGACATAATTCATGAAATGAGCGACACCGCGTTTTTGTTTATAAGCCACCAGGATGCGTTCACAAGCATGGTCGGCCCGACGGACACCACACAGTTGTCGCACGGGAAAATTGTTTCCGGTTAAAACGACGGGGCGGACAGCCCCGTTTTCGTTTTGAGCATGTGTCAAAATATGATAAAATAAAGTTTAAGCAAAACAAACATGGGGGATTTTAAATGCCAGAAAAAAAACAAAATAAAATGTCAATATGGCTGTTGTCGCGTCCGGCCATATTCGCGGTGATCGCGTTTCTTACAATGACATTGGCGGTGATAGTTTCGGGCGCGATACTGCCCGGCGTTGCATACAACCCGCTGACGTTCATTTTGATAACGGCGGCCTTTGCCGCATCGGCCTTTGCAATGGTTCGCATGCTGCCGGGCGACAATCTTGACCGGCGCAGCTTTGTTGCGTTAAACAACGCACAAATGGCCGTAACATCGGCAACGTTTATATCGTCAACGCTGCTAATTGTGGCAAATGCGCGGTCGCTTATGATGCGCCTGTTGTGGATGGAATCGCATTCCGGGCCGACGTTCATGATAATTATGATAGCAATGGCGCTGTTCTATCTGTATCTGTGCGGAATATACATCGGCAACCTGTATGCAAAATACCGGCGAATACGAGCAATGGGGGTCCCCATGTGGAAAACGCTGGCGACGGCGCCGTTCGGATTTTGCATGCTGTGGATACCCGGTTACCTGATGGATGAAAAATCACCGCGCAGCCCGGCATTGACCCTGCGGTCAAAATGGTATTCACGCATAACGGACTGGGTTGTCGCCACACCGGTGCACGCGGCCGGCACGCTTGTCGCGCTGATACTGTTCTCAGGTTTCTTCTTTGGTTTCAGCGCAATTTTGTTAACGCTGACAATGGCGATAATCTTCGCCACATGGGCCGCGTTTGCGGGTGCGGAAAAAATGCGCAAAAACATCGGCGGGAAATATGCGACCACGGCGATTATCATAAACATACTTGTAATCATCGGCATAATAACATACGCGGTCGTTGCAAAAAATGCATCGCCCGTCCAAGCGCCGACATCCGTCACGCCGGAAATACAGGTTTCCATAACGGACGCACCGGTCGCAACACAAAACTAAAAAATCGCGCTATATGCACGATTTGCTAGCACAGGGGGATTTTAAAATGCTGTCAAACGGATTGATTTTCTTTATCGGCCTGGTGTTTTTTCTGTGGCTGGGGCGGCCCATTTTCATCCCCCTGCTAATAGCGGCGTTCATGTGGTATTTAATAAACGCCATCAGCGCATATTACCGCAAGGTTTTTCCGTTTAAAAAGAACCGCGATGCAAACTATCCCGTGCCGGCGCGCGTCTTTGACTGGACGGCGAACATATTGTCCGCCGCAACAATCGGCGGCGTCATATATCTGTTCATCACCCAGATTCGCCCCATGTACGAGGAATTGATTGGCGTCATGCCGGAAATTCAAATGCGGCTAACAATGCTGGCGGAATACCTGTCGGCCCAGATGGGCATAAGTTTTGACGCATCACTAATCCCAAACATCAGCCAAATCGCGACCAGCGTCGGCATGTCCGCCGCATCAATCGCCGCAACCATCGGAATGATTGTAATATACATGCTGTTCATGTTTGTTGAACAGAGTACATTTAACCGCAAATTTGCGGCAATGTTCCCCAACCGGCGCCAGTCAAAAAAGATGCGATATATAATAGACAGCATTGACACAAACATGAAGAAATACCTGTTTGTGAAAACATTTATTTCGGCGGTTACCGGCATAGTATCATACATATGGATGCGCTCAATAGGTCTGGAGTTTGCCGGCGTGTGGGCGTTCATCGTTTTCATAACCAGCTATATCCCGACAATCGGCGCAATCGTGGCATGCACGCTGCCGATACTCTATTCGCTGGTATCGGCCCCGACGCTGCACCAACCGATATTAACCGCGGCGGGACTTATCACTTTGCAGATAGTGTTTGGAAACATACTGGAACCGAAAATGACTGGCAAGACACTTAACCTGTCAACGCTGGCGATACTTATAAACCTGGTGTTCTGGGGAATGATATGGGGAATCGCCGGCATGTTTTTCAGCGTGCCGCTGCTGGTCGCAACATTTATAATAACGGCCCAGTTTGATTCCACCAGGTGGATTGCAGTATTGTTGTCGGCCGACGGAAACATCCCGGACAAACGCGAAGAATAACATTACCGCACGAACAAAAAAAACAGCGCTATGTGCACTGTTTCCGGGATTTTTTATCGTATCACATGCGCCCCATGATGGATATTGCGTTTTCCAATATGACGCGCGCCGCCTCTGAGTCCAGGCGCTTTTTTATATCGTCGCGGCGCACCCGGCCCATTGACTGCTGCGCCTCCATACTGGTCAGCGCCTCATCAACAAACACTATCGGCAAATCGCTGTATGTGCACAGCTGCGCGGCATACGCGCGAATTTCATCCGCCGTCTGTGATGGTTCGCCGCTCAAACGTACGGGCATTCCCATAACAAATCCGACCGCATTTTCCGCACGCGCCAAATCGGCCACGCGCACCGCCCATGACGCGTCACCACGCGGCGTTACAATCGCGGGACGCGTAAAAACAAATTCACGCGACGCATCCGATACGGCGACCCCCGTGCGGCGCGCGCCCCAATCAAGCCCAATTATGCGTCCCGTACGCGGAAAAGCCTTGAAATCTGGCAGAATCATTATATAATCCTTTGATGTTTTAATATAGGATGAAAGATGAGTTTTAGCAAGCAGCAATTACGCAAATTTGCAGAGCTGGTAAAGCTGGGCGCAACAGATGAAGAACTGGCGGCGATAAATACAAACGTCGTCTTTGAATGGGTTGACGCGCTGCGCGACATAGACACCTCTGGCGTCGCCCCGATGTACAGCCCGGCCGCGCACCGCCTGCCGCGCCGGACGGACACGGTAACGGACGGCGACATGCGCGACGCGGTTTTGGCAAACACCCCGGACAAATCCGGCGTATCACGCGGCTATTTCGCCGTGCCAAAGGTTATGGATGAATAACGGGGAACGCAACAATGCCACAGAAAAAAATAGACGTTGTTTTTCATATACCTCATTATGACGACAATATCGGCACGTCCGTTCGTATAACGCGCATAACACCGGCCGCGCTGTTCCCACAGTTTTATTTAAACGAGAAACAAAAATAAAGTGACACACATGATAGACTTAACAATTACCCAGGCCCTGGCAAAATTAAAAAAACGCGAAATAAGCGCCACGGAATTAACGCGTGCGCATCTGGCCCGCATAGAAAACTTAAACCCGGAGTTAAACTGCTATATCACCGTCACACCGGAACGCGCCCTGGCCGATGCGGCCGCGGCCGACGCCCGGTATGCCGCTGGCGAAGAGTTGCCGCTGGACGGAATTCCGCTTGGCATGAAGGACCTGTTTGCAACGCGCGGCATACGCACAACGGCGGGTTCGCGTATGCTGGAAAATTTTATTCCGGAATATGAATCAACCGTGTCACAAAAATGCGCAGACGCCGGAACGGTAATGCTGGGCAAGACAAACATGGATGAATTCGCCATGTCCGGCACTGGCCGCACGTCATATTTCGGCGCGACAAAAAACCCGTACGGACGCGACAAGGCGCTGATGCCGGGCGGTTCGTCCAGTGGTTCGGTTGCGGCGGTTGCGGCGGGTCTGGCCATGGCGGCCACTGGATCCGACACGGGCGATTCCATACGCTTTCCGTCATCAATGACCGGCCTGGTTGGAATCAAGCCTACATACGGCCTGTGCAGCCGCTGGGGATGCATCGCGTTTGCATCCAGTCTGGACCACCCCGGCGCGATAGCGCGCACGGTGGACGACGCAGCAGTTTTGCTGGCCGCGATGGCGGGTCACGATCCAAAGGATTCAACATCCGCCCCGCTGGCGGACGACGTTGCACGCCAATTACGTGCGCCCATTGAACCGGTAAACCTGCGCGGCCTGCGCATCGGCATAGTGCGTGAGGTAATGGCGGCCCCCGGCATTGCCGACGACATGCGCGCAATGTTTGCGCGAAATGTGGACGCTCTGCGCACGGCCGGCGCGGAAATAATAGACGTGTCTGTACCACATGTCATGATGACGGATGTTTTGTATGCGGTCATATCACGGGCCGAGGCGTCGTCAAACCTGGCGCGTTACGACGGCATGAGATACGGCCTGCGCATAGAAGGCGAAGACCTGGCCGACACGTATAAAAAAACACGCGCCGCCGGATTTGGAAAGAATGTAAAATTCAGACTGTTAACCGGATCCATCGCACTGACCAAAGACTTTTATGAGCCATGCTTTGTACAGGCCGCGCGTGTCCGTCGCCTAATGGCCGACGAGTTTGCGGCCGTGTTTGAACAGTGCGATCTGATTATATCGCCATCTGCGCCATGTGCGGCATTTCCGCTGGAAAACGATTTAAGCGCGGCAGAGGCCACCGCATCAAACGCCATGCTGGTTCCGATGAACTTGGCCGGTCTTCCCGGATGCAGCGTTGCCGGCGGCCGCAATGCAAACGGTCTGCCGCTGGGGATGCATGTCGCCGGACCACAGTTTTCGGATGCAAAAGTTTTGCAGCTGGCCAAGGTGATTGAGCAGATGGCCGCACTGGACAATCGTCCGACAACAGTAATGGGGAAATAAAAAAATGGCCGAAGCCATAAAATTTCTGGTGGCTAGGGACGGAATCGAACCGCCGACACAGGGATTTTCAGTCCCTTGCTCTACCAACTGAGCTACCTAGCCGACTGCGAAACGCATGATAAGATACTAAAATATAAAAAGCAAGGAAAATAATACATGTCCGCCAGCATAACACAAAGAATCAAAAACTATTTGCGGCTGTCAAAGCTTACACCGCAAGAGCGAGATGATTTTGAAACCATTCGCCAGGCTATAAAACACAATCCGGAAAAAATATCAAAATTACAGTCATCCGCCCTGCCGGATTATTACCAAACCTGTACCCAGTACGCATACGTATTGGAATCGGACATAAAATTATTGATTAATTATTACATGGAAACGTCCTGTACGCCGTCATATATTTATCCGGGCAGCATATCCGTCAAAAATCATCAGCTATATGCGTACGTGGCGTGGAATGATGGAACCTTCACAGACCTAAGCGGGACCAAGCGCGCGTATCTGCTGCTTAAAACCATCAGGCGCCAGGCCGCAAAATGTGGTTTGACAAAGTATTGCAACCCGGGGGACTATACAAAGGAATTTATCGCCAGACACGGCGCGCGGGCCAGATAACTACAAACAGTTTTTTAATTAAAGGAAAAAGAAAATGTCATACATAATAAAGGGCAAAACAACAGACTGGGAACTGGTGATAGGCCTGGAAACGCATATAGAGGTGTTGTCAGCCTCAAAACTGTTCAGCGGGGCATCGGCCGACTATAACCCCGGCATATCCCCCAACACCCAGGTATCCATGGTTGACTGTGCCATGCCGGGAATGCTGCCCGTTTTGAACGAGTACTGTGTTGAACAGGCGATAAAAATGGGCCTGGGCTTAAACGCGGAAATATCGCGCCACAGCCGTTTTGCACGCAAACAGTATTTTTATCCCGACCTGCCCCAGGGATACCAGATATCACAGCCGGCGGACGAGCCGCCTGTTGTCGGCCGCGGCTGGGTTGAAATCATGGGCGACGACGGGGCGCCGAAAAAAATATTTATAGAACGCGCGCACCTGGAACAGGACGCCGGAAAATTAAAACACGACGTGCATCCGACGAAATCATTCGCAGACTATAACAGAACGGGCGTCGCCCTGCTGGAAATCGTAACGTTTTTGGATGTGAAAAACCCGGAAAACAATTCTTACATAACCTCCCCCGACGAGGCGGAACGCTATCTGCGCGAAATCCGTGAAATTGCACGGGCGCTGGGCGTGTCAAAGGCCAACATGGAGGAAGGATCCATGCGCGCGGACGTAAACGTGTCCGTGCGCCCCGTCGGCAGCACGGAATTCCGCACACGTACGGAAACAAAAAACATGGTGTCGTTTAAATTTATAAAATCCGCCATAGAATATGAGGCCCGCCGCCAGATAGAGGCGTACGAATCGGGCGGCACCGTTTCCCAGGACACGATGAGATATTCACAAAGCGACGGCACGACGTCCGTAATGCGCAGCAAGGAGGACGCGCTGGATTATCGCTACTTCCCGGATCCGGATCTGCTGGAACTGCACATTGACGATGAAATGATTGAACGCATACGTCGCACGATGCCGGAACTGCCGGCGGCGACGCGCGCGCGTTACACGGATGTTCTGGGGCTGGCCGAATATGATGCGGCGCGCCTGACGGAAAGCACGGACATTTCCCGCTGGTTTGATGCGGCGGTGGGCGGCAAAAAGGAACGCGCCAAACCCATTGCCAACTGGATGATATCGGAACTGTTCGCACATCCGGAAAACTGGGACGAGAAAAACGCTGTGGATACAGCTGAGCCTGGCATGCCGCGGATTATACGTCCCTCTGATCTGGCCGATTTGGTGGACATGATTGCCGAAAAAGTGATAAACGGAAAACAGGCCAAGGAAATATTCATAAAAATGCTGGACGGGGAAACCGGCACGCCGCGCGACATCGCCGAAAAATTCGGCATGCAGCAGATAACGGATACATCCGCCATAGAATCCGCGGTGGATGACGTCATCGCCAAAAACCCGGCCCAGGTGGAACAGTACCGGGCGGGAAAAACGGGCCTGCTCGGCTTCTTTGTCGGCGGCGTGATGAAGGCGACCGGCGGCAAGGCCAACCCGTCGGTGGTAAACGAACTCTTGCGAAAAAAACTTAACTAAGGAGAAAAAAATGAAAGTAATCAGAATGATTGAAGACAGCCCTGTCACAGGCGTAAAATACGGCCTGGTGGAAAAAGACGAAAATATTGTTGATTTGGCGGCACAGCGCGCACAACACCGGTATAACAAAGTCATGCAGAAAAAACGCGAGATAATAAAGACACGCGCCAACAACACCAAGCACAAATAAAAACGCAATTTTTATATTGCACGGGCGGCCGAACTGCAAAAAAATGGCGAAAAATATTTATACAAGAAAGGCCGCCCGGCGTACAAAAAAACAAATGAACAGAACACGGCAAAGATAACGGCAACGGGCAAAATGAAAAAGTTTTTTATCCAGACATTCGGCTGTCAGATGAACGTTTATGACGGCCAGCGCATAGCGGCGATGTTGACGGCGCGCGGCCTGTCCCGGACACAAAACGTCGCGGACGCGGACATCATAATATTAAACACGTGCGCCGTGCGCGCAAAAGCGACGGACAAGGTGTTTTCAGCCCTGGGCCGCATACGCCGCCAGAAAAAACCGGATGCACTGTTCGGCATCGTCGGATGTGTCGCGCGCGAATCGGGTGCGGACGCGTTTCGCCGAATACCGGAATTAAATTTTGTTTTGGGCCCGCAAAGCTATCACAAACTGCCCCAGGTTCTGGAAAATCCGGATGCCAAACTGTTAAACATAGACTTGGGCGGCCTGGAAAAATTTGACGAACTGCCCCGGATGGAGCATTCTCCCGCCGTCGCATATGTTCCGATACAGGAAGGATGCGACCACTGCTGCACATACTGCATAGTGCCGTATACGCGCGGCCGCGAGGTCTCGCGCCGTTTTGCCAACGTCATTGACGATTGCCGGCACGCGGCGGATACGGGCGCCGTGGAAATATGTTTTTTAGGCCAGAATGTGAACGGTTACAAATACACGGACAACGACGGCCGCAAATACCGCCTATCTGACTTGATTCGGGCCGCGGCCGCCCTGCCCCGGATACAGCGAATACGCTTTACATCCAGCTATCCCACAGAAATGACGGACGACCTGATAGAAATGTTCAGAACAGAGCCAAAGTTGCTACCGTTTTTAAACATGCCTATACAAAGCGGCTCGCCCAATGTATTGACAAGAATGAATCGTCCGTACAGTCTGGATCTATATATAGATATTATAAACAAGTTGCACGATGCCAGACCCGACATTCAGATATCCAGCGATTTTATCGTGGGCTTTCCGGGCGAATCGGACGAGGATTTCAACCAGACACTTGAAATCGCCAGACGAATAAAATACATCAACTCTTATTCGTTCAAATATTCCCCCCGCCCGCATACAGCCGCCGCATTAATGCCCGACCAGGTGCCGGAAACCATAAAGGCGGCGCGGCTGGCAATACTGGATGCGGAATTAAACGAAATACAAAGAAGCTTTAACGAGGCCTGCATCGGCAAAACAATGCCGTGCCTGTACGAGGGGCCCGACAAAACCGGCCGTCATCTCGTATACCGCACCCCATATATGCAGCAGTGCATCGTGCCGGCGAACGACGCCGCGCCACAAATGGCGGATATAAAAGTCACGGCGGCGAACAAGGCGTCATTGCGCGGTGAATTCGCAGATTAAAACCCTATTCCGGCGGATATTTTAAACATATACGACACCACCCCGTCATACCGCGCAACATGCACGCCCGCATCCGCACCGGCATCGTCAGATGCGGACCACATGCCCACGCCCACCATTGCGCTAATGTTTCCCGCATCATTTATTGCGACGCCCGTCTTGTATTCATAGCGCAAATCAACACCTTCATACCCCAGCACCACATCAAGCCCCGTGCGACCATTTATAACAAAATCGTTATCCGGCCCCAGTTTTGCATAATCGTATTCAACACCGACATACGGGGCAAGTGTTAGAAAATCACAAGGTTCAAAACGCACGCCAAAATCCGACTCGCCATACAGCGACACGCCATGCACAGGCCCCTGTTTAAAATCCGGACGCATAACATACGGCACATCAAACGACGCATATGTCGCACCCGCAATGGCACGCAAAAACAAACCGTCCCACGCATAGCCCAGCATTACATTCGCGCCGTACATTTCCGCGTCATAATTGTTTATATCATCATTGCAATCCAGCATTGCGCCATACAACCCCAGACGCGCGGTCATGTTTTCAGCCGGCACCACGCCCATTCCCAGCGCCGCACCATAGGCGGAAAAATCGGACGACGACAAATAAAACGGCCCGCCGTAAACACCGGCGGCGCCACCGGCGCCCCGCCCCATTCCGTCGTTTTTCATAAAATTGTTCAGCATGCGCATGGGTGCCGCCATTAAAAAGGGTTTTATAGCGACACTGCGCGACATGATATGGTGCAATTCGCCGACATCGTGGGCCGCATCCAGCTTGCGCAGCAGCGAATCGTCCGGAACCGCCGAACGCAGCGCGTTTAATCCGCGCCCGAGATCGTTCCCCAAAATTTTGTAATAATCGGTTTCACGAACAAGATTCAGATACAAGTCAGAACCTCGCATCTGCGACGACACCGCATACAGGCCGGATGGCGTCCAGCCTGCAATCACAACCGTTCCGTCACCCGTCACATTGCGCAATACGGGGCGGCCGGAATATTCGTACGCATCGTCCAGCCGTACTGTCACACCCCCCTGCAATTCTATAACGGGCGCCCGCCACGCAAAGCGCGCTGCCGAAACACCGTCCGGCGCCACCAGCACTTCGCTGTCCCGGATGACAAGCGTGCCCGCATTCCCGGCAACAGCCACCAAATCATCCCACGCCAATCCGTGTGCGCCATCGGCGACAACCGTATACGGCGCATCAGCATCCAGCATCGTCAGATCTTCTGCATTCAGTACAATCTGCGTCATGGACGCGCCGCCCGTCAAATGTATCAGACCGGTGATTTCCCCGGAATTGCGCACATAAAAATCACATGCGGGACACACGAATATATCGGAATTTACAACGCCGTCATTTTCCATAAACAAAGATGAATTAACGTTGATTCCCGCGGCGTTAAAAACATCCCCGTCCGCAAATGACACGCTGTCGTACAAGTCAACGTATTGCGAACCGGGCGCACAATAAGCGCGTGAATTTAAATGCGAAAAAATAATTCCGCAGCACAAGGCGACCAAAAGCTTTACCGTATCTCTCATTCCAATCAAAAGTGCAGACTAACACATATAGGAATATAATCACAGATAAAATTATAAAAAAACACACCCCGGGAAAACCCGGGGTGCGCGACCTATGAATTAAAAGCCGGACAGATTACAGCATCATGCCGCGGTCAAAAGTACCCCATGCCGCCTTATATCCGCCGTCACGTTCCAGATAAATCTTGGCGTTATTCAGCTGGGCCGCCGTCAGGCCGCGGATGATAAACGTTTCCTCCAGACGTCCGCTCTTTTCAACCTTCAGTTTCGGCAGGCTTACCGGCATGCTGGCCTTGTCGCAGCACATGCTGTCGTTGTTGCAGCTGCCGCACTGATATATCTTAATCGTGTACGTCACACCCGGGCGCAGGTCTTTCAGATCAACATCCATTTTCAGGCCGCTGTCTGTTTCAACAAACTTTATATATCCCATCTTTGATTCGCCGCCGGCGCTGCTGCGGGTGTACATTTTTGCAGAAACGCGGTTAATGTCGGCCTGTTCATATGTCTGATAGAATACGACCGTTTCCGTTGCAGCCGCCGGTTTCTGGTGATGCTTCTTTTTCTGCCCGCACATTGTACTGCACCCGCTAAGTATTGCGGCCACACCCAGCACGGATGTAAACATAAAGATTTTTTTAACAAGTTTTTGCATATTGGTCTCCTTTTTCCTTTTGGTTACGCAAATCATTGTACTATATTTTTTACACGTTTTCGCCAGGTTTGAATTCCCAAAAAATCCCTGATTTTATGCACATAGCACCAGAATATCATCCTATAACCATCCGGCCGCCGTACTGATAAAATCATTACCGGAGGAATATAAAATGTATGAGCTAATACAAAACCTGATTGCGTTTAAGTACGCATGCAAAATAAACCACTGGTCCACGGACAGCTATTCAAAGCATCTGCTGTTTGACCGTTTAACCGAAGATGTTGACACATGGGCCGACAGCATAGCCGAAAGCTATTTCATGGCGCGCGGTGAAAAGAAAGTGTTCAAGGCCGACCTGTTGGCGCCAAAAATGATAAACCGCGATTTGGTAAAAATGTGCGAACAAATAATATCCAGAACAGAAGACCTGATGGAAAACGACGATCTGGATGAAGGGACAAAATCCCTGCTGGGCGACATAGAGGCGGCGTTCCTGGGAAAAATAGCACTGGCACAATTATCATAAAATAAATCCCGCAATGCGGGATTTATTTTATCATCACGCGACGCGCCGCCCCCAGCACAGCCAGTCCCGCCGGCAGCGCCACAAATATCTGCAGCATCAGTGCCGCCAGATAATTGCGCGGCGCCGCCGTTATGTACTGATGCGCCGTGACAACGGTGCCCGATTCCAAAATCGGCGCAACAAACGTCAGTACGCCCGCCATAATCGCAACACGTATAAAAGGCATGGCGCGTACTATATCGTACTTTCTGACAATTTTCATGACAAACGGCCCGACAATAAAAAAATCAAAAGAAAACGCAACAGCAAACATTAACGGCGCCACCACCGCAAAATGCGACAGCGTCAGCGCACCGTAAATCCACAGATTTAACGCCACCATCGCACAAACCATAACCATTGCGTTCGGAACAGACGCAATTACCGCCTCTTTTAAATTTTTCGGAAATTTATCCATGACTACCCCCTTAAAAAAAAGCGCGGTGCTGCAACTGGACTTATGTGCATGCACCGCGCGTTGTTTATTTGTTTTTTACCGCCGGATTATAATTTTTTCGTTCGCACGCCGCAAGAAAAAAAAGAACCGCGGCCAACGCGCGGTTCCCATGTCCAACGGACCGTAGTGTTCTTAGAACATAAAGCGGATACCCAGATCGCCGCCAAAGTTATGCAATCCGGATGCAATATCCACATAGTTGTAACGGGCGGCCAAATCAACCGCGATGCGTTCCCAGTCAAACGTTACACCCAGCGTACCCATGGCCGAGAAACGGGTCTTGTCATCGCTCCATTTGCCGACATAGTCAACCTTTTTGTCCATCTTTGCAAATGCGATACCGGCACCGGCACCAATGAACGGACGAACAATCTGATATGAACCGAATTCCATATATGTGTTCCACAGCAATGTCTGCAGCTTTGTTTCAACCTTTACCCTCTGGTCGCCAAAGTGCTTGTTGTCCTTTGCCTTGCTGAATATGGACCATTCAATTTCGCTGCGGACTGTGTCGCATACTTCCAACCCCAGCGCCGCACGGCCCTGATAAACCATGTCTTCCATTGACTTTTTGTGGCCGTTGTGTCTTACGTTGACGTTGGTGTATCCCAGACCGCCGCGCAGACCGATATACGGATCCAGGCCGAACAACTGCCAGCTGCTGTTTTGATTGGGCCCAGCAAATGCGGGACATGCAATCAGCACCGCCAATGTTGAGATAACTACTTTTTTCATTTTTTCTCCTTTTTAGTTGTGGTTGTATTTTTGTGTTTCATGTCAACGTTATAATTCTAGCAAAGCCTTTTCAAACTTTGCATAGGTATGGATTCCCTGCCGCATGTATAAAAAATCCTGCATTCATGCCTATGGCGTGCGACCGGGCCTGCATGT
The DNA here is from genome assembly GCA_949878575.1 of uncultured Alphaproteobacteria bacterium. GTDB lineage: Bacteria > Pseudomonadota > Alphaproteobacteria > Rs-D84 > Rs-D84 > Enterousia. The sequence goes on along the minus strand of CATLAX010000001.1, from coordinate 158,652 downwards.
AAAATAAATGGGCACAGTGACATAAAACGAATTGTTCGCTCAGAAAAACGAATCGTTTTTATAAATAAAAAACACACAAAACGATTAAATATGCCGCCGGCATTAAATAAAAATGCAATAAATTCTTGCAAACAGCAGAAAAAGATATATAATTTGCGGGTATTCGTATGAATAGACCCATCGGGTGCGTAGCTCAGTTGGTAGAGCAACTGACTCTTAATCAGTGGGTCCAGGGTTCGAGTCCCTGCGCGCCCACCAAAAAGCAAACCGTTCTTGTAACGGTTTTTATTTTGCATGAAACAATATGCTTGTGCCGGCGGCATTTTTTCATATATTATGTCACGAAAAGACAAAAGGATGTTTATCATGGCGATGAAATATTGCACAGAATGCGGCAAAAGAATATCGGACCAGGCGGCCGCATGCCCGGGTTGCGGACACCCGAACAAAAGCTTGTCAAAAAACATAAACCGACTCTATAACGGCGACAAGTCCATAGCCGTGTACCTGGTGCTATGCTGGTTCTTGGGTATCGTCGGCGCACACAGATATTACGCAGGCAAAACGGGTTCCGCAATTACGATGACAATTTTAACAATTACGATTATCGGCATTCTAATTACATCCATATGGACCCTGGTTGATTTAATTGTGGGTTTTTGCAACATCAGTACACCGGAAAAAATATTTAAAAAATAATATATTCATAAACAAAAACGCGCAACATGCGCGTTTTTGTTATTAGTTATTTTTATTTCTTCAAATATTGTGACGGGTTGTACGCCTTTGTGCCCTTGCGTATTTCAAAATGCAGCTGGGGCGTGTCAACCTTGCCGCTGGTGCCGGCTGTTCCTATCTTCTGCCCGACGGAAACGCGCGCACCGCGGCGAACCGCCATTGAATCCAAATGCGCATACACTGTCATCCATCCGCCGGAATGCTGAACAATGACAAGATTGCCCATGCCCTTAACCTCGTTGCCGGCATATGCCACAACGCCGTTTTCGGCCGCCTTGACCGCGGCGCCGCGCGTAGCGGCGATATTTATACCATCGTTGACCAGACCGTTTGGCTTTGATCCAAAACTGGACAGAATCTTGCCGCGCAACGGCCATGAAAACTTAGAAGAAGACCTCGCCGCAATTGACGGCAATTTTTGCTTTGGGTCTGACGATATTTTTTTAGCGGGCGCTGTCTTGTTTTTCTGTCCCTGTTCCGTCTTGCGCGATTCGGTCGCCTTTTTTGACGCGGCCGGCACAGGCACGGTCTTTGCGGTATCTTTTGGCAAATCCGCTTTTACAGGGGCGTCCGCCACCGGCGCAGCCACCGGCGCAGCCACCGGCGCAGCCGCCGGCTTTGCCGCAATGCGACTGGCCGCGGCCTCCAGATTCGGCACCTTTATTTTTTGTCCGACCGTCAAACGAAACGGCGCCGCCAGATCGTTCATTACCGCCAAATCGTTTACAGGCACCGAATATGCGCGCGATATGGAATACAGCGTGTCGCCCGCCTTGACGGTAACATCCTGCACGCGAACCTTGGCCGGTGTCGCGGTATCGGGCCGCACGGCATCCGCAACCGTGGGCGCAGTCTTTTGCGGCGATGCAACCGTCGGCGCAGCCGGTATGTCGCCGTTTCCGGGCACGCGCAGCCTTTGTCCGGTACGAATCTGATACGGCGCGGCGATATTGTTCATTTCGGCCAGATTCTGTGCAGATATTCCATACCTTTTTGCAATAGCGTACAGTGTTTCACCCGCCCCGACTGTTATCTGATGCACGTCGGCCCCGCCGCCGTACATGGGAACAACCAGCATGTCGCCGGGGGCGTCCGCCACGGGCCCGCTTGCCGCCGGGGCGACAACCGGTGAACGATATTCGGCAATTATAATTTCGGTTTCATCCGCACCCGTACCGTCGTCCTTGGCCGCGGGCTGTGTTGCCGGCTGGGCCGGGAACATGTAATCATTTATATCGGAATACAAAATATAGTCATCGGTTTCAACGGAACCGTACAGCTCCGGCGATGCATAAACGCCATAGTCCGTGGCGGCGGAATTATATATCTCGGGCTGGGTCGCGGGGTCGGCCAGCAACGCGGGATACCTGTCTGATATGAAATCGCCGACCGAATCCGGCAAAGATGATATTTTTGGTTGCAAATCACACGCCGCCATAAACAGGCATGCGCAAAACAGTCCCGGCAAAAATCCACCGATTTTTTTCACATCAAAATTATATCACAAAAAAGACGGCAAACAAAATGTAATCAGTCACGCCGCATGAATAACAGACTGACCTCAAACAGCGCCCACATCGGCAACGCCAGCAATATCTGAGATACGATGTCCGGCGGGGTCAGTACGGCGGCCACGGCAACAATGGCGACAATGGCATAGCGGCGCATGCGCCGCGCCGCGCGCCGCGACAGCACCCCCGCGCGATTCAACAGCACCAGAACCAGCGGCAGTTGAAACGCCAGACCGAACACTTTCAGCAATCCTATTGCAAACGTCAAATAGTCGCGCACGGCGGGCATCAGCACACTGGGTACGGGGGCGGCCTGGTTCAATTCAACAAAAAACTTAAAGGCGACCGGAAACAAAACATAAAATGCGAACGCGGCGCCCGCCAAAAACAATACCGGCGACATTAACAGAACGGGCCATATAAAGTTTTTCTCGTTTTTCCGCAGCCCCGGCGCGGCGAACGCCCACGCATGCCACATCGCCGCCGGAATCCCGATCATCAGCGCAACCGTTCCGGCCAAAGAAAACTGTATCATCAGCCCGTCGGCCAGTCCCGTATACAACAGCGTTCCGTCCGGCCACACATTCAGCAAGGGCACTGTTAAAAAACGCTGCAACGGCGGTGCAAGAAACCACCCCGCCCCGAACGCGCACATGCTTATCAGCGCCACCCACAAAACGCGGCGGCGCAGTTCAACAAAATGCTGCATCAGGGTCATTTTCATTTTTTACGCCCCCCGACGCGCCCTTTGGCCTTCGTTGTATTTTTTTTCACAGGCACGGAAATCTGGTCCAGCACGTCATCGGTTGTTTTTTTTATAAGCTCGTCTATGGGGCGTTCTAATTCTATCTGGCGCGTAATCTGCTCTGAGGCATCCGTGATTTTCCATATGAATGCCCGCACGGTTTTAACCGTGCGCGCCAGCGCGCGCGCCACATCCGGCCAGTTGCGCGCCGGTATCACGATAACCGCCACCAAAAATATTACAAAAAATTCAGCCCAGCTTATTCCGAACATTCGCCGTCCTAATCGTAAAACGCGTCACCGCCGGATGTTGAAACGGTCTTGTGGCGTTGAATCTGGAAATAATTTTTTGCAAAATCGGTCTTCGTTTTTAAATTGTCAAAAACGACGTCCGTCTTTGCCCCAGTTGCATCAACAACCGTCCATGATTTCAGTGCAACCGGATTGTCAGAAAAGACAACCGTCATGTTGCCCAGCCCTTCCTGGCCTTTTAAATGCATTTTCAAGGAAAAAGTGCCCTTGCCCGCGACAGTATCAGTCACGACTATATCCGCATTGCGCAAATCCACCTTTTTGCGGACCAGAATGCCGGCCGGCGTACTGGTCAGCGGCACCGTTGTAATCTGGTCCAGCGATTTGTCAAAAAAATACAAATCCTTGCCGTCGGAAATCATTTGAACAGGCATGCTGTCGTAATCCAGCCGTACGCGCCCGGGACGCAGCATTGAAAAAGTTCCCCTGTCACGGCGTCCCGCCGCGGATTGCGTAAACCCGCCGGCCAGCCCCGTTATGGAATTCAAATACTTTTCCGCCCGCCCGACCAGTGCCGCATCCGGCGCACCGTACGCCCCGAACGCAAAGACGGAGAAAAACAAAAATCCCGCAAATTTTCCCAACATCATTATATCCCCCTAAACAGTTCAACAACCCTGTCATGCACGTTTTCCAGCGAATCGCGCACAACGGCCCCAGCGGCGCGCAGGTGTCCGCCCCCGCCCAGTGCCGCCGCCACGGAATTTACCGGCTTGCGGCGGCCGCGCAGCGATACGCCGATTTGATTATCCTTTTGCTGTTTCAGCAGCGCTATATACTCCACACCCTTTATCCGCGACAGAATGTCCAGCACGTTTTCACCGCGTCCGTCCATATTCTTATAGTCACGGTTTGTTATTGTCGCCACCGCCAAGCGGTCGCGGTAAAAGAACTCCGCGGATGCGGCCGCCTTTGCCTCAACCAGTATTGTTTTCTTTGGCTGGTTGTTCAGCATGTCGTACACGGCGCCGATTTTGACGCCGCCGTCAACCAAATCCGCCATTATGCGCATAGAGCGCCCGCTTTTCACAAACTTAAAATGCCCGGTATCCGTAATTATTCCCAGCGCCAGCAGATTCAGCACATCACCGTCAAAACGCCAATCCATGCGGCGCATCATTTCATAAATAATGACAGCCGTCGCGTCTGCCGTATCGTCGTCAAAACACAATGCGGCAATCGGCGCATCATTTTTATGATGGTCAATTTCCACAACGAACCCGGCGTTTTCAATCAGTGCGGACGCAAATTCCAAATGTCGCGCAGTTCCGTAATCCACCAGAATAACAACGTCAAACGGCGCCGGCGCATTCAAATGCCCGACAAAGCGCATGCGCGACCGCAGCGGCACCGCCCCCAGCGCTTCCGGAATATTTCCGTCATACGTGCACACAGGCGATATGCCGAAATTCATTTCAATCAGGCGGCACATCGCCAGCGCACTGCCCAGCGCATCACCGTCTGGATTTTTGTGCCCTATAATCGCGACACTTTTTGCCGTCCGCAGTTTCTCTATTAAAATCTTGTCTTTGTCGTTCATCGTCAAATCGTAATATCTTCCAGAAAGAACTGTGCGCTGACCCGGCCGTTATATTCATTTTCCTTAAGCCGCCCCAGCATGGTTATTGTAGTGTTTGTGTTTTCGTCGTCCAGCAAAAAATCACCAACCGGCGTGCCGACCAGGTTAAAGCCGACAAAGGCCAGTGTTGTTCCCGCACTGGTCGCGACACTGCCGCGCAGATGGGCGCCGCCGCCCATAACGGACACGCCCTTCAAACGGCCGCCGCGCAACACCAGCGTCGGTTCCGGGTTTCCCTGGCCGAACGGTTCCAGCGCCCCCAGCATTTTTACCAGTTTCATGTTTGCGCCGCCCGCATCCAGTTCCGCGTCAACAACAACCTCCCGCACGGGGGGGCGCCCCGCCAACTGTTCGCGCGCGGCGCGTTCCAAAAACTCACCGAATTCCTTCTCCTTGTCCGCATCCAGCGTAAAGCCCGCCGCGGCCGCATGTCCGCCACCTTCGCGGGCGATTCCCGCCGCCAGCGCATCGTGTATAATCCGCCCCAGATCCACGCCCGCAACAGAACGCCCGGAACCGTTTATAACCCCGTCGCTTTTTGTCGCCACGCACGCCGGCAGATTGTATTTGTCCTTTAACCGGCCGGCAATTATTCCCATCACCCCCCCGTGCCAGTTTTCACAGCATACAAACAGGCTAAACCTGTCCGCGGCGGACGCGGCCGCCATTTCATTCGCGCGCAGCATTATGGCGTTTTGAATATCTATGCGCTCCTGATTCATTTTGTGCAGTTTTTCCGCCAAATCATATGCAATCAGCGTATTGTCCGTTAACAACAGTTCCAGCGCCGGCGCCGCAGAGTCCAGACGCCCCGCCGCATTCAGCCGCGGCCCCAGTGCGAATCCGGCCGCGTAAACAGACGGCTTTTTTATTCCCGCCACATCCATCAGCACGCGCAGCCCCAGGTTCTGGCGCATTCCCAGCACCTTTAACCCGGTTGCCACAAACGCACGGTTAAGCCCGACCAGCGGCATCGTGTCGCATATTGTCCCCAGGGCGACAAAATCCAGATAGTTTAATAAATTTATCCCGGCCAGTTTTTCTGCAAATCCGTTGTCACCGCGCGATTTCAATTCACGGTTCAGCGCCACAATGGTCAAAAACGCAACCCCGACGCCCGCCAGATAATTCATCCCGGACGTATCGTCAGAACGCTTTGGATTTACCACCGCATCCGCCGCCGGCAGCGTCGTATCCGGCGAATGATGGTCTGTTACAACCACACGCATCCCCAGCGCACGCGCATGAGCAACCTCCGCCCCGCCGCTGATTCCACAGTCAACCGTAATCAGCAGACGCGCACCGGCCGCGGCTATGTCGTCAACAGCGCGTATGTTCAGACCGTATCCCTCGCCCTCTCTGGTCGGCAGATGCCATATGACATCGCACCCCAGCGCACGCAGATATTTTACAAAAACCGCCGTGGACGTTATGCCGTCAACATCATAATCACCGTATATCGCAATTTTGTCACCGCGCAGCACGGCATCCGCAATAACGGACGCGGCCGCATCCATGTCACGCATAACGGACGGATCCGGCATGTATTCCTTGATTGACGGGTTTAAAAACAAATTTCGCTGTGCGTCGCCGTCTATTCCGCGGCAATGCAGTATTTTGCCGACCAAATCTTCAGGGCTGGAAAAAATCTTATCTTCATCAGAATATGCCGACACCCATGCCCGCCCCAGCACGGATTTTTCCACTATCTTTCTCAACGTACACTCTTTCTTATTATCAGAGGTATTATAATCAAAAATTATTCAAATAGCAACGGCAGTATGCTGTCAAGAATCAATCCCGTTGTCGGCACCGCGTTCCAGGCCGCCGTACGCAGTCCGAAAGTTTCCGCCGTACCCTTTGGCTCGTCCAGCACGACCAGTATCGTATATTGCGGTGCGGCCGCAGGAAAGATTCCCGCGAACGCCGTCAAGTTCTTTTTGCGGTCAATTTTTCCGTTTATGCGCTTTTCCGCCGTCGCGGTCTTGCCGCCGATTTGAATTCCGGCCACGCGCGCCTTTTTGCCGCTGGTCTCCTCTGCGATGCGAACCATAACACTGCGCAGGCGCGCCGATATTTCCGGCGCCAGAACACGCTGTCCCTCCACCGCGCCGACACCGCGCTTTTGCAGCGTCGGATAAATGTATATTCCGCCGTTGGTCATCGCATTGACCGCCAACAGCAAATGCATCGGCGTGACGGATATTCCATGCCCGAACGCCACGGTCGCCTTTTCAACCGGCCCCCACTTTATCGGCATCAGCGTGCGTTCCGTCCGCCCGAATTCCAGTTTCAACGGTTTGTCCAAATGAATTCTTTCAAAAAATTCCTTTTGCGTTCCATCCGGCAAATCCAGCGCGATTTGCGCGCTGCCCGCATTGCAGGAATGCAGCATTATTTCCTCAACGGATAAATTTGGCCGCGGCGGGCGGAAACTGCGCACATCGCTAATACGCGCGGCCGTGCGTCCGAACTTATCCAGAACCTTATACGGTTCCGCCACATAATATTCGCGCGTAATTCCGTTTTCAAACGCCATGGCGGTATTGAAAATCTTAAATATGGACCCCATTTCAAACACGCCGCGCATCGGCATAAAGGTTCTGTTTTCAACCGGGTCTATGTTGCGGTTTTCCGGATCAAAATCCGGCAGCGACACCATCGCCACCATTTCACCCGTGCGCGAATTCATCAGCATGCCCATCGCACCCTTTGCCTGGTAACGCTGCATCGCGGCGGACAGCTGTTCGTAAAAAACGCTTTGCACGCGCGAATCCACGGACAGGCGCAGCGGATCAGAATTTTCGCGCAAATAGTCGTCAAACACGGCCTCTGCCCCGTCCATGCCGCGGCCGTCAACATTCACATAACCCACGACATGCGAAAACAGCCGACGTTTCGGATACCGGCGCGTCTGAATATCCTCCACCTCCAACCCCTCCAGGCGGGCCTGTTTTACCTCCGCACGTGCGGCGTCAGATGCATACTTTTTTATATAAACGAATCGCCTGGACGAGTTCACCAGCGCCAGCGCATCGCTCAGCGAATATTCATACGGCGCCACCTTGTGTATCATTGCGGCCACCGCATCGCGGTCACGCACATACCCCGGGCGCAGTGTTATATGGCCGGACATGACGTTCTTGGCCAAAATATCGCCGTTTCTGTCAACAATATCCGCACGGCTGACCATCCATGCGCCGTCGGCACCGGCGCGCCGCGATCGATTCGTTCCCTGAATCCCCAGCTGCAGCGTGCGCGCAATAAACAGGCCGAACGCAATTATAAACAGGTAATGAATAAAGCGCAGACGCCCGCGCCCCGCGGCGTACCCGCCCCGCCCCGTAAAACCGTGCCTGAAAATATCACGCCCAACCTCAAACATCGGGTCCCCTTAGCGGCAGTTCGTCTATTGCGACGGATTTATGAAAACTTATCACCTCTGATTTGGGATAAATGCTTACCACCAGATTACGCAGAATTTCCGGCCTGACATATGATGCAAAATTTGCCGTCATTTCCGCCGATTTCTGCTGTGTCAGCACTATCTCGCGGCGGACACGGTCACGCGCCTTGTTCTGGGTGCGATAACAGACCTGCAACACAATGGTCAGCGCCAAAACAGACCCGAACGCCCACAGGCCGATATGAAACATTTTCTCGTCTTCCGTCATCTGCAACGCCCCGTCAATATATTCCCATACAGTTTATCACAAATTTTCCAAAAAACTAATCATAGAATTAACACCGCCCAGCCGGCCCGTCCCCAGCTTTAAGTCAAGCGCCGCAAATGCGCCGCGCAAATCCATCGCACGAATCTGCGCCGGCGATTTTCCGTCAACCATGGCGACCAAAATCGCAACTATCCCGCGCACCAGGGCGGAATCGGCGTCACCGTAAAACCGATCGCCTTCGCGGCATATAACCGCCCGCGACGCACATCCGGCAATTTCCGTGCACACCGCGCCCGCGGGCGGCGGCGGCATCTGCGCACCGAAATCCATAACCGCCTCCAGACGCGCCACGTCGTCGCCGGCCATATCCAAAACCTGTTTTATTTCGTCATATGTCACGGTTACCACCCCTGTTCCGTCAAATCAAGCTCCAGACGCGCCGCATCCGACATTCGCGATAAATCCCACGGCGGGTCCCATACCAGGTTTACACGCACCGGAATGTCACCCGCCGCCGCACCGGCCGCCACGCGGACACTTTCCAGCAATTCCTCCATCATGGGGCATGTGGGACTGGTAAAAGTCATTGTTATGACAATTTCATTCTGACCGATTTCTATATCATATACCAACCCCAAATCCCATATGTTTACCGGAATCTCGGGGTCAAACACCGTCTTTAAGGCGCCGATTATGTCTTCTTTCTGAACCATCTTATTTTACTATATCCGTTATAATCCCGACCGCCGCATCCGCATCGGCCGCCGTATTCCACGCCCCCGCGGACAGGCGCACCGCACCGCCGGGCCCCGCACCGATTAAATTCATCGCCCATGACGCACACATGTTGCCTACACGCATGCACAGTCCGCGTGCACCCGCGCGCGCGCCAAAATCCAGCGGATGCATCCCAGGCACTGTAAACGTCAACACGGACGCCCCGCGCACGGTGTGAATTTTTATTTTTTTGTTTTGCGACAACGCGTCATGCATGCGACGCATTACATCCAGGCCGGCATTCGGCGTCCATGCGTCAATCGCGGCGGGCAATCCGACAATCTGCGTCAGCGGCAGTGTCCCGGCCTCAAACCGTTCCGGGGCGCTGTTTAAAACAATATCATCGCCATTAACCGTGTTTACCATCCCGCCACCAAAATTATCGGGCATCCAAACATCGGGATTTTTGACATACATTACGCCAATCCCCGTATCCGCCCCTATTTTGTGACCGGAAAAACAGATAAAATCGGCATCCCACGCGGCAGCGTCTATCGGCATGTGCGCCGCATACTGCGCGGCGTCAACCACCACGACAACATCCGGATTTTTCATGCGCGCCGCACGAACTATCCGGCAGACATCCTGGGCCGCGCCAAACACGTTTGACATTGCGGTCAACACCATTACATCCGCGGCGGGAACATTTTGAGCATCTATATTATATGCGGCATCCAGCGGTAAGACAGTAATTTCCGCGTTTCCCCGCCCCGCCGCCGCAACCCACGGCAACCGCGCACTGTGATGGTCCAAATCAGACACGGCGACACGCGTTTTCCCGCCACCGCGGGCGTTCAAAATCATGCGCGCCGCCTGGTTCAGACCGCCTGTCGCGCCGGATGTAAAAACAATTTGGCGTGCGGCGGCGCCGACAAAGCGCGCCACCCGTGCACGCGCCGTCGCCACCATGTCGTCAACGGCGGCCGCACGCGCACAGATTCCGCGTCCCGCGTTTGCATATTTGTTGCGTAAAAAATCAGCCTCCGCCATAATGACGGCATCCGGTTTTAACGCGGTTGCCGCCGCATCTAAGTATATGATTTTATTCACTTTATGATTTCTCTTGCTTTTTATGACGATTATAATACACTCAGCACAAATATCAACAAGGAAGGAGAAAAAGATGGCATTACAACACGCGAACGACGCAAATTTTGCAGAAATGGTATCGGGCGGACTGACCCTGGTTGATTTCTGGGCGTCATGGTGCGGTCCATGTCGCATGTTCGGCCCCATTTTTGAACAGGTTTCCACACAGATGCCGGACGTAAATTTTGTAAAGTTTGAAATAGATGAAACAAACCGCCGCACCCCTGCCAAATACGGCATACGCAGCATTCCGTCAATTTTGGCGTTTAAAAACGGCGAAGTGGTAGAGGCCCGCACAGGTGTCATGGATCCGGAAACATTTGCCACATGGATTATGGAATTAAAAGGAGCGTAAACGTGCCCGCACAAGATTACAAGACAATTCAATTACCGCCAAAATATGTGCCAAAAAAATCGGAACCGTACATGTGTCCGAATCATCTGGCATATTTTTATCAGTTGCTAAACGCGCAAAAGGAAGAACTGGTTCAGGACAGCGATTCCGTGTTAAGCGCCGTTCGCATGGCGGAAAAGTCTGAGAACGAGGGGGTCGGCGACGATTCCGACAACGCCTCGTTTGAACAGGAAATTACAATGAACCTGCGCATGGCGGGTCGTGACAACAACCTGTTGCGAAAAATAAACGCCGCGCTGGAACGTCTTGAAAACGGCACGTTCGGATACAGCGTCGTATCTGGCGAAGAAATAGGCCTGTCCCGCATGCTGGCGCGCCCCCTGGCCACCATGACAATAGAAGAACAGGAAGAATACGAGCAACGCAGATAAGCACACCATCGGCAAACATTGCCCGTGTACGACTTATTCCAAAAAGCATCCGGGGCATTTAGGCAAAATACGCCCCACCCCGGCAAAACACGTTGCCTTGCAATACCAACAAAAATTTATAGGGGATTGCATTCACGGGGACGGGCAGCGAATAATTACGTTGACATAATAAAAAACAGGCGCCGCGGCGCCTGTTTTTGTTGCATTGTTTATCGCGCTTTATTTTTTCCGCGGCGTTTTTTGGACGCTTTTTTTACCGGCCGGCTTTGCCGCTGTTTTTTTGACCCCGGACTTTTTTGCGGCCGGCTTTACGGAATTTGCTTTTTTTGACGCCGCTTTTTTGGCGGGCGCTTTTTTATCCCCCGCCGGCGCGTCGTCTTTTAATTCCTTTTTAAAGGCGTTTATTCCACCCGCCAGATTCTTCATCATATCCGGAATCTTGCTGCTGCCGAACAGAATGAAAATCAAGACAACAACCAGTAAAATTTGCCATAAACCGGGTCTCATATCAACACCTCCCTATTTTGCGACGTAACAATCCAGACCATCAGACTTTGCATTGCGGCAGAAACTGTTCGCCTCTCCGGATGTTGCAAACGGAACACGCAGGCGGTAAACCGTACTGCCATCCTTCATTACCGCGGCCAACACTACAAACTGGCGGCCGTTAAACAGACTGCCGTGCGAATTACGCAGTTTTTTGCCCGCATTTTCCGCCAGCGAACGGGTGCTGTATGAACCGAACTGAACATACCAAGAACCGTTTGCCGCCGCCACCTGCTTCTTTGGCGCGGGCTTCGCCGCGGGCTTTGACGCAGCGGCCGGCTTTTTCGCCGCCGGCTTTGCCGCAGGCTTCGGCGCCGGTGCCGGTGCATCCGGATTAAATGTCACGTCCTTGCGATCCTCTATCACGCGCACGGGGGAGCCGGCGTTGTTCTGTGCAACCGGTGCGGGCGTGGCCGGCTTTGCCACGGGCTTCAACTCTGGTGCAGGCGCGGGCGTGGGCGCATCCGGCGTATCGGCGACACTGCCTGTTACGGGCGCCACGGGGGCCGCACCGTCATCCGCCATCGGCGGTACCATTATTGTATCACCGGGAACATCCGCCACGTCGGTTACCACGGGCGCATCCAAATCAACCTCAATAGATGACGACGAATCGGATGCAACGGTGCGAACAATTATATATGTCGCCAAAATGATAACCAGCACCCCAATCCCCAGCAGCAGCCACGGCTTCTTCGCACGCGGCGATGCAAACGGCGCGGCATCCGGCAATGTGTCCACACTGCCGCCTTCGTCCAAATCCAGTAAATCCAAGTTGTCGTCGTTATTCATGAAAATCCCCCATACTGTTTTGCATATTATATCATAAAAATATTCCCATAACAAAGAATATCTGTGTACAACATGCGCGCACCGCGCCGGAATCTATTCCGTTTTTTTATTTCGGCATCTGGCCAAAATTTGGCGGCACAATCAGTTTGTGATTTTCTGCCACAATCGGCTCCGATTCGCATTTTGTTGCACACGCGGCCAGCATCGGCATCAGCACCAGGGCCAGCAAAACCATTTTCTTCATTCCTTTCTCCTTTTTCATAATTAATGCGGCGGCGCAACCGCCGCCGCACACATCTTAATCGGGCATTTTCACAGCCGCGCGCATATCTGACACGAAATCGTCCAGCGCGACGGTTTCCTGGCGTTCCACACCCAAACGGCGCAGCGTCACGGTGTTGTCCGCAGCCTCTTTTTCACCGACAACCGCAATAATCGGCGTCTTGGCCAGCGACAGTTCACGAATCTTGTAATTTACCTTTTCATCACGCAAATCCGTGCGCGCATAGACGCCGGCCGCGCGCAGTTTATCCGCAACCAGAACCGCATAGTCACGATACTTTTCCGAAATGGGCGTTACAACGACCGCCTCCGGACTTAGCCACAGCGGCAGGTTCCCGCCCGTTGATTCCAACAGGATTCCCATAAACCGCTCAATAGACCCCAGCATTGCACGATGCAGCATAATCGGCCGGTGCTTTTCACCGTCTTCGCCGATATACGACAAATCAAAGCGCTCCGGCAGATTCATGTCCAGCTGAATGGTGCCGCACTGCCATATGCGTCCCATGGAATCTCGCAGATAATTGTCTATTTTCGGCCCGTAAAATGCGGCGTCGCCGGGTGCAACCTCAAACTCTATCCCGTTCGCCTCCAGCGCATGACGCAATGCGCCCTCGGCCTTGTCCCAAACCTCATCGGATCCGATACGGAATTCCGATTCGCGGCGCGTCGCCAGCTTCATGGAAATTTTGTCAAAACCGAACTTGCCGTAAATATCCTTAATAAAGCGCAAGATTTTTACAACCTCCGCCTCCAGCTGTTCTTCAGTGCAGAAAATATGGGCGTCGTCCTGCGTAAATTCACGAACGCGCATCAGTCCGGACAGACCGCCGGCGGCCTCGTACCGGTTAACCTTGCCGAATTCCGCCAGATACATGGGCAGGTCTTTATAAGACTTTATCCCCTGTCCGAACACCAGCATTCCGCCCGGGCACGACATCGGCTTTACACAGAATGTCTTGCCGTCCTGGGTCTTGCCGGAATAATTGTGTTCGCCATACTTGGCCCAGTGGCCGCTGCGCTCCCACAGAGAGCGGTCCATAACGGACGGCGTTGATATTTCCAGGTAGCCCGCACGTTCCTGGCGCATGCGGATATAATCAATCAGCCTGCGGTAAATCTTATACCCCTTGTCATGCCAGAACACGGCGCCGGGGGCGTAATCCGGCTCAAAATGAAACAGATCCATGTCTTTGCCCAGTTTGCGGTTGTCGCGCGCGGCGGCCTGCTCCATCATCTTTAAATGCGCATCCAGATCTTCTTTTGTGGCAAACGCGTCAACATAAATGCGCTGCAGCATTTTGTTTTTTGCGTCACCCTTCCAGTATGCGCCGGCGACACTGCGGATTTTAAACGCATCACGCGGCAGTTCTTTGGATGATTCAACATGGGGCCCGCGACACAGATCCGTAAAATCACGGAAAGTGTAAATTGACAGCGCATCGCCCGCCGCATCATATTCGCGCAGCCATTCCATCTTGTACGGCTGGCCGGCAAATATTTCCATGGCCTCGGCCGGGGTGACATTACGCTGTTCAAAGCGGCCGTTTGATTTAATCAAAGAACGCATTTCCTGCTCAATCTTTGAAAAATCTTCCTCTGAAAACCTGTATTCCGTGTCAAAGTCATAGTAAAAGCCGTTTTCAATCGCGGGGCCGCCCGCAAATTTAACATCAGGATAAAGTTTTTTAACCGCGGCCGCCATGACATGCGCCAAAGAATGCCGAACTGTTTCAATAGGATAAGACATAATATATAACCCTTAAATAACTTGTTTAGATTAAATTAAAGTATGATTTGATTATAACGCGCGCGGCAAAAACCGCAAATAGAAATTACACCCCCAAAGGGGTCGTAGTTGTGGCTGTAAAAACAAACATGTATTTTTTCATCCCCGTTATAATAATACATGGCGCAAAAAAAATCAAGGGGACATTTCGTCCCCCGCATACCTATCCCTGCTCCGCCTTCATAAAATCCGCCAACTTGTCCGTCAGGGATACGTTATCCAGCATTTCGGCCATTACCGGTTCTGGCCAAATATGTTCCAAATAAGACGCAACAAAACGATATGCATTTTCATTAAAGAAATGGTTGCTGCGAACACGATATGCGCTGGGCGCAACCTCTATCCTGTCAAATTCATATATATTTTTACGCCCGTCATGCTCAAAGAAAACGAAATCAAATTCTTTGCCCGGCCATTTTTTATGCAGTTTTTTTAGCGCATCCTTTATGTCTTTATCAGAAACGGGCGCCTCCAATAAACAGCATTGATCGCCAACAGTGGCAACCCAGCACACCAATACACGCTCCGATTCAGCTATGGCTTTAAGCAGCCTGTCAGAACGCATCTGCATTTTTTGACGTATTTTATCAATCTGCAATTCAAAACTTTCTTTGTTGGAAAACAAATGCATCCATCTGATATTTGTTTTTGTGTTTATAATGCCCTGATGCGCCTCTTTAGCCATCCAATGACTTACCGGCCGCAAATCACCGGGATTAAACCAGTCTTTAAAATCGTTGCACAACGCGTTTATTTTCTCTTTAAAACGCGAATCCCGCCATATATTCGGTTTGGAATACCAAAATTCCGGCTCTGTCCCCGCAGTCCATTCCAACGGCGACGAAAACGTGCGCAGTTTATGAAAGGCCAACAACGATGAAACATGACATGTCGCCCCTATTGCGAACACCAAATCATATTCCGCAAAGCGTCCCGGCAATGGTGCCGCGCCGCCACACCGACGGCGCCATTGTTTTTTTACCTCAATATATTGACGTGCCAAATCATGATTTTTTGCCGCGGCCTCACGCAGTTTTGACAAATCATATTCTTTCCTCGCCTGCTCTAAATTCTGTGCCGTGGCGGCGGCTATCATTTTTTGCGCATCTGTCGGCAAAATCAGTTCATTCCAGTGTTTTATTTTACGGCGCACCGTACGACGGCGTTTTTTGTCCGCAATAAACATTGAAACAAAATTTGCGGTAAAATCCTTCATTTGCAATTTCCTTTTATTCCTATCGTATTTGCAAAAAAACAACCATCATTTCTGATGGTCGGGAGACTAGAAACAATCCAAAGAAATTGCGTGCCTTATTCTATATATTCGGCACTCTCCCAACCAACGGTTGGGATTTTTCACAGGTGTTAAACACGCCCTGCGCTTTGCAAGAGATTTCTAGGTCCCGTCTTTGAAACACCCAAAGACATAAAAAATTATATATTCAACAAAAACATTTACAATAAAAAAACGGGGCCTCCCCCGTTTTTTTAGAAATCAATAATACATCCGAACAAAACGGCGAAAAAGAAACACACACTGCCGCCGATTACAAACAGATGCCACACGGCATGGGAATACTTCATGCGCCGCCACAGGTAAAATATCACCCCCAGCGAATACGAGAGCCCCCCCGCCAGAATAAACCACATTCCGCGCGCGGATATATGGCGCAGCATCGCCGGCAGAATAAACAACAGCGTCCATCCCATGACCAGATACAGCAACACCATCCATTTCGGCTGCTCTTTGGGACGCGCAATCTTCATTGCCGCACCAAATATGGTAATCGCCCATAAAATGCCGAATACCGTCCACCCCAGTCCACCGCGCAGATTAACCAGACAAAACGGCGTATACGTTCCGGCAATCAGCGCATAAATAGCGACACTGTCCCAGACCTCAAAAAAACACTCTGATTTTTGGCCGATCATCGCATGACACATGGTGGAACCGAAATACAACGTGAACATGGTCAGCCCGAATATCGCACACGACACAATCGCCCAGGTGTTATGGGCCAATACCGCAAACACCACCAACAGTGTCAATCCGGCCATCGCCAGCCCTATGCCGATACCGTGCGTTAAAATATTCAACACTTCCTCGGCGCGGCTTGACGGGCGCTCCCACCGGAACAGACCGGCCGCACGCAGCACTCGCAACAAGTGTGACGCATGCGAATCTTTTTTTACCTGTTTCAGTTTTTTACGAACAACCTTTCTGCTTTTTGTCATTTTAAAATCTCTCCTATTCTGGCACGAACGCGCACGGGCCCCATAACTTTTATAATGGAATACAAATCGGGCGTGTTAGTGCGCCCCGCCAGCGCCACGCGCAGTGTCATCGCCGCATCGCCGTTTTTAATTCCCAAGTTTTCGGCAATCGCGACCATTTTTGCCCACCATGCATCCTTGTCGTCCGCCGGGTCATAGACGCGCAAAAATTCACGCAGTACATCACGGTTGTATTCAAATTCCATATTCGGCACAAACAATTCATCCCAGAAGAAACCAACAGTATCCAGCGTCTGGCGCCATGTTATGAAATCCTTGCGGATACGTTTTGGATTGTCGCGCTCTATCCCCAGAACAGCCGCCAGATACTCTGAATTTGCAATCTGTTTCTTGTGATTTTTGTCGCCGTACTCCGTCGCCCATTCCGTAATGCGCGCCGCCAAATCCGACACCGGCATTGTGGCGATAAATTCTTTGGCCCACCATTCCAGCTTCTTCATGTCAAACAGCGCACCCGACATCGGTATCTTTTTAGGCCGCATTTCATAATCCCAAATGGATTTTACCGTGCCTTTGGTCTTTGCCTCCTCGTAACCGGACGCCGCAATATTACCCAGGTATTCCAGCACCGCCTCCACCGGCCATCCGTCGCGCAGGAAATATTCAACGTTTGCCTCCGGATCCTTGCGCTTGGACAGTTTTCTTTGCTTGCCGGTTTCGGCATCAATTTTATCAATGGTTGACGTGTGAATGTACATCGGCGCGGCCCATCCCATCATGCGAAACAGCGCCGTATGCAACGGAAACGACGGCAGCCATTCCTCGCCGCGGACAACGTGCGTTGTGCGCATAAAATGATCGTCCACCAGATGCGCGAAATGATACGTCGGCAGTTTATCGTTTGACTTGATTAAGACAATATCCTCGTTGTTTTCCGGAAATCCGATTGAACCGCGAACAACGTCCTTGCAGAAAATGCGCCGCTCCGGATTCCCTTCGGAATACAGGCGCACCGACGGACACACCCCCGCGTCCAGACGGGCGGCTATTTCATCCGCGGTCAAATCGCGGTCGCGTGCAAATTCACCGTAAATACCGGTCGCAAACCCCGCCGCCTTTTGATTTTCACGAATCTTTTCCATGTCGTCCGCCGTCAAAAAGCAAGGGTACGCCATACCGCGCGCCATCAGGTCCGCCGCCACACTGTGATAAATGTCGCGCCGCTGCGATTGATGATAAGGTCCGTACGTTTCATCATTGTCATACGCCAAACCGAACCGGTGCATGGACGACACTATCACGTCAACGGCGGATTCAACCTCGCGCTTGGTGTCCGTGTCCTCTATGCGCAGCATGAAAACACCGCCCGTCTGCCGTGCCAGCTTACAGTCAATCAGTGCACCGTACAATCCGCCCAAATGCATGAATCCCGTGGGACTGGGCGCGAATCGGGTGACACAGGCCCCCTCTTTCAAATTACGCGGCGGGAATTTCTTTTCCAACTGCTCCATCGTGTATTTCGGGGCCGCCCCCAGTATGCGCTCAATCAAATCGGCGGGTAAACCTTGTCTCATAATTAAATAACCTTGTTTTATTGCATTTGCAATTTTATACTAATTATATGGAAAAACAAGAAATAAGAACTTTTGGGCGGCGACACGGCAAAAAACTGTCCGCACGCCAACAGTGGCTGATTGAAAACAGGCTGCCGCGGCCGGAAAAATTACCGGCGGGCCGCGTTATACTGGAAATAGGCTTCGGCGCCGGCGAACACGTGCGCGCCATCGCACTTGAAAATCCGAAAAAAACAATTATCGGTGCGGAACCGTTTGTAAACGGCGTGGCGTCATTAATGTCGGCGATAACAGACGGGAAAAACAATATTTTGCCGGAATATAAAAACATACGAATATGGCCGGACGACGTGCGCGGACTGTTGCGCGAATGCAACACCCTGTTTGAACGCATATGGATTCTGCACCCCGACCCATGGCCAAAGGCGCGTCATGAAAAACGACGCCTGTTACAGACGGAATTTATAAAAACACTGGCGGGCCGCCTGGCGCCGGGCGGCGAAATAATAATCGGCACCGACCATTGGGAATATTTTGACTGGATTTGCGCGCGCGCAATGGATGCCCGCGTGGCGTACGAAACACCGTCACTGGATATTGTTCGCACACGCTACCAGAACAAAAACATGGCGGCGACATCCGCGCCAAAATATATCGTGATAAAAAACAAATAGCTATTTTACGCCACAGCTCATTAAATCAGGCCGTCCCGGCATCAGAACAATTCCCGGAACGCCGGATTTGCGCACCGGCGCGCCGCGGCGGGTGCAAAAAGAATCAACATCCCGCATTTCATGCCTGTCTTTGGCGGCGCCCGCGATTGCAACAACCGACGGCGACGGCGCATATGGCGCCTTTTCCGGCACCGGTGCGGGCGCCGGTTTTTCCGCACCCATCACGCGCGGCGGCACCTGTACAACATCGGCGCGGCGCGCCGGCGACGCCTTTACAGGCGACGGCTTTTTATCTGCGGACTTCTTTTTTGCCACTTTCTTTGGCGCCGCCGCCTTTGCCTTCACAGGCCGCCTGGCCGATGCGGCGCCTGTTTTTGCAACAATTGCCGCCGCACGCGGCGTATCACCATACAACCGGGCCGCGCGCGCCGCATCACGGGCGCCAGCCTCATACTCGCCATACAACGTCGGCCGACCGTATACCGGCGGCGTGGCGTCGGCCATCGCCATTGCGGCAACCGGCGTACACACAAACAAAACCATAATTACTTTTTTCATGACACACCCCCGTTGCCGGCCGGCACAAAAACCCGCACGCCGCCCGCCATTTCAGGCCGCATTGCACGGACCAGGCGCAACGCCTGTTCGGCCCGCATGGCCGCGCCGCCCAGAACGAAATGCAAATCACACTTTGCATCCGCCGCCGCGTTCAGCGCCGCATAAATCCGCCCGACAAAATCACACCGCGCACCGCCGTCCCGCGCCAGCACGATTACCAGCGCCCCGGCCCGCAGGCGGCGGACCGCATCAAACACGCCCCCCCATTCAAAAGGCCCGACATCCGCCACATCAACGCCAACGGCCAGCGTACGGTTAAAGAACAAATCATCACGAACGGCACCCATTCCGTCCGCAAAATCCATTAAGTCCGAGGCCCGCATAAAAATCTGCGCGCCATGCGCCCCCTGTTTAAACGCGGTGTTTATCCGAGCGGTCAAACCGGAAACAACGCGTTCATCACGCGCCCCGCGCGCCGGCATGTAAAATCGCGCAAATATCCGCGCAGGCGTCTTTTCCAGCCACGCCCACAGCATCGCCACATCATCGGGGACGGCGGATATCATTGGCATCGGATGCAAGGCCGCCATTGCGGCCACACGGGCCAAATCACCGGAATCGGGCGCCGTGCACCACAACGCCTTGTGCGCGCCTATATCGTCAAAATAATCATCCGTTCCTATCATTATACTTTTTAGTTTACCATAAATATGATACAATAAAAGACAAATGAGCAAACAAATTGAACGTATTCTGATTTGCATATTGTGGCTGCTGGCGTCGGCGCTGGGGGCCGGCTTTTGGCTTAACACCATGTTCGGCTTTAATATATTTTCCACTCAACACTGGCAGTATCTGGGTTATCTGCAGGCGGCTCAGACACCGGTTCGCCCCGCGTTTTATATATCATTGACGGCGGCGATACTAATATGCCTGGTCGTGCTGTACATACTAATGCGGCCGGCGGACGCTATGCGGCGGCTGCGCATGATACGGACCAAGAAACCGGCCGCAAAACATGCCGCACCACGCGCCGAAATCCAGGAACCGGCCGCGCCAACGGCGCCGCGGCAATCCGCGACCGCGCTGGACATAACACCGCCCCGGGCGCCGTCGCCGTCACGGCCCATGCGCCCGGCAATATCGGCAGAGGTTCGTTCCGCCCCGCGCACCGCGGCGCCGGCCGCGCCGATATACGCACCGCCCGCCACACCAACGGGCCCGACAGATGAACAAAAACGGACACTGCGCGCCATATTTGAAGACGCGGGCTATACCGTCAAGGACGCGCCAAAAATCGGAAACTTCAAACCGGCCCTGCTGGCCATCGGCACAAACGAGCAGCTGTTCATCGGCGGCATAAATATTGAAGAGCAGCCGCTGGCCGACGCAATGGAACGCTTGGCGTCCCTGTTTGCGGACACCCTGGACGACATAGAAATCTCCATATACGGCTTTGCCGTCGCCCCGTCGTCTGAAATACGCAACCCGGACATAAGGACGTTCTCTGATACGGACGAACTGCGCGAATACTTAAGCGAAAATAAAAACACGCCCCCCGCCGACGCCAGCGAACAGGAAAATTTTGACGCATATTCCGAATTCATTGACACCGTTATAACATACATGGACAAAACATAATGCAGATAAGTCAGTCATCAGCGGAAAAAATTATGGCGGACATGGGCATGGACGACATGCCGCTGATAGAACTGCGCCCCGCCCCCGCCCCGATTGCACCGGACTGGTTTGCAAAGTACAAAGACGCCAGGCACGCATTCATGCGCACTCTGGCCGATTCGGTTGAGGAACTGGCGATGATGTCCCTGTCCCAGGATGACTTTATGAATTTGATAACGGGCCGTGCAATGCCGGCAAACACATCCATCCGCATGCGCATTCCCATGGCATGGGGCGGGAAAATAATTCCGGAAAACATGTTCATGTGCACCACTTTTCCAAACTCCCAAAACATGGACCGTTTTATTCTGGGCCAGTCGGGGAACGAAACAATATGGCTGCCGAATCCGGCAAAGAAAATTTATATATCCGCGCATACCGCGGGCGGCGGCGACGGCGGCAACGCAACCGAAGACCGCCTGTCCCAGATTGCGGCCCAGATAGTGGCCGGCCGCGGCATGGAATAACGGGGGCGACACATATGACACGTGATGAATTTTTATCTTCCATGCGCGCACGCGGCGCCTTCATGGCGCCAATTGCCGCGGCCCGCGATATTGCAACGGCGAACACGTTGCTGCAAAGCATGCGGGCGGCGATGCTGCCGGCCGCAATGATAGAGCTGTACGGGGCGACCGGCGGCATATCGCGCGGGGCCGGATACATATTCGGA
Source organism: uncultured Alphaproteobacteria bacterium (assembly GCA_949878575.1). Classification (GTDB taxonomy): domain Bacteria; phylum Pseudomonadota; class Alphaproteobacteria; order Rs-D84; family Rs-D84; genus Enterousia. Next base: position 136,639 of record CATLAX010000001.1, on the reverse strand, counting down.
CCGACGGAAATAAAACGCGGCGCCCTGTTTCCCATACCGGGGATTATTGACATAAACCGCGAAATGATGCACATAGCGCCGTTGCGCGGAAAAACAATATTTGCCCGCAACGATCTGTTCTTTTTTGCATTTGACGCATTCGGCACATTTTTCATGCTTGACAATCTGAACCTGCGGCCGCTGCGGAAATACAACGACGCATACCACGCCATGACGGATTGCCTGGCGGCGGGGAAAATATAAAAATGAAGAAAATATCCGTATCTTTGTCCGGCCACCGTACCAGCGTTTCGCTTGAGGCGGAATTCATGTCCGCCCTGCACGCCATCGCGGCAAAACAGAACCGTCCGGTTGCGGCCATAATCGGTGAAATTGACGCCGCACGCGGCGCGCGAACACTGTCGTCCGCACTGCGCGTATGGATTCTGCAAAACAAGATATAAAAAAGCCGGCCTTTGCCGGCTTTTTTATATGATTTTATCATTCCCTGCCACGTGATACCGCAACAGCGCCTACAATCGCAAACACCAGTATTATCAGCATCCACGCGTCACGCCCCATCGCCCTGTACGGCGTCATGTGCGCACCGTGCGCGCGACCGTCCAATACACCGGTCTGGCCGATTGGAATCCGCGACACAACCGCGCCGTCTGATGCCACAAACGCACTGATGCCGGAATAGTTCGCCCGCACCACCGGCAGACCCGATTCAATCGCATACCGGCGCACCATGTCCAGATGCTGGTACGTTCCGGGCGTGCGCCCAAACCACGTGTCGTTTGTTATGTTTATTATTACGTCCGCATCCGCGCCCGCCGGCACCAGGGAATCGGAAAATATAATCTCGTAACATATCGCGGGGGCAAAAGAAAAACCATCCGTCCCCGGAAAGCTTATAATTTCCGGTCCGCGCCCCTTTGCCAGATTGGCCGGCGACGGCATCAGCCCCAGCGGCGAATATTCGCCAAACGGCACCAGATGCGCCTTGCTGTACAAATGCGAAACGCGCCCGTCCATGTCCGCAACAATCATAGAGTTGTAAAGGCGCCCGTCGCGATACGACGTCGCCCCCATTACGACATCCGTTTCCAAAATCTTTGAAAAAGGCATGTCGTCGTCCGTAACCACAAACGGGTAAGTCGTTTCCGGATAAACAATTAAATCCGGACGCGCGTCGTCCCCGCCCCGCCCCAGCGCCAGCAGATTCCGCACATTGCGTTCGGCCTGCGCAACGGCGTCTTCGCGCGAATAGGACATCTTTTGATCCTGTGACGTTGCGGGCTGAACCACGCGTATCAGGGGGCCTTCCGCCACCGGCATGGACGCCGCCACATGAACATTATGCCGTCCATACGCGATGCCGGCACACAACAAAAAAACGAACGCAAGCCAGGAAATCCTGCACATAGCGCATTTTTTATCGCGGATTATTTCAACACTGGCCGCGACCAGTCCCGCAACAACAAACGTCAGCCCCAGCGCCCCGAACAAAGCCATTGAATTTGCAAGAAACGGAAAATTAATCACAACATTTGCCGGCGGGTTCCACGGGAACCCCGTAAACATCCATTCACGCGCCCACAGCACCGCGGCGGTGACGGCGGCAAAGGCAAACGGCCGCGCGGCCGCGCGGCGGAATAGGTTCGCGGCGGCGAACGGCATGGCAAACACCAGCGCCCCCGCCCCCGCCAGCCCCAGCGCCCCCGGCACCGTCCACACCGCAAATTGACGCGCCAATTCCGGCACAACATATATTGAACTTAGTGCCCACCAAAACATGGCCAGCCCGTACGCCGCGCCAAACGGCATCGCCCGCAGATATGCGCGCCAAAATCCGACGCGCGGGGCGCACGTCAAAATCCAGTACGCCGCGCCGACGGCGCCCAGTGTCGCCCACCAAAAATGCGTCGGCGCAAAGCCCAGGGCCGCCGTCGCCCCCAGCGCCGCCAAAATCAATGCGCGCCGCCACCAACCGCGTTTCGGCGCGGCGGCCGCGGATTCGTCTTCATACGGATTTTTTATCCCCAGCTTTTTTAGTACCGCAACCTCTTTGGCCTCCATCTTTGCCGCCTCATCATCCTTTATGTGGTCGTATCCCTGCAGATGCAGCATTCCATGCACTACCATATGCGCGGCGTGTTCTTCCACGGATATGCCGGCGGCCGCCGCCTCGCGACGGACAGTATCCAGCGATATGTATATGTCGCCCAACAGCATGTCGTCGCCCAGTTCAAATGACAATACGTTTGTCGGCCGGTCTATTGCGCGATACTGCCGGTTCAACGCATGCAGGGTATCGTCGTCGGCCAGTGTGATTGAAACCTCAGCGTCCGCGCGATCGGGTCCGGCGGCCGCGGCAATACGCTGAAAGTCTATATCGTATTTTTCCCAGCGCGCATCATCATAATTTACAAAAACCTTCATATAAAAACCCTCTGCCGTATCAGGCCATTGTGTGTTCGTCAAAGACAAAACCGCTTACATCAAAATCAGCGCTATGTGCATTGTTTCTAACCTTTTTTGCAGATTTTGCAAACGCGGCCGCCGTCTTTTTATTTTCGCCCAAAGCGCACCAGCCCCTGTCGCACTGGCCGCGGATGGCCGTCGGCAAAACATCGCGCACCCTTTTCCACTTCAATTTTTCACCCTTTTCATTAACAGGGTTTTGCAGCCATTTTTTAAATTCCCCGTACGTCTTTTTGTTTATATGAATATTCCGGCCGTCCCCTGTGAAAAAGGCCCCCCTTTTCTGTCCCATTACCTTAAAAAACTCATACATTCCGTTTGCGGGACAACGCAGCATCATATCAGGCGTTATGTCGCCCGTAATCAGCCCAGCCTCCAGCCAGCGGCGCCAGTACATTCCGCGCCCGCCGGCCAAAAAGTTGCCCAGACTGTCCGCCAGCACGCTCGGCTTTGCCCCGCCCAGCCATTGTTTTCCGAAACTGCGCGGCGACGTGACGGGATATTTTTTAAACAGTCCCCGCACCATGCCGTCCGTAACATTCAGGCCGTCTGCCGCATACAGCCGTCGCAGTTCTTCAAATCTTGTCCTGCAGTTTTTGTCATCCGGATCCTCTATCAGCTTGTTATAAGAATTGTAAATTATTGACGCCATTGCGAACGCCTCGCCGGTGCTGCTAACGTCAACCTTGTCAAAGGCCGCGTCATAACAGTACATGACAAAAAAAGTCTCCCCGCGCTCCAAATGCCATTTGGCCAGGTCATAGGCCTGTTGCGTCGTAATCGGCGGCGTGTCCATTGTAACCTTGCTGCCGTCGCTTAAAACGGTTGAACCGAATCCGATTGTGGGGACGCCTTTTGAATCCAGATACGGGGTGTGCATGCCGCGCTCGTCTGTATGCACGCCTTCTTTGGCGATTAAATCCGCAATCAGCAACGGCGTTATCGCCTGCATTCTGTTTAGGTACGCCCCGTATGTCCCGGGTCTTGCCTTCTGTGCGTCACCCGTGTTCTGCGCAAACTCTGTCCGCGGAACCGCCGGGCCAGAGTCTTTATCGCCAACCATATCGTGACAGGCCCGCACCCCGCCGACCGTCACGGCGAACATCAAATACGAAATAACATGCACGGACAGGTTCGGATATTTTTTAACCATGTCCGGAAACTTTTTATTTTCACCGTTTTTGTTTTTTCCAACCTTCATATTGCGCAGTGCGCGTTCCCCCGCCAGCAGCGCCGAATTGTCCAACGCGGCGTACTTTATCGCCCACAGCAGAAACTGAAACACGCCGGTCATCGTAATTCCGGTTGCGCGCGCCACCTTGCCACGCTTTGTCTTTGGCTTCATGGCGGTTATTTTTTTTCGTGCGCGTCCGAACGCCTGATGCGGTGCGTTGACGGCCCGCCTGAACTTTTCCCCCATTTCTTGGTCCTTTCTATTTTCGTCCCAGCCCGGAATTTTTCGCAATCCGCGAGCGTTTTTTTGCATAATCCGGCGCCACGAACGGATAATCATCCGGCAGACCCCATTTCGCACGATATTGCGCCGGCGTCATGTTGTACCGCCGCGCTATATACCGGCGCAGCATCGTATGCCACGAACCGTCCTCAAGACACTGAATCTTGTCCCGGCGCACGGATGCGGCGATTTTATCGTCACCAATCGCACGGGCCCCGTGCGGTGCCAAGGCTCTGCGCGCCTGCGCCACCGCAGCATCTGGCGCCGTATCGGGCCGCGCACCGATTATTGCCGCCGCCAAAATTGCAACAGCAATATCATTGTCTGCAAATTTTTCGCCTGTATTCACGTTACATAATCCTTGTTTATTTGCCTGATTCATTATACCATATTCATGGTGACAAATAAAATAAAAGTAAAACGAAAATAAAATGCCAAAAGACACCCGACCGCTTGCCGATTTAATGCGCCCGCGCACCATTGACGATGTGCTGGGCCAGCATGCATTACTGGGGCCGACGGGTCTGGTGCGCCGCATGGTTGATGCGGGCAAACTGTCCAACCTGATATTATGGGGGCCGCCCGGATGCGGGAAAACAACAATCGCGCGGGCGCTGGCCGCGTCTGTTGACATGGATTTTGTACCGATGTCCGCGGTGTTTTCCGGCACGGCAGATATAAAGAAAGCGATGGAGGCCGCGCGAATGACACGCGACATCGGCCGCGGCACGTTGCTGTTCATTGATGAAATTCACCGCTTTAACAAGACCCAGCAGGATACTTTGCTGCCATACCTGGAAGACGGCACGGTTGTATTCATTGGCGCAACGACCGAAAATCCCAGTTTTAATTTGAACAACGCGCTGCTGTCACGGTGTCACGTCGGTGTTTTGACGGCGCTGGGAACAGAAGACTTAATGACGCTGATACGCCGGGCCGAAGAATTTTTAAGCAAAAAACTGCCCTTGACCGCGGCGGCGGCACTGCACCTGGCGGAAATGGCGGACGGTGACGCGCGATTTTTGTTAAACACGGTTGAATACCTGGCGGCCGCCGGATTTGACACGGAACTTTCGCCTGAGGAACTGGACAGCACCGTCCAGAAACGCGCACCGCTGTCTGACAAAAGCGGCGACGAACATTACAATTTAATATCGGCCGTTCACAAATCTTTGCGCGCATCCGATACGGATGCCGCGCTGTACTGGGCGGCGCGCATGTTAACATCCGGCCAGGATCCGATGTACCTGCTGCGGCGCCTGGCGCGTTTTGCAATGGAAGACGTGGGTCTGGCCGATCCGAACGCAATGCAGATGGCGCTGAACGCATGGCAGCTGTATGAACGCATGGGCAGTCCTGAGGGCGATCTGGCCATAACGGAATTAATAATATATTTGGGCACCGCACCCAAAAGCGTTGCAAATTACAAAGCGCAAAAGGCGGCCTATGCCGCCGCCCGTGACAGTGGCAGCCTGCCCCCGCCCAAGGTTATATTAAACGCGCCTACAAAAATGATGAAAAACATGGGATACGGCGCGGGATATGTATACGATCCGGACACGGCGACGGGATGCAGTGGTCAAAACTGTTTTCCGGAGGACATGCCGCGGCAAAGGTTTTACCATCCCGTTGAACGCGGTTTTGAGCGCGAGATAAAAAAGCGTCTGGAATACTGGGACGGCTTTCGCAAAAAATAGGCGCATGGGCCGAAAAAGAATATATTCTTGTAAATAACAGGGGCGCATTATATAATAATAAGTGAATCTGAATGGGAATTTAGGTTCGGGGCCTTTACAAGCCCATAACGAACGGTGCAAGTTGCATCAGACTGAAATCCGTATACGGTTGCAATTTTGCACCGTTACACTCTGACAGTACGGTCGGGGTGCTGTTGGTTATAAAACAGGCTTTGGCCAAAGACCGGCAGGGGCACCACGTTATGCTTTGTAAACACCCCGACCGCCATAATTTATTACGGTGGTCTTTTTCATGCGGGGCGGCGCCGTGCATTGCGCCTTCTCAACAAAAAACGACGCCGCCCGCCAAAACTTCAAACAATCACTATACATAAAAATCATGTAAAAATCCCCGGTTCCCCGGGGATTTTTTATCTTTGCTTTAAATTGTTTTACAATTCAACCTTGCCGTTTGTGGCAACCAGATCGGCGCCCATGGATATTTTTCCGCCGGCCTCGCGTACAATTAAGTCGCCGGCCGCAATTTCCGCCCAATCCAGCGCGTCTGACACAAACGCATCAAATTTTCCGGCCGCAACCCACGCCAAATCCATCGCCGGACACCCCGTACGACGCGGATTTGCGCACCGCGGCGCACGTATATCGGACGTGTTGTACGCTATTGTCAAATCAGCCGGATCAGATAAATTAGAAACCTTTAGCTTTGCGGAATGAAATGCGGAAAACGCGTATGCACCGCGGTCGGCCTCCGCATAATATAATCTTTCGTCAATCGGTGAATAGACCAGCGCAATCCTTGTTTCATCATTTGAACGCAGCGCCAGTGATATTGCGAAACGGGGATTGCCGCGTACAAAATTTGCCGCCCCGGAAATCGCCAGTACAAATTCATCACGACCGTCGCCCGCACGACTGACATTCGGGGTCAGCAACCCCGCCGCCGGCCGCACCAGCAACAAATCGGACAAAACACTTTCCTCTCTCCGGGCGGACGCTTTTGCCACAAAGTCACGCGCGCCGCGCAAAGACTGCTGCAACTGTTCCACCTCGCCGAAATCACGGCGCAAACCGTCCGCCGTGCGTTGCAGCGCGGCGAACATCTTGTTTAATTCAATGGAACCTTTTAGCAGCAAATCCATAATGCGCGGCCCCCGCCCCCGCTTGTTGTAAATTTATTAAAACTTAAATCCTGCAAACTTGCTTTTGAACTGGCTGGCGCGCTGACCCTTGTCGCCGGCATTGCTGCGCTGGCCGGTCCAGGCGGAATGGTTCAAATTGTCCGTGGACAAAATCAGGTCCTTTTTAACCGAAGAATACATTTTTACAGTTTTCCCGTCTGTCATCGTGACGTTAATTTCATGATACTCGGGATGAATACCTTTTTTCATAGCAATACCCTTTTATAGTTTTTAGCGTGCAGATTATACAAGGATTTTTCCAAAAATCAAGCGATATTAAGCAATCCCTAATATCGTCCGATGCACCCCAGGTATGAATTCCCCGTGGATTCCAAAACGCTGATAAAAGGCGCCGGGTTGCGTCCCGCAAACAACGCCAGAATCGTTCCCGTGTCCGTTGCCAGCATATCGGAGACCGTGGCGATGTTGGAATTCATTTTTTTGAAAAAGCCGCTGGCCGGATATATCTCCGCCGCCAGCAACTGCGTCGCGCCGCGGCGTGCGCGCGGGGCGCGCGCCTCTATCACCATCAGCTGGCATTCCGGGGAAATAATCACCTTGTCTGTCACTGCGGCATCCCCCCCCAGCAGCTCCCCCCACCATCCGGTGGATTCGCAAAACACCGGATAATATACGGATGCATCGGGGTTCTGCGCAAATATACGGGCCAAATCCATCTGACCGCCCGCCAGCTGCGGCATAACGCCGGTCGCGGCACTGATAACCCTGCGCGCCAGGTGATATTCGTTATCACCCTTTGTTTCGCGCGGCCAGTAAAGAATCGGAAACGTCTTCATTGCTATGAATTATATCAGATTCGGAATATACAAAAAAGCCCCCCCGGTTAAATAAAGGACTTGATTTTTTATTTTTTTAACACCTTGTTCCATTTTTTAATATTTTTCCACATGGTGTTTAGGTTCTTCTTCGTATCCTGATAGAACTTGTCGGATATCTGGACATTGAACAAAGTCTTGACCAGCGCGGGAATCATCGTCATAAACATGGCTATAAATATTCCCATTAATATTATTGTTATCAGACTGTCGTTGCGCATCATCAGTCCGTCAATCAGCAAATGCGAATCGTTCGCATCCAGCGCCGCCTTTAACCGCGACGCCCCGCCCCAGTTGCCGAACAACGCGTTAAGAAACATTACGGAAAACGTTAAAAACACACCGGTTAAAGCGATTCCGACCGTTCCCTGAACAACGTCGTTTATCATGTCCTTTATTGACCGGCCGCCGTTCGGAAAAATTTTCCACCCGGAAAACAGCCAGCTTAGCGCCATCAGCGGCAGCATTATCAAATCCATTGACAGCTTTATAAAAATCTCCAGAAAATATATGGGTATCGGCAACAGGGCAAAAAAGAAGAGAACTATTATCATCAGCCCAAAGAAAAACATGGGAATGTTCGGAAATATCGGCAGCCCCCACATTATCGTATGCATGTAATCGGAATTAAACGCCATGTTCATCATGGTCCACCCGACCGTCATGCCAAGTCCGGTTATCTGATGGACATTTCCAACCTCGCACGCCAGATTATGGCGCAGCATCGGCGAAAACGCGCCGGACGCGGCCGCGCGCGAATCAACCGTAACAGGGTCCGCGACCGCTGTTGCGACAACGCATTCGTTAAACTTGTTTTCCCCGGCCATGTCTGCCGCCACGTGATTTATAGACAGGCCAACGGTAAATACGGGCTGAATAACAATATCACTTATCATTCGTGGCAGCGGCGCGGCCAGCGCAACGCACACCACCGCCAGCTTTAACATATGCACCCCGAAATCGCCGGTAACAGACCACGGCTGCTCCACCTTTGCGTTCAACAGTCCCGAAAACAGCTTCCACGCAATCCACACCCCGGAAAGCCCCGCCGCAAACGGTATCACGACCAGCCCTATTGCATGATACGCCTTTGGCAGCAGAACGGACATTGACGCCATCACGTCGCCGAACATCTGGCATGACCAGCAACTGGAAAAGAAGGCCAACGCGTCCGCCATGTTCACCGGCGACATGGAACGGTATATGGAAAACCCGACGATTGACACCGCCCCCGCGATTCCCCCCACCACCAGCGGCGCCACAGCCCCGGCCGACAGTGGCAGAAACGATAAAAACACAATCCAAAATTTTTTTAGGCCGCTCATTACTTTAACTATATCACATTTTGCACCAAATATGATATAATTGAAAACAATAAATATATGCGCATGAAAAAATTGTTGAAAATCTTACCGGTTGTCGCGGCCGCTGTATTAATGTTTGCACCCGCATCCGCGCACGCCGCATGGGGCATCGTGGACAGCTTTAACCTGGCGCCGTTTGTACCGCTGGTACTGGATGCGTTCATGACGGTTGCAACCGGCGGGTACGAATTTTTTGTCGGCAACGGCGACGGTATCATATATATATTGATATGGGGTTTTCTGGCAATATCAATGAGCCTGTATCTGGTAAAGATGTACTTTCCGGCGAAATGGGTATCGTTCTTTGGATTCTCCGGCGGGGGCGAAATGGCCGCCGGCAAGGCGGACGGCATGACAATCGCCCAGAACATGTTGAAGCCGGGCCTGCGCGCCATAATAGCGGCGGCGATATTGCTGCAGATAAAGCCGGTATACGTAACGGAATGGCTGGTCAATCCGTTTTTGGAATTCGGGGCCATCTATACACACGCCATCACGGATGGAATAAATGCGGGCGGCGTCGCCGCGGCGTCAGCGGCGCCCGTTGAATGCCCGCCGGACATTGTCGCCCAGGGATGGATTTCCGAACGCAGCTGCAATTTTTTAACCCAGCCCGTCGCCGACATCAGCAATGTAAACAACCAGATGATAAAACGCGGCTTTGACTTCATACACCAGGGCCTGCGCGGTCTTATTACGCTGATTCCGCACGGGGGCCAGGATTTCATGAACCTAATATCCGGCATATTGCTGGTGACAACGTTCGTCGGATGCAACCTGTTCATGGCCCTTCTTATTATTCAGGCGATATTTGATTTGGGCATGGCGCTGATACTGTATCCGTTTCAGGTTTTGACATGGGTTGCAAAGCCTAAAAATCCGGATCTCTGGTTTGACGTATGGCCGGCGTTTTCCGGAATAACAAAGGCTCTGCAGACTCTGGTTATAACAATGATTGCATGCGCGTTTATTTTAACAATAAACGTTGCGGTTGTCCGCGCGCTGTTTAACTGGAACAGCTCAGTTTTTGTGGTTGCCGCCGGTGGTTCGGCCGCATCCAATGTTCCCCAGGTTGCGAACAACGGCGCCGGATTCGGCGAACATTCAGTTATGTGGATGTCGGCGATACTGACATTTTATCTGATGCTGCGGATATTTGATTTGACACGCGAACGCTTGAAAATGTACGCCCCGGCCAAAGACACCTTGTACAGGAATGTAACAGGCGACGCCAAAAAGACATGGAAAAACACCAAGGACTGGACCGGCAAAATGGCAAAGGCCGGCACGTTCGGTAAAAAAGTGGCAAAGTGGTTTGCAAAGAAATGAACGGCATGATGAACCCTTTGATAGACAATAGCGTGCAGTGCTGGGGCTGTCCGGTTTTTGACCGCCTGTTTCAGGTGGTATCAACATCTGCCGCGGCGGTGTACAACAAATTCGTTGTATTCTGTGCGATTTTGTTCTGCGTGCTGTTTGCATTTTATACCATAAACGCGGTATGGAAAAATATCCGCGGCGGCGTTACAGACCCGTTTTATCAGAAGTCAATAAAGCCTGTCCTAATAAATTCACTGGTCGCGTTTTCCCTGCTGGGGCTGGGCGTGATGCTGCCGCGCTTTATAACGACAATCACGTTTGAACCGGTTGCGGAAATAACCGCCATATACACCCAGAACGTATTGCAGACGGACGCGCAGACAGTCAACGAACAGGTCACGTACCAGCCCATGCAGATGTCGGACGACGGATTTTACCGTCCCCACTTGCGCGATAAAATCATAATGGTGATGAAGACTACCATCACACAGTTCCAGTCGTATATAAAACTGGGCATCGCTGTCATAGACAATGCGTTTTCATGGCAGGCGCTGTTCAGCATCGGCGACCTGATAAAACACATACTAATACTGTTGTGCGGCATATACCTTGTTTACGGCTTTTTCAAACTGTTTGTCCGGTTCTGCTTTTACTTTGCCGATGTGATAGTTGCAATGACGTTTTTTGCTTTCTTTTTCCCGCTGTCTTTAACGCTGGTCGCGTTCAAGGGCGCGGATGCGCCGCAATGGCTGGCGGGCATCGGCAAGAACATCGGCACAAAACAGCTTAAAAAGGTAATAAACGCCATAATCGGCCTGGCGGCGGCGGTTTTGACATATACCGTCATAATGGTGATAATCGCAAAATTCTTTTCCGCATCCGGCACGTCGTCCGCGGAACTAATGACGCTCATTAACAACGGCGAGGTTTTTGCCGCGGATTTAAGCGAAGACAACCTTGCCCAGATAACACTGGCCAGTGCAATAGTCCTGGTGTATGTGCTAAACTACATATATTCCCAGATTCCGCAGGTAACAAAAATGGTGCTTGGCGCGTTTGATGTTGATTCGGAAACCGCGCTTAGCGAACAGCTGGCCAACGATGCGATGCGTCTGACGTCGCTGGTGGCGGACACCGCAAAAAAGGTTGGCGCAACAATAATAAAGGGCGGCGATAAGAAATGAAGTCCACACTGATTATGATTGCCGTTCGTTTAATAATGGGTGCGATTGCACTGGGCATCGGCATATGGTACCTGTCGTCGTCAATTGGGGGCGACGCCCTGACGTATACCAGCATGGACAATTTCATGTCCGCAATCGGTGCAGACGGCAATATCGGCGACGCGCCGGGATGCTTTATGTGCGGATACGTATCAGAGCTGTTCGGGGTTATCGGCCGGGCGACGGAAATGTTCTGGGAACTGGTCGTAAACGGCCTGTGGATACTGCTGGCCGTGGGATTCGGCGTCTTTATATTCATAGAAACAATTCGTCATCTGTTTTCCGCGGCCCAGCAGACGGCCAAACTGGACGGCGCGGAAAAGAAACTGGAATTCAAGTCATGGTTTGACAAAATCTGGCGCCAGGGCGCGCGGATAATGTTCGTCGGCGTATTAATCGGCGCAATCGGCATGGGCGGCACGTCCGCGCTGAAAACGGTTGCAAACATTACAATCACACCGATAATGTACACCGGCGCCGAACTGTCAATGGCGGCGACGGGAACAGTCGGCGCATCACAGTGCGATGCACTGCGGGCGGCGGCGGATGACGCGGGCGACGTGCTAAATCCGGTGATGGGGCCGTTTATGTGCGTAATCGGAAATTTGAACAGTGTCATGCTGGCGGGCGCCGCGGGCGGTTTTGCGTTAATGAACTATGCATGGCTGGGCATGGGTGGCGGCCTGTTCACATGGATTGCGGGATTAAGCCTGGTAATAATATTTTTAATCATAGGATTTGACCTGTTCTTCAAGGTCCTGTCCGTTGTGTTCAAGCTGATATTCATAATAATATTCTTACCGTTTCTGCTGGCCGCGTCCGCGTTTGAAAAGACGTGGTCCATGGCGTCAAGGCTGACCGGCAACGCCATTAACAAAATAGTGGAAGCCGCGGTTCAAACCATCGCGATAACATTAAAGGTTTTAATACTGTACGCAACCGTGTCGTACGCCGCCGACGCGTACTTTCCCGGGCCGGCCGACGGTTATAACTCCATAATGCCGCCGATGCCGGGGGTCGCGCCGGAAAATCCGGACATGCAGACACTGTCCGTCATGAAAGTGTTTTCAGACTGTGAACGCGTGTCGCTGACCGATGGCGAGGTTGACGGCGACAAATTCAAGGAATGCTTTGTCCAACGCCGCGCCCAGGTTGAGCAAAAATATCCAGGCGCCTTTGACTTTATGGACGACGGCTGGGATTTTATAATGTTAATGATAGGCCTGTTCCTGCTGTATTATTACGTGGTCTCGCCGCGCATAGACCAGATTCTGGTCAAACCGTTTGGCGAACAGTTTGATTTCGGCGCATGGACCAAGGCGCTTGGCAAAAAGATTTGGTCCGCCCCAACCCAGATATTTGACGCCATAGCAAAGGCGGCCGGCAAAAAGGCATGATAAAAATGAGTATTCGCAGAATTTTTTCAAAAATTATCATATGCCTTTTTGGTATCGCGCTGATTATCCCCGGCGCGATTGCCGCGGACAACCTGCCCGGTGCGGCCGGCGGCGATGTCGGCGATTACGGCCGATGGGCGACAGACCACAACCGAGAGGTTTTTACATCTACCCTGTCCCAGGACATGGATTTCTTTCAATCCGGTTTTCAAAACCAACAGGTCGCGGATTATGTTCCGATAGAGGCAAAGGTTGGGCTGGCCTTTATAAACGGCATGGCTCTTATCGGGCATGTTCTGGACATGTCGCTGATACGGTTTATAACAATATTTATACTTATCGCGTTCACATTCTGGACGGGATTTGAAGCATACCAGATGATTACCGGCACCCTGGACGTGAAAAAGTCCGTGGAAAACATCGTAAAGAAGGGCTTTATGATTACGGTATGGCTGATTATTATCAACGCCGGCCCGGCAAAAATTTTCATGTGGATAATGGGGCCGATTATAACAGTCGGCACGTATATGGCCGATTTGATACTAAACGCCGTCACATCCGTCGCTGGCGCGACGCTGCCGGATACATGCGGCGCAATCCGTGAATACGCGGCCGCCAACATATCCGGCAACGCCGCCATTGACGCCGCGGCGGCCGCGGATTTAATGTGTCTGCCGACACGGATGTCCGGATTTTTCTATACGTCCATTGCGGCCGGATGGAAATGGATGCTGGCCGGCATCGGGTCCAGCGCATTTACGTTTTTCGTCGGCGCCGTGTTCATAGTCGTGTCTTTAATAAATCTGTGGAAATTCGCGCTGATGGCGATGGGCGTGATTGCGGATTTGTTTTTGACAATATTTTTGCTCCCGTTTACGGCGATTGCGGAAACCGTCGGCAAGACATCGTACAAGGGCATCGCCGGAACGGTCTTTAACGGTTTTCTGTCGCTGTTCAAACCGGCGTCGCTGTCATCACAGATAGGCCGCTTTATAAACGCCGCCATTTTCTTTGTATCGCTTGCGATGGTGATTGCGCTGTGCACGGCGCTGCTATCCGGCGTGATAGACGCGAACCTGGCCGCGTCCGTGCCGTCGCTTGACAACCAGGATTTTGTAATCACCCTGCTCGTGGTGCTGTTGGTGGGATATTTGGCGAACAAACTAAAAGACATTGCCGGCGACATCGGCGGCAGTGTTGACGATTCCATCGGCCAACAGCTGGGCAAGGACATAACGCGCCTTACCCAAAACGCCTACAAACAGGGTCAAAAATACTGGCGCGCATACCGCCAGTCAAAAAAGAAATAATCGTTTTAAGATTCAAACGACAAATACTGCCGTGCGACCTTTTTTATTCCGCGCTCTTTAAATGCAACGGTTAAAATTTCGCCCGCATCCTCTATCACGACACCGCGGCCCATTTCAACATGCGCGACCAGACGCCCGACCGCACTTTCCCGCGCCACTGCGCGCGACTGCCGACGCCGCACCCCATAAGATGTTGGAATCCGGTTTTCCGACATTCGCGCGCCGCGCGGGGCCCCGCCCTGAAAATCCAGATAGCGCTCGTCCATCTCGTCAATAAACCGGCTGGGGGAATTATATTTCTGTTCGCCGAACAAACGCCGCGACATTGCGTTTATTATAACCGCCCGGCGCCGCGCGCGCGTAATCGCGACATAGGCCAGCCTGCGCTCTTCTTCCAGTGCGCCCTCCTCCACCGTTTTGTCGTTGGGGAATATCCCCTCTTCCCAGGCGGGCAGAAACACCGTGTCAAATTCCAGCCCTTTGGCGGCATGAATTGTCATTATGCTGACGGCGGCCCCCATTGCCGCCGCATCGGCGTCGTCATCGGTCATCATTAACGCGGCCTGTTCCAGAAAATCCGCCAGCGTGTCGTACTTTGCGATAACGTTCGTAAACAGCTCGCGCAGATTGTCCAGCCGGTCAGGGGCATCCGTATCCTTGGATTCGCGCCACATTTTTAGGTAACCTGCGCGTTCCAACAATGTCTGCGCCGCCTCGGCCGGGGGCATTGCGGCCCAGTCAAAATCAAACGCGTTTAAGAAGTCATCAGCGGCCGCGCGCTGTTTCACGGTAAATTGCGCGTTTATCAGCCCCGACATCAGGTCCCCGCCGCATGCGCGCATTTTGTCCAGCGCCGCCCCGCCAAACCCGCGCCGCGGCCTGCCGATTATGCGCTGAAAAGAAACATCGTCAAACCGGTACACCATTAAGCGGATATACGCAATCGCGTCACGGATTTCCGTGCGGTCGTAAAACTTTGTCGCGCCTATCAAACGGTACGGGATACCGCGGCGCGCAAATTCCTCTTCAAACAGCCGCGACAGGGCCCCGGCCCTTATCAGCACCGCGAACGCCCCATAGTCCGCCTCGCCGTCACGAACAATCGCATCGGCAACAACACGCGCCTCGTCCCAGTCGCCAGGGACGGTTAAAACATATACCGGTTCGCCGGCCGCGGCATCGTCCGCACTGCGCAAATCTTTGCCAAGTCTCCCGCGGTTATGCCGTATCAGCGAATTTGCCGCCCCCAAAATATTCGGCGTGCTGCGGTAATTTGTTTCCAGGCGTATAACGCCCGCGCCGGCAAATGTTTTGTCAAAATTTAAAATGTGGCGAATTTCCGCACCGCGCCACGAATAAATGGACTGGTCGTCATCACCGACACAGCATATGTTCGGCGCCGCCGCCCCGCGCGTCAGCATTTCCAGAAATTCCATCTGGGCATGATTTGTATCCTGAAACTCGTCCACCAGAATATATTTGAACTGATTTTGATACCGCTGCAAAATATCGGGCCGCGCGTCAAACAGTTGCAGAACCTTTAAAATAATGTCACCGAAATCCACCGCCCCCAGACGGGCCAGCTCCTCATTGTACGCCAGAAAAATCTTGTCGTCGCAGCCGGCCGCGGCCAGTCCCCGGTCTTTGACGGCCGAAAAGCGTTCCACATATTCCGCCGGCGTTTTTGTGGACATTCCCATCGCGGCCAGAACATTTTTCACAACCGCCTTTTGATCGTCGTCGCCGTACACGATAAAATCACGGCGCAGGCCCGCGGCATCTGCATTCGCCCGCAGTATACGCAGCGCAATGGAATGGAACGTTCCGCACCACAGGTCGCGCGACGCGACGCCGCCGCTTTCTGCAAATGCGGCGATACGTGCCTTCATCTCGTTCGCGGCCTTGTTGGTAAAGGTCAGCGCCAAGACCTGCCACGGCATGGCCAGACCGGATTGCAAAATATACGCAACCCGCGTGGTCAGCACCCGCGTCTTGCCCGTTCCCGCCCCGGACAGCACCAGCAGCGGCCCCTCTGTCGTGGTGACGGCGGCGCGCTGTGCGTCGTTAAGATTTTCTAGCATTAAATTCACCATCGCATTATAATACACAAAGTTTTGTTATCAAAGAGAAATGGAAATGAAGCGTGTTATTTGTTTTGACATTGAAACGACCGGCCTGGAATACATGCGCGGCGACCGGTGCATTGAAATCGGTGCCGTGGAAATAATAGACGGCGTTATCACGGACAAAACTTTTCACGAATACATAAACCCCGATGGAAAAATCATTCCGCCGGATTCATACATGGTTCATAAAATTTCAAACGCGTTTTTGGAAGACAAGCCAAAAATGGCCGCGGTGGCGCCGGCGTTTTTGGAATTCATCGCGGATTCCCCGGTTGTCGCGCACAACGGCGCGGACTTTGACTTTCCGTTTATGAATTACGAACTGTCCAAACTGGGCCTGCCCCAGATTCCGCGCACACAACAGATAGACTCGCTTGTCCTGGCGCGCAACCGGGTGTTCGGCCCAAAAAGCTATACCCTGGACGCGCTGGCCAAATGGTACGGAATATCGCTAACGGCGCGCGCGGACGCACACGGCGCCTTAATTGACTCTGAAATTCTGGCAAAGGTGTATCTGGAACTGGAAAACACCGCGCCCGCGCCGGACATAACGGAAATCATCGCCACCCAGCATCAGGCCTTTCTGGCGCATCCGAAAATCGGCGGCAATTTTCCGCACCGCTCTTTTCCGCCCCGCCCGGAAGAACTGGCCGCGCATAACGAATTCATTGCAAAAATCACTGCATAATAAAAAAAACGATTTTCATCGGTTTTTTTATTCATAGCTTTTTAATTCTTTTTTTCACAGACGCCCGTTGTCTTGTTGCGCGTTGTGCCGGACGCGCATTTAATGACACAACTGCTGTTCCACACCTCATATCCGGACTTACATGCGCACAATTCATTCACATACGTATCCATTACAACCTGAGGTGTAATAACTTGCGTATTATCAAAAATAATCCACGAGTTAAATCCGGGTCTTAACTCAGCAAGAGTGCCAGCCGTCCAATTCTCCGCCGGCTTGCACACCGAAATGGAACCACCACCTATGGAGGGCAAGGAAGCGCGCCCCTGACCGCCATCACATGTATCCTTAACATTAACAATATCAATAAGCTCCGAACGCGATACGGAAACATATGTTGAATTTTCCGGACACAGCATTCCCTGATAGAATATTTTTGACACTTCCTCTATATAACAAGCCTCCTCATTTGTCGTCTCTTGGCCATTAATTTCCATCTTGCATTTTTTGCCGTCGTACAGTGCATACCCACAGGTCAGTGCCACATTGCGGCACGCGCCGCTCATGACATTCTTTATTCCGGACGCGCCGGCCGCCTGGGTCCAGGCGCTGATTTGTGTTACCTGCTGGTTGTAACAGGCCGCCACATCCAGCATGCAGCTGGACGCATATTCGGATATGACCTTTTCCTGGCCGGCCTTTATATTAACCATGGCGCGTTGGATATAATTTAAAACAATGTCGTTGTACGGCTTGTAATTGCTGTTTGAATCATACGTGTAACGCTGGCACTTGTCCAACACGGCGCGGCACAGCCCGCCGTCCGTTGTGCGCACGCCCGTCCCGATTTTCTGCAACAGATATTTTACCGCGCACGCCCCATCACCATTAGGTATGGGATTTCCACTGTCATCGGTGCGGCCGTTGCCATCAACATCTTTTTTACACGCTTCAACTCCTACGGTCTTTTTGGCGGCGCTTGTTAAAAATGGGACATCTATTTTGGAGTTGTCGTAATTCTCCATGAAATCGCGTATGTCCGTGATATCCTCGCCCAGAACAACCTTGCCGTTTTCATCTATATATCGCTTTGTCGGATCCAGACATTTTTCATAGCCCTCGCCGCAGACCATCTCGTCCGTCATGCAGTTGTCCAGCGCCGCGATACATCCCTTTGCGTCATATTCATTCTTGTTCTGCAGCACGGCCAGACGCGCCTTTTGCAGCATTAAATTCGCACTGCGCACGTTTGACACCAGCGTTTCATTCATCTTGTTCAACCCCTGCTCGTACGCGATGCAGTCCTTGTCAATCGCCAGGTCATAGTTTGCGGTAATCTGCGCGGATGTCGCACCGGCATCCTTGCACTGGGTTAAAATGCTGTTGCATCTTTTTTTCGCCGCATTGTACAAATCGGTTCCGCGCAGATTTGACAGGTTGCCGGAATTGTTGTTTAAAAAGTCCAGATTAAACAAATCGGTTGAATCAGAAAAATCAAGATTTATATCCAGTGTGGAAAAACCGTCACTGCCGGCGCTGTTGGTGCTGCTGGGGTTCTTTATCAACGCCTCTATATCTTCCAGCATGTTGCGTGTTTCCGTCGTGTCGCGCGCACCAGACAGGGCCTCTTCCGCCTCTGTTGCGGACATGATGGCGCGAATCTCATCCGCCGACAGACCGACATAACGTATCCGCTGCGCCACGTCGTTTAACTGGGTGTTGGCGTCTTTGACGGCCGTTTCAACCTTTGTATAACGCGACAGGTTCGCACTGCAACTGCAGCGTTTCTGATTGGAATCAATCACCGCACAGAACTGGTCCATGCAGTCGTTGTACTGTTCCTGGCATGACTTGTTAAGCTCCGCCGTCTGTTCCAGACGTTCCTTTGCCTCTGTAATTGTTTCACGCTGGGTCGTTGTTGCCGCACGCGACTGCAGCGCGCGCACGGAATCCCCGACATTTGATCCCGTCTGCATATTTGTTCCGGCAATTTTGGCGCGGCCGCCAACCTCGGCCGTGCTGGGGCGCAGCGACACCCCCGACCGGCGCACCGCGGGGTCGTTGTTAACGCCGGCCGCGGTCACGCGCGCATTACGCCCGACGGTATGAACCGCCGCATCCAGTTTGTCGCGCGCCGTCATGTCCGCGGCGGCGGCGCTGCGCGCGCTCATCCCGCGCGACGGCGTGGCGGCGGCATCCTCGCCCGAGCCACGCGAAACATCGCGCGTGCGCACGGTGGCATTATCAGCCGCCGACGTGGCGGGCGCGCGCGCGGCAACGGTTCCGCGCGACGCAGTCGTACCGGACGACGCATACGCGCCACGCGATGTGCCGCCTTCGCGCGCGGATGCGGCGGCGGATGTGTCAGACGCGGACGGCACAGCACGTGAAATGGCCGCCGCACCGGCATCACGGACGGGTGCAAAAACAAATACCGCAAAAATGCACGCTAATAATTTTCTCATTCTCTTGCGTTTATTATATCACATAGCCCCCCGCCAAAAAAGCCAAAAAAATAAAAACAAGGCCCGCATTCGCGGGTCCTGCTCTAAACCATTAAAACAGTATGTTAAGTTTTGCGCCCACCTGCAACTCGTCTTCTTCAAATTCATAATCCGTATGAACTATGTACTGCGTGCGGCCGTACTGGCGCAATATTTTTGCATTCAACCATTCCTGGTCGTAATCGGGATTTGTGGCCTTGCGCAAATCGGCGCCGATGCCGAAACGCCACGCCCCGCGCAGTCTAAAATAAGCCTCGGGTATAAAATCAATATAAGACATTCCGCGGTCGTCGTCAAAAATCCAGCTGGACTTGACCGTACCGGCCAGTGTCACGCCCGCAAATCTGCGGCCGAAACGCAGCCCCGCGTAATATGTGGAATCGGCAAACCACGGTGTGCGAACATGCGACGAACCGCCAAACTTAAACCCGAACAGCACATCGGAAACAATCTGCGCACTGTTGTCCTCGGCGCGCGCCAAACGGTACACGCCGCCCAAATCAAAACTGGAAAAACCGTCCTCTGACCCGTCAAAGTCGTTTTGATAATGAACGCTCATTCCGGCCGACAGTCTGTCGTTTATCCCGTACGACAGCGCCTGGCCTATGCGCAGGATACTGTCATAATATGCAACGTTTGAAACGGACAAAATCTCTTCCGTCTGCAACATGTAAACCGGATCAGATGTATCATGCTCCATATCCCCGGCATGCGCCGACACAATACCGGCCGCAACAAACACCGCCGCAACAAAGAACCTTTTAAACACCGCGTACCCCCATCGCTAAAACATTATGACACACAAACGCACGACACGCCGGGAATCCCGGCACATCGTGCACTTGTGATTCAATTAAAACTGGAATATCGCCTGCAGGCCGATTGTCGTTTCCTTGTAATCGGACAATTTAGCCTCGCCGTGCTTTACCCAGCTGTTTATAAACGAACCGTCCTCGGCCGTGGCGCCATAAGACCAGTAGCCCAGTTTTTTATCATCGGCACTGTCGTAAAACGCGGTCTTGGCATACAGGTTTAACGCCACCCAGTCGTTCGGCTGCCAGCCGATTGCACCCTTGATGGACGCCTGGTTGTGCCAGTCATAGTCGCCGAACACAGCCTCCAGGTTCAATGTCCAGTCTTCATCCAGAACACTAAACACGCCGATACCGCCTTCTATATAAAACACATCGTCAACATCGGTGTCGTATGCGATGAATATGGCGGCCTTGTTGCCCTCTGCGGTTGTGCCCTCTATACCGTTGCCATAAGAGTTGCCGTCAAAATCAACATACCATCCGCGGGCCAGGCCGTATATGGTGGAACGCGAAATCTTATACCCGCCCTTCAGATCCAGGATATAGTTGTTTGCAATATCCTTTTGGTGCTGAAAATATCCCGACAGCGTGCCAATCCATTTGTCGTTGTCAACAAAGCGCCACTGTGCCCCCAGGCCGAACAGGTTAAAACCGTCGTCGTCCATCTTGTCATCAGGCGCGGTTGACCAGTCAAACTTGTACTTTGTCTTGTCGTACTTCACCATGGCCAGCACCGCCAGACGGTCCGTGATACCGTAGCTGAAGTCTTCCTTTACAGAAAACGCCTTCATGTCCCATTTTGCGCGCGTATCGGAAATGCTCATGTTTTCCAGCGGCGTTAACGTCATGTCATAAGAATTCATGTCATATGCAATGTCCGTAACGGAACCAAACTTTCCCTTCAGCGGTTGAAAGAACGGATGCGCCAGATAATACTTGCGCTTTAGTTCCCGGCGCACGGTTTCCGCGCGTGTTGTGCGGACGTTGCGCGTCGTCGTGTTTCTAACGGACGAGCCCGCCAGTCGGTTGGAATTGTCATATTCCTTGTACATGGCGCTGCGGCTGGCCGGTTGGGTGTAATACAAATCACCGCGGTCCTGCATGTCGTATGTGCGCGTTGTCGTGCGGGTTTCATATTTTTCATAATTTACCGCGGGGCGCGCGCGAACCGCCGGCGCGCCCGTCAAATCGGCGCTGGACGCGGCGCGCATGCCGGCGTTTGTCGCGGCCCATACCGGCGCCATGCCGAATACGGCCGCGGCCCAAATAAACAAAGACATCTGTTTTTTCATCTGTACTTTTCTCCTTTTGGGGAAATTATATCATAAATGCAGATATTAAAAAAGCATAAAAAACACCGGCAAACGCCGGTGTTTGTGTTACAAAATATGCCGCTTGTTGTTAACGTCCGGCGCACTGACAATCCCCTCCTGCTCCATCCGCTCCATAAATCCGGCCGCCTTGTTGTACCCGATTTGCAGCCTTCGCTGAATATAGGAAATCGTCGGTTTTTTGTCACGCAGCACGCACTCTTTCGCCTGTGCGTAAAGATCGCCGTCCTTGTCTCCTTTTGCGGGCGCGGCCGCAGGCGCCGACGCATCCGTGGCGCCCGCGTCATCACCATCGGTAACGCCGGCCGCATATTCCGGCGTACCCTGGGCGCGCAGGAAATCACCGATTGAGTTCATTTCGTCATCCGATATAAACGCGCCGTGTATGCGCACGGGAACGCGTCCCGCCTCGCTAAACAGCATGTCGCCCATCGCCAGCAGGTTTTCCGCCCCGCCCTCGCCCAGGGTGGTGCGAGAATCAATCGCACTGCGCGCCTGGAAAGAAATGCGTGTCGGGAAATTCGCCTTTATGACACCGGTAATGGTCGTCGCATCCGGGCGCTGTGTCGCCATTACCAAATGTATTCCGGCGGCGCGCGCCTTCTGCGCAATGCGCTGAACACAAGCCTCCACCTCTTTGCGGGCCAGACTCATCAAATCGGCAACCTCGTCAATAATAATCACGATGTACGGCATGTCCGACAAATCTATTTCCTGCGTCTCAAACAGCAGCTCTCCCGTTTCTTCGTCCGTGCCGACAGCAACCTGGCGCGTTAATTTTTCGCCCGCATTGCGCTTGGCGGCCACCGCCTCGTTATAGCTTTCTATGTTGCGAGCATTTAACAACTGCAACTGCTTGTAACGTTCCTCCATTTCGCGAACAGCCCATTTTAATGCGTTTACCGCCGCCGCCGGATCCAGTTTTACAATAGGCGTAATCAAATGCGGAATATCATCCCAGAACCCGAAATCAACCCCCTTTGGGTCAATAATCATTAACTTGCACTTGTCCGGCGTAAAATGATACACAATGGATGTGATAATGGATTGAACAAAAACGGATTTTCCGGATCCGGTGCGCCCAGCAATCAGCATATGCGGCATTTTCGCCAAATCATAATACATCGGATTTCCGCCAATATCCACCCCCAGCGCCAGCGGTATCTTGTATTTTGAATTAACAAATATTGAATTCGCCACCAGCGACCGGTACCGTACGGTCTGGCGGTTTAGGTTAACCATTTCAACGCCTATGTACTGCGTTCCGGGGATATGCGCTATGCGAATGTTTTCCGTCGCCATCGCGCGCGTCATGTCTTTGACCGTACCCGCAACATCGTTCATCCGCGTACCGCTGTCGGGCAGAAATTCATACAGTGTCACAATAGGCCCGGGCCGAATTCCCGTTACGCGGCCGCGCACGCCGTATTCGGCAAAATGCACCTCCATAGCCTTTGCGTTTTGTTTCAATTCTGGTGTCACGACATTCTTGCCGAAATTGGACGCCTCCAACAATTCCGGCGGCGGCAGCTGATATTCCCCGGATTTTCGCGCGCGGCGCGGCGCGGCGATTGCGCGGCCGGATACGGCGCGACGGCGCCCGGCACGCGGGGCCTGCGCGGAATCCGCCGCCGTCTCATCATCATCCGCATCTGTATCCGCATCATATTCCGCATCTTCCGCCGGCGCTGTATCAGCAGCGTTTGCGCCCGCCGGACGCGTTAAATGGAACACGGACAGAACCCAGCGAAGCGCGCGCCATAAACGCACCGCAACGGCGCGGACATGCACCCATTTTATATGCAGCACGCGCGCGCCCATCCAAACAAACACCGCCATGGCCAGCACGCCCGCCAACACGGTCCACGCACCGACAAGCGACGTCATATCCGCCGCGGCCACCGCCCCGGCCAGTCCGCCGAACGTCGCCCCCGGCGCCAGCATTCCCATGCCGGCCGCCCCCGCGCATACGGCGATAAACGCGCGCATAAAATTATATTCCGGCGCGTTTTCATCACGCATGCCGGTCATCATTACCAGCCCGCGCCGCGCCATGCATAAAAAAACAAACATCGCGGGAATAAAACCGATTGCATAACGGACAAAACCAACAATGTTTCCAATCAGCCCCTGGCGCCCCATTGTTCCGGCGGCGGCAAAACCATCCAGATACGGGTCATGAAACAACAGCCCCGCCGCCAATATCACGCCCGCCACCAATATCACGCCGCCACACGCACGAAATGCAAGTGTTTTCAAGGCCCCCGAAACACTGTCCGGCAAAAATTTAGATTTTGTACCCATATTCTGAACTATATCACAAAAACAATCCGAAACATAGAATTTATAAACAATATCGCTTTATTGCCGGCACAAAGACATCCGGGCCAGCGCCCACTTTGTCAAATCGGCCATCGCCATTCCTATAAAAGCGCCTAAAATTACGTCGCTGGGCCAGTGGTCGCCGACACAAACGCGCGCGACGCCTATCAGTACGGCCAGTGTCCACGTAGCCGTGCGGAAACGCGGCGCCAGCATCCCAATCATAACCAGTGCGGCAAACGATATGGCCGTATGCCCAGACGGCATGGAATTAAACACCCAGTCCACAGACGGCGGAAAGAATCCGGAAAACTCTAACGCCTCATACAATATCGGACGCGACCGCCCCAGAAACACTTTCAACAATTCAACAACAACGCCCGTGGCAAAGATGGAGCAAAATATAAAAAACACATTACTGTTCTTTGTTTTTTGCCAAAAATCACAAAAAAACGCACGCAAATTGACACCATTTCTACAAACAGTGCACTTAAAATCTGATTTTAGTGACTTTTTCACATATAAAACAATTATTGCCAGCGCAAAGGCCCCGCACCATATTTTATCATCAAAAACAGCGCTTAAAATTCTCCAAAAACGACAGTCAAAATCGCGCATGAACATCAGCACCGGCGCATCAAACCAAAATATTCCCATCAAAACCAGAACCAATGCAACCGCCGCCCCCAGCGCCAGACGCCACCACAACATTTTATTGTCTTTTAAAAACATTTTTTCAAGTCCCTGTCTAACAATTATTTATCCATCAGGCGGTTGTAAACCTTTCTGTCGGTCAAAATTTTTGCCGCCACAGCCGCGCCGATTGCATCCTCGTCGTCGCCGCTGGTAATAACCGGACAACCGCGGCGGACATCATCCGCTGGAACATCCGTTTTTTCATTAAAATCGGACGCGTGAAAATCCCCGTTTAAAACATTCAAAAAGAACGCGTTTTGCTGGGATGCGGAACGTATGTTTGACAGGCACACAATCGGAAACACGCCGCGGCCGTCAATCATGCGCCCCGCCCCGGTTTTGACGGATTTGTTCAGCAGTTCCAGCGCGCCGCCGTTATCCAAATCTATGCGCGTCGCAATACGCGCGGCCCCGCCTGTGGGCGTGCCGACCAGGACGCCGCGGTCCTGTTCGTACAGCGCGGCGGCAATGGCCTCTGCCGTGCCGCGCGTCTGATCCGAGATTAAAACAACCACCGGCGCGGATGTAACGGCCGCGCCGCCGGGAACAACCTCCACCTCGTCGCGGGCGGTTTCAACAATTCTCATTACAGGAACCGCGCCGACAAACAATCCGGCCAGCTTTGCCGCCGCACGCTCGTCATCGCCATCGGCCGCACGCAAATCCAAAACAATGCCGTCCACATCATTATATTTGGCCAGCGCCTCGTTCGCGATTGCCGCCGCACCGTCCGTTGCACGATGTACAATTATTTCCAAAATTCCACCCTTTGCACCCGGCGCGCTGCGATGGACGACATCGGCATCCGCCATGACAACCGTCGCACGACGCAAAACAACGCGCCGCGTACCCGCCGGCGTCAGCAGCGTTAACTTTACCGTGCCGGAATTAAATCCGGACATTACGGCGTCCAGTTCCGCATCCGACAAATCCGACACCCGCCGGCCGTTGATTTCAGAAATCAAATCATCGGCGCCGACACCCGCAATATCCGCGCCGGACCCCTTGTAAACACCGGTTACGCGAAAATTGCCGCGCTCGTCGCGCGCCCCGGTGATTCCCGCACTGGTCAGCAGCCGGCCGTCCTCTGTCACCTCGGCCCGGCGAGAATATATATACCGGCCGTGTTCATCCACCCCGCGCATCAATGCACCAACAACCGTCTGGTACAGTTCGCCGGCCCCCTGGCGGCGCAGCGCCGTATCGCGTTCGCGCATTTTCAAGACCAGTGCCGTCGTAATTTCGCCGAATCCCTGCCAGTCGCGGGCCGCGGGCCGCGGATAATTTGCAATAATGCTGTCCCGCCACACCAGGACGATGCGTTCATCCGTTGCGGCGATGTGTGCGTCGCTGTTTATTTTTTCCAGACTTTCTATGGCGACATTGACATTTTTTCCGCCCCACTTTACACCGTCCAGCTTGCTGTAAATATCGGCAAACGTCGCCGACACATCGGCGACGTTCAACCCCTGCTGAACAGGTTCGTCTTCAAAAAACAGACTTTCCGCGCGCGCCGCCCCCGCGCCCAGCGCCCATGCCAACAAACACAGTGCAACAAATCTCATACGGCCATTCCCCCCATTGTACGCGGCGCGCGGTTCCAAATACGTATCAATACTTCGTCTCGCGCAGGTTAAAGTGATACAAAATCACATTTGATATGTATATGCTGGTCGCGGTGCCCATAACGATTGCAAACGTCATTGCCACTGCAAAATCCTGCAGCATTAAACCGCCAAAGAAGTACAACCCCACCATTGCCAGAATTGTGGACAAGCTGGTCATGATTGTACGATGCATCATCTCGTTTATGGACAGGTCAATCAGATCGTCCATGGGCATTTTGTGATATTTTTTAATATTCTCGTCAATACGGTCGTAATTAACAACCTTGTCGTTTATGGAATATCCTATACCCATCAAAATAACCGCGATTGACGTCTGGTTGAATTCCAGCCCCGCGACGGAAAAGAATCCGAACATCAGAATAAAGTCCAGCACCAGCGACACAAAAGACCCCACCGCATATCCCCCGCGATAGCGAATCCAGATATAAACACTCATCAAAACGAACGACACCAGAATCGCCAGAATTCCGCCGCGCACCAGTTCGCCGCCAATTTTTGGGCCGACGATTTGCACCTGTGAATACTGAACCTTGTCGCCCAGAATGTCCTTTATTTCACGCACGCGCGCGTTCTGCTCTGCATCTGTCGCCCCCTTTGGCAGACCGACACGCAGCAAAACAGACCCGCCATCCACGGACTGCAGTTCCGGTTTAAACGCGGACAGGTCTGAGCGCATCTTGTCTATGGTATAATCCGCGGCGACGGGCGTCACCTCCATTGAAATGCCGCCGGCAAAGTCAATGCCATAATTAAGGCCGCGCGTCGCCAGCGAGAAGATAGAAATCGCAACCAGGATTCCGGAAATCCAGTAAGACAGCTTGCGATATTTCATAAAGTGCAGTTTCATAACAATAACCTCTTTTACCGCATTATTTTATATAGCCGATTTTCTTGTTCTTGCCGTTCATGTACCAGTCAATCATGACCTTGCTTAACGCCAGGCATGTAAACAGCGTCGTAATAACACCGATTGACAGCGTCACGGCAAATCCGCGGATCGGTCCCGCCCCGAACTGGAACAGTATCAGACTGCAGATAAGGTTGGTCAGATTTCCGTCCAGCACGGTTTTCATTGAACGATGGAATCCGACATCCACCGCACGCAGGGTTGGCACACCGGCGCGCACCTCGTCGCGGATTCGTTCAAACGGCAGAATGTTTGCATCCACCGCCATCCCCAGCGTCAAAACGATACCGGCAATACCCGGCAGGGTCAGCGTCGCCCCGAACAGGGCGGATATTCCGATTATCATCGCCAAATTGACCAGCAGCACTATGTCCGCAATCAGTCCGAAACCGCGGTAAAAGAATATCATGAATATAAGAACCAGCAACACGCCGACCGCGGATCCGATTTTACCCTGGGCGATGGTATCCGCCCCCAGTCCCGCGCCGACCGTTCTTTCCTCTATCACCGACAACGGTGCGGGCAGCGCACCGCTGCGCAACAGAACGGCCAAATCCTTTGCCCCCTGCAGAGTGAATCCGCCGGAAATCTGGCCGCGTCCGCCCGGAATCGGTTCACGGATAACAGGCGCGGACAAAACCTTGCCGTCCAAAACAATCGCAAAGCGTTCACCGACGTGTTCCGTCGTTAACTTTGCAAAACGCCGCGCACCGGTCGCATCAAACACGGTTGAAACCACCGGCATGTTGTTCTGGTCAAAATCCGCCTGGGAATCCTTTAAGGATTCACCGGAAACCTCAACCCTGGTGTATACCGGCACCATCTGTCCCGGCGCGTCCATCAACGGCAGGAATTCCGTACCCGCGGGCGCGCGGCCGGCGGCCACCTGCTCTGCCGGAATGTTTTCGTTAACCAGATGGAACGTCATTTTTGCAGTCTGGCCGATAAGCTCTTTTATATGTTCCGGATTGTCAACACCGGGCAACTGAATCAAAATGTATTTTCCGCCCTGTGTCTGAATTGACGGTTCCTTGGTGCCCAGCGCGTCAATACGACGGCGCACAATCTCTATGCTGCGCGTCAACGCATCGGCAACCATTTCCTGTTTTTGCTTGTCCGAATACGACAGCGTTATTGTCCGCCCGTCTGAATCTATGTCAACAGACGACCCCAGCGCGCTTTTCAACCGGCCCTTTGCACGCGACACGTCTTGCTCGTCACGCACGACAAAAGACACCACCCCGTCGGAATTGCGCAGATTTGAAAAACGCACCACGCCCTTGTCGCGGTCAATCAGTGCCGCACGCACATCCTCGTACAGCTGCGCTGATTTTTCCCGCATCATGGTCTGGGTGTCCACCTCCAGCAGCAGCTGGGCGCCGCCCTTTAAATCCAGCCCCAGCGGAATCGGCCGCACCCACGACGGAAAATATTTCGCAGTCCCGGGCGCCATCGTCGGCACCGCCAACAAAACACAGAACACCGCAACAAATATTATTGCCAGCTTTTTAAACATTCCAATACCCTTATGTTTTTATCACATGAAACTATTCAACACTTGCCACGGCGTTTTTACTGACCTCTATCACGACGCCCTTGGCGATTTCCACCTCCAGCGTTTTCTCCCCCACTTTTTTAACCGTGCCGTAAATGCCTGCGGCCATTATGCGGTTTCCCACCTTTATGGAATCCAGCATTTTCTTGTATTCCGCCATGCGCCGCTTGTTCGGACGGACAATAAACAGGTATATGATTGCAAAAACAACCACCAGATAGCCCAGCGTAAACCACATGTCGTTTTTAGGCGTGGCGGCGACGGCGTCGTTTACAACGGCAATATTTTCAGCTTCCATTTGAAATCTCCTTATCTTTTATGGCATCAGAATAGAAAAAAAAGGCGCTGGTGTAAAGGAAATAGTTAAAATCAGGCTCGCTCAAACCAACCGTCAATTTCGTGCATCGGAATCACTTTGTAAACAGGGCGTCCGTGATTGCACTGGGCGGCGCGCGGCACGCGCTCTATATCGCGCAGCAGCGCGTTCATACTGTCAATATTCAGCCTTTGTCCGGCGCGCACGCTGTGATGGCACGCAAAGTTGGCCAGCTTTAAATGCAGCCTTTCGTGCAGTTGAACCGACGTGCCGCGCACGCGCACCTCGTCCGCGATGGCGTGCAGCGCCGCCGCCCAGTCCAAATCCCAGTCCGCCGGGCGCGCGGATATTGCAACCGCATCCACGCCGAATTCATCCAGATGCAGCCCGCATGCGCGCAGCTCGTCCGCAACCTCTGTCACGGCGGCGACATCTTCCGGCCGCAGTGTCACAACAATCGGGGTCAGCAGCGGCTGCACCTTTACCGCATGCGTGCGCAGGCGTTCGTATGTTATCCGTTCATGCGCCGCATGCTGGTCAACAATTATCAAATCGTCCCCGCGTGCCGCGATTATGTATTTGTTTCCAAACTGGCCTATGGCCCGCCCCAGCGGCAGCTCGTCAAAAATGTCGCCGGCCGGCACATCCGCCGCCCGGACGGGCGCAGGGCCGCCGGATGCAACATCGCGCGGCGCGTCAAACGCGGCAAACATCCCGCCGCCCGCATCACGCGCCGCCGGTGAACACACGCGCATCATGGACGGCGGCACCGCCGGGCGCAATCCAAAATCCGTACGCGGCCGCAGCATCTGTTGAACAGGCGCGGCCGGCACATCACACGGGGCCGCCGCGGCCGCCGCGTTCATTGTTTCCGCCAGACGCGTGCGCAGTGTCTTTATAATAAACGCGCGCACATGTGCGGGTTCTAAAAAATGCACCTCTGTCTTGGCGGGCGAAACGTTTACATCAACATTGCGCGGATTCAGCGTTAAATGCAGCGCGCACAACGGAAATTCCCGCGCATGCATTACATCCATGTATGCGGCGCGCAGCGCGCCGACCAAAACCTTGTCCTTTACCGGGCGGCCGTTTACAAACAAAAACTGGTCAATACCGGACGCGCGGCGCAGTGTCGGCCGCGATATAAACCCGGTCAGCCGCATTGACGCATCCGTGACGCTGACCGCGTCAACACGCAGCATCGCGCCGCGCACATCGCCGCCCATAACGTCCGCAATGCGCGCCTCTAAATCCTGATTGCGGGGAAACCGCCATTTGTCGTTCAGCGTGAACCCCACATCGGGCCGCGCCATTGCCAGACGCTTTACAACCTCCAGCACGCCGGCCATTTCCGCACGGTCGGCCCGCAGAAACTTTAACCGCGCCGGCGTTTTTCCAAACAGGTTCATCACGCGCACCCGCGTGCCGGCATCCCACGCACTGGGCCGCACTTGCCCGGTTGTGGCGTCAATCTGCCACCCGTTTTCATCACCCGCGCGGCACGTGTCAATCGTCATGTCTGACACGGACGCGATTGACGGCAGCGCCTCGCCCCGGAAACCCATAAAGTTTATATTCAGCAAATCGTCATCCGGCAGCTTTGACGTAGCATGCCGCGTTATCGCCGTCTGCAAATCATCGCGCGTCATCCCGGCGCCGTTGTCAGTCACACAAATCATCGTGCGGCCGCCGTCTGTGACATCCACCACAATTTCATCCGCACCCGCGTCCAGCGCGTTTTCAACCAGTTCCTTTACCACGGACGCGGGACGTTCCACCACCTCGCCGGCGGCGATTTGATTTAT
This sequence comes from uncultured Alphaproteobacteria bacterium, assembly GCA_949878575.1. GTDB lineage: Bacteria > Pseudomonadota > Alphaproteobacteria > Rs-D84 > Rs-D84 > Enterousia. Next base: position 105,699 of record CATLAX010000001.1, on the reverse strand, counting down.
TAAAAATTCCGGCAGAACGCGAACAGGCATCGCGGCTTAATCCTTAAACGTTACGGACAGTATCTCGTATTCCTTTTCACCGCCCGGCAGGCGCACCACGCACGTGTCGCCGACACACCGGCCGATTAATGCCCGCCCAACCGGCGACGTACAAGATATGACGGCGCGCCCGTCGGATTCTATATCCGACAATATGCGGCATTGCATCCTGTTTCCGTCATCGTCTTCCGCAACCACCTTGGCGCCGAACACGACGCGGTTTCCGGTCAGGCTGTCTATGTCAATAACATCGGCGTTTCCGATAACGCCCTCTATAAACTGTATCCGCTTGTCAATCTGGCGCTGTTTTTCCTTGGCCGCGCTGTAATCCGCGTTTTCAGACAAATCACCCAGACTGCGCGCCCACTGGACTGTTTTCAGAATTTCCGGCCGCTGCACCTCTTTCAAATCTTTTAATTCTTTTATCAGCGCGTCAAACCCCGCGCGTGAAATCGGTTTCTTTTCCATGTCGCTTTCCTGTTATTTTTACCGGAATTATAAGCATTAATTTTAATTTTGCAATTATCAATTATAGGATATATACTTAAATTCATGTTTAGGTTCACTATTTTAAACAGATTTTTAATGCGCCGATTTTTCTCCGGCGTGGGCCTGGTAATGCTGGTGGTGTGCGGCATCATTTTGGCCGTGACGTTTGTTGAGCGTCTGCCGGCGAACCCGACGGCGGCGGCAACGCTGGCAGATGCGTGGATGCGCCTGTTGGAATACGTTCCGCTGTTTCTGCCGATGGCAGTGTTTATGGGAACACTGCTGGCATCCTATAACCTTACAAAATCCACGGAAAGCATAATTGTATCCAGCGCGGGTCTGTCCCCGTACCAGGCGGCGCGCCCTTTGCTGCTGGGCGCGGCGATAATAGGCGTGCTTGCAACAACCGTTGTAAACCCGTACTCTGTAAACCTAAGCACGCGGAACCTGTCCGCGTCCCAGTTGAAACTGGTTGACAGTGCCATCTGGCTGCGCGAGGCGTCGCCCGCCGGATTCATCACGATGAAGGCGACGGAAATGCACGTGTCAAAAGACGCCCTGGTGTTTGAGAATGCATCGCTGTACGTGCAAAATTCAAACTTTAAAATAACACAGCGCGTATCGGCGGACGAAATAACACTGTCAGACGACGGCCTGGACACGCCGCGCGCGCGCGTATGGGACGACACGGGCCGCATGCGGGAAAAACCGTGGCACAGCCCCAGCCTGTTAAACCCAAAAAACGTTTTGGACAGGTATCTGCAGCCGGATCAGATTTCATTCTGGCACCTGCCCGGGTTTATTGAGAAAATGAGCGACATCGGCGTCCCCGTCCGCGGGCACCTGGTTCAGTTCTGGACACTGCTGTTCCTGCCGCTGACCATGATTGCGATGGCGGCGCTGGGGGTGGCGTTTTCCCAGACGCGCCAGCGCCGCAACTATTCGTTCAGCGTAAAATTCGGCATGGGCATCATTACATGCTTTGCACTGTATTTCCTGTTGAACATGTTCAGCGCACTGGGGGCCACGGGCGCGCTGCCGCCGTTGCTGGCGGTGGTGGCGCCGCCGATAATTATAATAGCGGCGGCCGGCGCATTCATCGCCAGTTTTGACACAATATAAAACACAACGACAGACAAACCGGGGGACATTCATGCCTATAAAGAAAAAAAGAAACAGCCGGATTCGCAACAGAATCATTATCGCCGCCATTGTTATCGCGATTGTGGCACTGATGCTAATATCGTTCCCGCCGGCACAGAACGTAACGGAAATAGTTTTGTATCCATGAACCATATAGACAGATATTTGGAGGCCATGGCCGCCGAACGCGGGCGCGCCGCAAACACTCTGGCGGCGTACGCGTCTGATCTGCGCGCGGCGGACGCGGCGCTGCCGGCGGGGCTGATGGGTGCGGATGCGGCGGCGCTGGCGCAATATCTGGCGTCGCTGCCGGACAAGGCGACGTCCGTCGCCCGCAAGGCCAGCACCCTGCGCGGATTTTACAAGTTTTTAATGCTGGAAAAAATCATCACGGAAAACCCGGCCGCGGAACTGGAAACGCCAAAGCGCGCGGCCCGCCTGCCAAAGCTGCTGACGGTGGACGAAATAGAGCTGTTAATATCATCCGCCGGCGACACGCGGCACGCGACGCGCCTGCGCGCAATGCTGGAACTGGTATACGCGTCCGGCCTGCGCGTGACGGAATTGTGTTCTTTGCCGGTGTCCGCTATTTTGGGCGACCGTCTGCTGATTCACGGCAAAGGCGCCAAAGAACGCATCGTGCCGATGCATGCGGGCGCGGCCGCCGCACTGGCGCGATGGATGGCGGCGCGCGGCGACACGGATTCAAAATACGTTTTCCCCACATGCAGCAAAACGGGCCACATAACACGCGACGGATTTTTTAAAATTTTAAAAAAATGCGCGGTGCTGTCCGGAATATCGCCCCAGCGCGTGTCGCCGCACGTCCTGCGCCATTCTTTTGCATCGCACCTGCTGGCGGGCGGGGCCAATCTGCGCGCGATACAGACAATGCTGGGACACGAGGATATAGCAACGACACAAATATACACCCATGTGGCGGATGCGCGCCTGCGCGAAACAGTGGAGACGTGCCATCCGCTGGGCCAGAAACACACCGGGAACGAACAATGATAAAAAAATGCGACCATGCCGGCTGCACGCGCGCCGGAACATGCCGCGCGCCGAAATCGCGCGACTTAAAGGAATACTGGTTTTTCTGCCGGGAACACGCGGCAGAATATAACAAGAACTGGAACTTTTACGCCGACATGACCCCGGACGAGATAGAGGCGGAATGGGAACGCGAAACATTCGGCGCACCGTTGCGCGACACCAAATCCGCAAACGCGGATGCGGCGGATTATGCAAAATTTATAAACGACTTTATAACGGGCCGGGCCGCGTTTGACCGGCGCCCCGCCCCGTCAAAAACACCGGGACCCGTTCTGTCCGCGTTAAAGACACTGGGGCTGACCCACAACGCATCATGGCGCGAATGCGGTGTGCGGTACCGCGCGCTGGCCAAACAACACCATCCGGACACCGCCGCGGACAAGGAAAACGCCGCCGCGGAATTTACCCGCATCACCGCCGCGTACGAAGTGCTGAAAAAGCATTTCACAAAAAAATAAATCCCCCGTCCGGGGGATTTTTAATGCCGGCCGCCTATCTTTGTACGCCCGCCCATCAGCGGTTGCAGTTTTTTTGGTATGTTTACACTGCCGTCCGCATTCTGATGGTTTTCCAGCACCGGCACCAGCGCGCGCGGCACCGCGATGCCGGTGTTGTTTAGCGTCGCGCAAAAATGCAGCGCACCGTCGCCCCCGCGGTAACGTGTGTTTGTGCGGCGTGCCTGAAACTGGCCGACGGAAGAACAGCTGCCCAGTTCGCGGTACACCCCCTCGCTGGGAATCCAGGCCTCAACATCATTCATCTTTACCTTGTTAAATCCCATGTCGCCGGTACAGTTTGCAATCACACGATACGGCAGTTCCAAATCCTCCATAATCTCGCACAGATTGTTTAACAAATGTTCATGCATTTCATCGGACTGGTCCGGGGTGCAGAAAACATACTGTTCCACCTTGTTAAACTGATGAAACCGCACCAGGCCGCGCGTATCGCGACCGGCCGCGCCGGCCTCTTTGCGAAAGCACGGCGAAAAACCCGCATATTTTATCGGCAGTTCGCGTTCATTCAAAACCTCGCCCGAATGCAGAGAGTTTAGCACAATCTCGGCCGTCCCGGCCAGGCACCGGTCAGTCCCGGCCAGCATGAACACATCGTCATTCATTACGGACAGGTCCGCCCCCATAAAATGCCCTGCATTGAAAATGGTCTGCGGCTTTGTAATTGACGGGCATTCAACGAAACGAAATCCCTTTGATATTAATTTCTGTATCACATATGTCTCTATAGCCAGCTGTAACTCGGCCGCCTCACCCATCAGGGCGTATGTGCGCGCGCCGCATATGCCGGCGATTTTTTCCGGCGCCCACCATCCGTTCATATCCAGCAAATCCCACTGGGCGCGGGGCGTGAAATCAAACGTGCGAATATCGCCGACGCGCCGCACCTCCACATTGTCGCTGTCATCAAGGCCAATGGGTGCGTCTGCCGCCGGAATCTGGGGAACGCGGTGCATCAAATCGGTCAGCACGGCCTCTTTATCCGCCAGCTCCGCCATTTCATCCGCTATTTCCTGGCCTATCTTTTTTGATGCCGCAATCAGCGGCGCCTTGTCCGCTGCGGCGGGTATTTCACGCGTAATTCTGTTCTTTTCCGCCGTTTTCGTCTGCGTCAATGTTTTTAATTCACGCACGCGCACATCCAGCGCGATTATGTCGTCCACGACGTCGTCAAAACCCTTAACCCTGCAGGCGTTTTTTACCACATCCGGATTTTCCCGTATAAATCTGATATCCAGCATAATTATTCCTCTTTTGCATCATCATAGTATCGCGTGCCGCAATTCGCAATTATAAAATGCATTTGCACATATACCCGACGTGTGTTATGCTGGCCCCGATATGAACATGGAAACGAAAGGAAACAGACCATGAATGACATTGTCATGTACGACGTTATTATCTTAGGTTCCGGCCCGGCCGGATTGACGGCGGCGCTGTATGCCGCGCGCGCAAACAAAAAAACGATTGTTCTGGGCGGCCCCACCCTGGGCGGCCAGACGGCCGGCATAGCCACATTGGAAAACTATCCCGGATGGGCCGGCAGTGGCGCCGAACTGGCCGAATTTATGAAAAAACAGGCGGAAACATTCGGGGCAGAGGTTGTGTTTAAATCCGCCAAGACAATATCCGGCGACGCGGATGGCGGATTTAACGTACTGTGCGACGATGATCGCCGCTATGTCGGGCGAACGGTCATAATCGCAACCGGCGCATCCCCGCGCCGCCTGGAAATAGAAGGGGCGCGCGAACTAATGGGCCGCGGCGTGTCGTACTGCGCGACATGCGACGGATTCTTTTATCATGAAAAGGACGTTATTGTCCTGGGCGGCGGCAACAGTGCGCTAAACGATGCGCTGTATTTGGCCGATTTGGCGAAAAACGTCAAAATCATTTACCGCAAGGGCGCGTTTACCCGGGCAGAGGCGGTTCTTCGCAACCGTGTTGCGGAACGTGAAAACATAGAATGCCTGTTCAACACGGACCTGAAAAAGATAGCGGCCACGGCGGACGACAGACTGGTCGTCACAACAACGGACGGCGCGGAAATTGTCACAGACGGCCTGTTCGTCGCCATCGGGCACGAGGCGAACACGGACTATCTAACAGAAGACGTCGCCCGCGACAATATGGGCCGCCTGGCGCCAAACGCACTGCCGGCGGGAATGTTTGTTGCAGGCGACGTGGAATCCGGGATAAAGATGCAGATTGCCACCGCCGTCGGCACGGGATGCACGGCCGGGATGGACGCGATTGCATATCTGAATTCCAAAATGTAAAAAACGCCCGCACGGGCGTTTTTTATTGTTAACGTTCGCGCTTAACCGCAAAACTTTCCGCGGATTTGAACGGGAATGTGAAATCTTTTAAAACACTGGTTGAATTTCTGTATTTCACGGATTTCATCGCATTCAACAGTTTTTTCTGCGCCTCTGCACGTTGGAAATCATTCGGCGAATTTAAATCACCCATGGAATTAACAACGGCGGAATAAGACAAAAACACACGGTTGTCATTCGTTCCGGCCGGAATAAACGCCTCGCCCACATCCATGTTTTCTATCCCGTCCTTGCAACGCACAGAATAAGACGAATACTTTTTCGGGTCTTTGGCGATACGGCCCACAATGTCTATTGCCGCCGTAATTCTGTTGGCGCAAACATCATCCTTTGCCTTTTTACGCAAAGATTCCAAATATTTTACAACCTCGTTAAAGAAAATCTTTAATGTTGCATTATAGTCAATCATTTTTCTCTCCATATTTAATTATAAACCATGTGTTATTTATGTTTTTTACAGATAATAGTCCGCCCGTTCGTATTCACAGACCTCTACGGCATAAAAACCGTCGCGCCGTTCGTCCTTTTCCGTAACAAAGCGATAGCATGTCTGGTCCGCGTATCTGGTATCGGGCGAGTTTTTTACAACATTTACGTATACGTAATCCGTATTGTCTGGGATGGAATCCAGAAAAGATCCGCGCACATCGCCACAGTTATCCGCCACAAAAAACTGTGGCGCCCCGTCGCGGATTACCCGCATTATTTTTTCATCCCGCCCGCATTTCAGCACGTAATTGTCCGCGTTTGTTATATTCACCCCTTCGCACCGGCGCAGCATATCCGCCGTTTCGTTCATGGCGAACGCCCCGCCGCATGTCATGCACATTATGGCAACAATTGTTTTTTTCATGTATGTTCCCCCGTTCTTTTTACATATTTTATCATAAAATCACGCTTATTTCTTGAAATTTTGAATTTTTGTTATACCCTGTCTGCGACAAAAAAGGGCGTTTTGATGAAAATTCGTAACATTGCAATCATTGCACACGTTGACCACGGCAAGACAACACTGGTTGACAACATGTTGAAACAATCCGGCACGTTCCGCGAAAATGAAAAGGTTGAAGACCGCGTCATGGACAGCGGCGACATTGAACGCGAACGCGGCATCACCATATCGGCAAAGCCCACATCAATACAATGGCGCGATTACAAAATCAATATTGTTGACACCCCGGGCCACGCGGATTTCGGGGGCGAGGTGGAACGAATCCTGTCAATGGTTGACGGTGTTGTTCTGCTGGTGGACAGCGCAGAGGGCCCCCTGCCCCAGACAAAGTTCGTGTTAAGCAAGGCGTTAAAACTGGGCCTGCGGCCGATTGTGTGCATTAACAAGGTTGACCGTGCCGACGCCCGCCCGGACGAGGTTTTGACAGAAACCTTTGACCTGTTTGACAAGCTGGGGGCGAACGACGCCCAGCTGGATTTTCCGTATCTGTATTCCGTCGGGCGCGACGGATGGGCCGTACGCGACTTAAACGATCCGCACACGGACTTAACCCCGCTGTTTCAGTTAATTGTTGACCATGTTCCGGCCCCGGACTGCAACGGCGACCGCTGCCGGATTGACGCGCCGTTCCGCATGCTGGCCACCACGCTGGAGGCGGATCCGTACGTCGGCCGCATACTGACCGGAAAAATAGAATCCGGCACCGTTCGCGTGGGTCAGTCCGTCAAGGCCATATCCATGTCCGGCGAATTCATAGAAAACGCAAAAATTACAAAAATAATAGAACACCGCGGCGTTGAAAAAGTATCCCGGGACGAGGCGTCCGCCGGCGACATCGTGGTCGTTGCCGGTTTTTCAAAGGCGACCGTGGCGGACACGCTGTGCGCGCCGGATGTGACGGAACCGATACCGGCGTTGCCGATTGACCCGCCGACGCTGACCATGACGTTCTTTGTAAACACGTCGCCGCTGGCCGGGAAATCCGGTAAAAAGTTGACATCGCGCATGATAGGCGAACGCCTGTTCAAAGAGGCGGAAACAAACATCGCGCTAAAGGTGACGCAAAGCGCCAACAACGAGGCGTTTGAGGTATCAGGCCGCGGCGAACTGCAGCTGGGCATTTTAATTGAAACAATGCGCCGCGAAGGGTTTGAATTAAGCGTCAGCCGTCCGCGCGTTGTAATGCATGAAGGGCCGAACGGTGAAAAACTGGAACCGATAGAAGACGTCGTAATTGATGTTGACGACGAATTTTCAGGTGTTGTCATTGAAAAAATGACCAAGCGCAAGGCGACAATCACGGAAATGAAGCCGTCCGGCATCGGCAAGACACGCATAGTGTTTTCGGCCCCGTCGCGCGGCCTTATCGGCTACCTGTCGGAATTCCGCACGGATACGCGCGGCACGGGTATTATGAACCGCGTGTTTTCAGAATACGGCCCGTACCGCGGCCCGATTACCCAGTATCGTCCAGGCGTTCTGGTGTCAATGGAAAACGGCGCGGCCGCGACGTACGCGCTGTTTAACCTGCAGCCGCGCGGCACACTGTTCATCGGCCCCCAGACAGAGGTTTATTCCGGCATGATAATCGGCGAACACACAAAAGAAAACGATCTGGAGGTAAATCCGATAAAGGGCAAGGAATTGACAAACATGCGCAGTGTTACCGCGGATGAAAAACTGTTTCTGGCCCCGCCGCGCAAAATAACGCTGGAAGAGGCGCTGTCCTATATCCAGGATGACGAACTGGTTGAAATAACGCCGGCGACAATACGCCTGCGCAAGAAAGAGCTGGACAGCAACACGCGCAAGAAAACACGTAAAAACACGGAAATGTAATAATCCGAAACGGCGCATACTGCGCCGTTTTTACATGCCGCCTTGCAAAAGAAAAACAAACACTGTATCATTAACGCATGAGAACAAAATCAAATACACAAAAAACAAAACGCCTGTTTCTGGTCGCGGGATACGACAAATCCGGCGTTGCGGACGCATCGCTGTTGTACATGGTGCGCGCACTGCACGAATTCGGCGACGTCATAGTTCATATGGACAACGACCCCGCGGACGACAGCATAAAAAAACTGGCCCCGTATACATTAAGCGCACGCGCCGCGCGGCACGGCGAATATGATTTCGGATCCTATAAACGGGCATACCTGTTCGCACGCGACCATGGAATTTTAAACAACTATGACATCGTATACATGATAAACGATTCCGTATACGGCCCTTTGACGGATTTGGGCGTCGCACTTGATAAAATGGAGCGCATGCACCACGGCGCATTCGGCCTGGTATGCAACCCGAACAAGGAACATCCGCATATACAGTCATGGTTTGTCGGCATGCGTCGCGACGTATTTTTATCCGCCTGGTTTGACGAATTCATAACGGGCGTCCGCCGCCAGTCCGGCAAGGGCATCATAACCGCGCTATACGAACAGGGCTTTACCAAACTGGCCGCATCGCACGGCATATCGTGGGGATGCCTGTATACGGTTGCAAACCGCGGTGTGTACAACCGGGTAAAAAAACTGTACCGCGACGGAATGCCGTTCATGAAAAAGGTCGCGTTCTGCCGGCACAACGGGGCTCTCGGCCGCCAGATAGATTATGTTTTGCGCCACGTGGACGCGGACGTCCGGGCGGCCATACTGGAAAACGCGCGGCGCACGTGGGGTGCGGAATACATAAACTGGCTTTTGACGAAAAACCCGTTCAAAATAACGATGCGCGCAACAAAATATTTCTTAACCAAGGCATACAGGGGAAAACTATGAAACACGGCCCTAAACGCATTGCGGCGATTACAATGGCGCGCAATGACGAATTCTTTTTAAACAGATGGATTTCTTATTACGGTGAACAGTTGGGCGAAGAAAACCTGTATGTTTATTTGGACGGCCTGGACCAGAAACTGCCCCGCCGCCGCGGCCGCGCAAACATAACAAAAATGCCGCACCGCGACCAGGCCGTACAACAGGGCGACAAGACGCGCATACTAATGCTGTCCGATTTGGCGAAAAAACTGTTTGCGGACGGATACGACATTGTAATCGGATGCGACTGCGACGAATTTTTGATTGTTGACCCCGCGCTGAACATGACTCTGGCCGAATACCTGTCCGCAAAAAAAATACATACGTCGCTTTCGGGCCTGGGGCTGGACGTGGGAATGGATTTAAAGACGGAGACCCCGCTGGACGAAACTATGCCTTTTTTGGCCCAGCGCAAATACGCCCTGCTGTCCACGCGTTATACAAAACCGGTCGTACTGGCGCGGCCCGCCACATGGGGCAGCGGATTTCACAGTGTAAAGGGCCGCAATTTTCATATTGATAAAAACCTGTACCTGCTGCATTTCGGCGGTGTTGATTTGGACATGATAAAAAACAAAATCGGCGACCGCAACCCGTCATGGGCGCGGCATCTGAAAAAACGCGCACGGACAATAGACATAATAACGCGCGCACGATGCCGCCGCATGCCCGTCTGGGCGGCCCGCATGATGCAGCGTGTGCTGCGCCCTGTATACGACTGGAACAAGCCGGCGATGCTGGGGCTGCGCTGGGTGACGACACTGCCGCCAAGATTTGAAGAAACGGGCATATAAGTGCCCGTTTATTTTCCCATGCGTATAAAACGCCGTATCCAGCGCCGATATTTCCACGCCCTGAATCCGGACGGATTGTCAAAGCATCCCATACGCTCCATCTCTATCAGGCGCATGCGGGCATCCTTTGTGTTTATATCGCCGCCGCATCCGCGAATTGCACGTGCGCACGTTATTATGAACGGCCATAAAAACTCGCGCTGCCACCGCGCCATTTCATGCGGCCCGGCGGATGTTCGCGCCGCACAATACGCCCGCACAATGGCCAGTCCGACATTTTCATACAACTTTGTCGCCCCTGCCTTGTTAAGCGCACTGGACCAATGGGGAACATAGTAATACAGCGGCAGCCGTGTTATCGCCGTACGCGGATGCGCAAATATTACACGCGTCCACCATGGAAAATCTTCTGTTATCTTTATATCTGTGTCAAACGTCACACCGGCGATAAAATCGCGCGAATACAGATGCATCACGGGATAGCAATGACGAACACGCCACCGGCCGAATGCATGATTTCGCTCTGTCGCGTATCTTATAAGGCTGTCCGTATATTTATACCGCACGCGTGCGACATCATATTTTCTTGCCCGCGCCGTGGCCGGCACCCTGATTCCCACCCCCATTCCTGCGCGAATTCGCCGGTACATGTGCGCGTCATGCCTGAAAGAAACAATATCCGCGCCGGATTTGCGTGCAATTTCACGTGTTATTTCCAGGGTTTGCGGATGAATGAAATCGTCACTGTCCAAAAACAGCACAAATTTCCCGCGGGCCGCGGCCAATCCGTCGTTTCTGGCGGCGGAAACACCCGCATTGTTTTTGGCTATTACGCGAATTCGCCTGTCACGGGCGGCATATTCCGCAAGAATCGCGGCAGACCTGTCCGTGCTGCCGTCGTTTACACATATCAGTTCCCAATTTTCGTATGTCTGGGCCAGAACGCTGTCCAGACATCTGCGCAGATATTTTTCAACATTAAAAACAGGAACAACAACAGATATCATGACTGTGCGCACCCCTGCTTTATAAAATCATAAATATCGTGCCGCATGCGTCGTGCGCGGCGCGTCGGCGGATTCTGCAGCGCGCCCGCCTTCTTTAACCGGCAGAAGCATTCGCGCGCAACCGCGCGGTCCGCATCATTGTCCAGATAGCGCACCTTTCTCCACGCCCATTTTATAAACAGCCACAAAAACTTGTCCGACCACTGGCTCATCTGGTATTCGTTTGCACGCGCCGCATACAGCGTGTACGCGCTTTCAATTCCAGTGCACAGGCTCTGCAGTATCCGCAGCTGTTTCGCGGACAAAACTATCCCGCCGAAATTCGGCACATAGAAATACAGCGGCAGCGCCGTAATCGTCACGCGCGGATTTTTCAACATTACGGCCGACCACCACGGAAAATCCTCAAACAGTATCCCCTTTATGAACGGTGTGTCCGCAATTAATTCGCGGCGGTACAAATTCTTCCATACCTGGCAGTGTTTTATCAGCCATTTGCGTTTTGGGTTAAACACATTGTGCGCATGTTCCGTCGCATATTGGTAAACATCGTCCGTGATGCGCGTTTTTATTTTTGACACGTTGTATCTTTTATGCATGCGGCCCGGAACAACGCTGTCCGTATCCAGCCCCAGTTTGTGCCGCACCATCAACTGCGGCCGGTATATGCGGTCGTATGTAAATGAAACAATGTCCGAATTGTCGCGCCGCGCTAAATTGTATGTTATCTCCATCGTCTGGGGGTGGATGAAATCATCGCTGTCCAGATACAGTATATATTCGCCTGTTGCATGCGGGAACCCGGCGTTTCTGGCATCGGACAGGCCGCCGTTTTCTTTTGTCACCAAAACAAAGCGCGGATCGCGCGCCGCGTATTCCGCCAAAATTGCGGCACTGCCGTCCGGACTGCCGTCATTGACGCATATCGCCTGCCAGTCGGAAAAGGTTTGGTTCAAAACACTGTCCAGACATCTGCGCAAGTATTTTTCAACATTGTATACGGGTATAATAACGGAAATTGCGGGCATGCGGTCACCTTTTGTTTTGTCAGTCCCTGTTCATTTTGTTTATCATCACATCCGCCGTTGTTCCCGGCGCCGGATTTGTCGCATACGGGCTTTTGTATGCGGTTTTCTGAAAGAACGCGCCGGCTGTATGCCTGTCAAATTCCGCCTTATCAAACGGCTTGTCCGCAATATCCCACCACACGGCGTGTGTCGGGTCCTGGGCCACATGCGGCATTTCGGCAAAATATTTCTTTGCGCGCGCATCACCGGTTACCATCGCCTTGAACAGCAGCTGGTGCATGAAATAATCAAAGCTGCTGTTTTCATGGGTCCAGTAATCCAGTATCATCGCCCGCCATGCGGCCAACAGGTACGCACCCTTACGTGCGCGGATAAAACAGTTCTGCATAAAGCTGTACGGACTGCCGACCTTGTCCCCGGTCAAATAAACAAAGAAATCCTGGTCCACAATCCACTGCGGTATGGGCGATGTTACAAACCCTGTTGAATCCAGCCAGAACCCGCCGTATTTGTACAGCAGCTCAACCCGGCATATATCCGCAAAGTGGGCGTTTTTTATCATGCCCTTTCTGCGCTTTTCCATTATGACATCGGGCAGCGTGATGTATTCAAACAACGTCTTTTCATCCAGCACAACCAGTTCCTGGCTGCAGTGGCGGCGTATGCTGCGAAAACACGCCTTTACCAGATCCGGCGCGTTTTCCTCGCCCTGAAGCCATATGGAAAATATCTTTTCATTCGCATCATCATGCACCGGGCGCGTTTCCGGGGTTGCGGCCGCCGCCGGCAAATAGCGCTTGAAATACCGCGGTATCACGCGCGCTATGACATCGCTGCGCGCCTCGCGGCGGGTAACGCGGTCACGCCAAAACCAGTTAAGCACATGCCCGTTCAATATAACGTCCGACATGGCAAGCATTCGTGAAAAATTCATAACCCAACCCCTTTTATAATTTTACGTTATTCCGTCGCGGACAGGTCGTCGTCATCGTCGGCTGGCCCGGTCGTCATTTCCTCTGCTATGCCGCCGGCGCGCGCCATGATTTTGTCCAGCAGTTCGCGCTGAACATCCTCGCGGTCTTTTAACCACTGGCGTGCGTTCGCCTCGCCCTGGCCCATGCGTTCGTTGTTGTACGAATAGAAACTGCCGGCCTTTTCAATCAGGTCGTATTTCACGCCCATGTCCAGAATTTCACTGATGCGGCTGATTCCCTCGCCGTACATGATTTTAAAGTCAACCGTGCGGAACGGCGGGGCAACCTTGTTCTTGACAACCTTTACCCGCGTTTCGTTTCCGATAACGTTTTCCTTGTCCTTTATCTGGCCCGTGCGGCGAATATCCAGACGTACGGACGCATAAAATTTCAACGCGTTGCCGCCGGACGTGGTTTCCGGATTTCCAAACATAACGCCTATCTTCATGCGAATCTGGTTGATGAAAATCAGCAGCGTGTTGCTGCGCGATACAGACCCGGCCAGCTTTTTCAACGACTGCGACATTAAGCGCGCGGTCGTGCCGACAAAAGAATCACCGATGTTGCCCTCCAGCTCAGCCTTTGGCACCAGGGCGGCCACAGAGTCAATAACAACAACGTCAACCGCGCCGGACTTGATTAGCGTATCTGCAATCTCCAACGCCTGTTCGCCGGAATCGGGCTGTGAAATAATAAGTTCTGAAACATTCACCCCCAGCTTTTTTGCATAGCTCGGGTCCAGTGCGTTTTCCGCGTCAATGTACGCGCACGTGCCGCCTTTCTTTTGCGCCTCTGCCACCGCATGCAGCGCCAGCGTCGTCTTACCGCTGCTTTCCGGGCCGTAAATTTCAACAATGCGTCCGCGCGGATACCCGCCGATTCCCAGCGCAATGTCCAGCCCCAGCGACCCGGACGATATCGCCTCTATGTTCTGCTGCGATCCGTCGCCCATCTTCATGATGGCTTCTTTTCCAAACTGTTTCTGAATCTGGGCCAGCGCCGATTCCAACGCCGGATTTTTAGCCGTCGCGGATGCGTCCTTTGCCACTTCTTTCTTTGCCATATTTTCCCCTTTTTGTCTTATGGAAAATGATACAAGGAAAAAAGCCCGGACGCAATTAAATAGTTTGAACGCCTTTCCTGGTCTTTTTGGTCAGCAATATTCCGACAGATATGGCGCCGATTGCCGCCGTAACGCCCCAAACGGCCGCCGTTGCGCCGTACAGCGCGATGCACGCCGCCCCCAAGATGGGCGCCACAACATTCGGCAGATTGACGCTTGTACGGAACACGCCGTAAAAACGCGTCTGTTCGGACTTTTTGGCCGTGTCAAAGAACATTAAATCATGCACGGATTCCATCAGCGCGCCGGATATCTGCCACAACACGAATATTGCCAACAAAGGATATCCGGTAATCACCGTCGCGGCGGCCGAAAACAGCGCGAACGATCCGAACCCCAGCCCCAGCCATATAGACTTGCCATAACGGCGCACGGCGCGGCCCATAATCTCGCTCAACACCAGGTACGGTATTATCCCCAGGGTTAAAACCCATCCCAAAGTGTCTTTGGAAAACCCGTTTTCAATCACGACAATCGGCACATAGAGATACCTCATCGCGCGCAGCGAATAGTATCCGAAATTTATCGCGTACGCGCGCGTCATGCCCGGCGTACTAAAAAACATGCGCGTGTTTCGCATCAGCGCGCGCACCGTTCGGCGCGGATTGACGGGGCGGGCCTTTTTTTCCTCCTGCACTATTCCAAAGAACTTAAAGAACAGCACAGCCGCCAAATATATCAGCGCGGATGCAAAAAACGCGGCGCGGTTGTCAAAACGCGACGCAATCGCGACGGCAATCATCGGCGCGAACAGCGCCCCCACGTTCAGCCACAGGTGATAGCGCGCATTCAGCTTCGCCATCCCGACGTTCTTGGAAAAGTCCGACATAAACAGCGGTATCAAGACCCCGACCAGTGTAATCGCAATACCGGTCGTGTAATCCAGCGCGATAAACGTAAACGGCCGGATTGAAAAACCCATCATCGCATAGCACACGGCCAGCATCAGCATTGAAAAATAAAACAGCCTTGCCTTTGAAAACTGGCGCAGCAGTTCGTTTGCAAACAGCCCGACCAGCATGCAGAACGCCGCATACGCCGCCACATAAACGCCCACCACCGCGGACGAACGAAATATTTCCAAAATAACCAGCGAATAAACGGCATTGTAAATTCCGTCCGCAAATCCGGTAAACAGGCCGAAATTTGCAAAAGAAAACCCGCTGACGAATTTTTTCATAGACAGGTATTTGTCTTTGGCCATGACAACGCGCCCCCTCCACGCGGTTGTTGTTGATGGGCGAATTTTATCATAATTTTTAAAAATCCGCAAATATGTCTTTAATCGTCAACCCGCGCCAGGTCGTCGTACGCCTTGTATTTTTTGTCGCCTGTTTCACGGTATTCATACTCTGCCCCGCCGGCGGTGTATATGCGGAACAGTTCGTCCACTTTTGCCAGCGCGGCGTCAATCATCGCCCCCGTCTGCACCGGGTCGTATTCAATCACGCGCACGTCGCCCGCCCGCAGCTGCAAAAACATCATGCGCGGCGCCGCATTGTCCGGGGACGCCGGCACGTCAAAACCGCCGGTGCGCAGCATGTGCGCCTCCAGCGGCAACTGCGGCATCATGCCGTCCGCCAGCTGTTTTTTCCCCGGCGCCGCGCCGGTCTTGATGTCCATGACCACGCCGTCGCACACCCTGTCCGCACGGGCCAGAACGCGCCGCCAAGACGTCCCCACCGGAACAACCATTCGCCCCAAAATCTCTGCCCGGCCAGGATCGCGCCCCAGCACGCGTGCAACAACAGGGGCGATTTCCGCAAAACGCCGCAGCCAGAAACGATACAAAACGGAATCCGCCCCGACCTTGTCGCGGGCCGCATCCATCAGCCGCGCCTGCAGCGCGTCCGGGGAAAAATCATGCGCATGCTCTATCACATCATGCACCAGGTTTCCGAACGTTTTCATATCCGCGCCCGCCCACCAGTCGTCCATCGGGCGCAGACGCAAAATATGTTTTGCATAAAATGCATACGGATTGTGTATCAACAGTTCCAGTTCCGTCACATACACATCAGACCAGTCCGCCGCCGGCGCCGCGCGTCCCGGGCGCAACGGACGGGCCGCCGGCATGTCACGGCGCCGCACCGCATCCAGCGCCGCCGCGCCCGCGGCTGTGTCAATGTTTCCCCTGTGCGCCAGTACGCGCGATATAAAGCGCGATTCCGTCGTCGCCGCACCGCCGGCGGTTAAGCTGCGCGTCCAGTACACGCACCGCCCGCATGACAGCGTCATAAAATCCAGCGCCATCAGTGCGACCTTTCTGTCCGCCGGCGGGCATCCAATGCGCTTTTGAACCGCGGCCGGCAGCCATGCATTTTCATATCCGCGCGCGGGGAACATCCCCTCGTTTAATCCGGTTAAAATAACAACATCCGCCGTCTGCATTCGCGATTCAATCGTTCCCAGGACGGATATTCGCGTCCCGTCCGGCGGCGCACACCGCACCGTCACCCCGGCCAGCGCATCCGCAACAAACGCGCGCGCGGACGCGGCGGTCAGCTCTATGCCGGCCGCCTCTATACAGCGCGACAGTTCATACAGCGCGTCCCACACGGGCGCCGCATCGTCGTCGTTTATGTCAAACGCCGGCGCCATTGCAACATCCGCATCGCCCGCCGCCGCGGAAATCATGTCAAACAGACGCCCGCCCGCCGCGGCCATGCGCCGTTCAAAAGTATCGTCGCGTTTTTCAATCCATGCGTCCAGCATGTTTAAAATCGCACGGCCTGCGGCGGTCGCCGTGCCGGAAACGCCGCCGGAAAAATCGGCCGCAATGCCGGCCGCGGCAAACGCGGCGCGCAAGCGCTGGTTCCCGGCGGCATCGGGCGTTATGATTAAAACGCTCTGCCCGGCCGCCGCGGCATTGGCCGCAACATGAACCGCAACGGCGGCCTCTTCCGCCTCGCGCGCGCACTCTATCAGATGGCAGTGCGACAAGTCGGCCGCCCCGGACGACGACACGACGTTGCCGAACGCCCGGTTAAAGAAATCCATTGCGGACGCGCCGACATCAATTTCACGAACATCCGCGGGCGAGCAACATAGGCGTGATAAAAATTTGTATTCACAGTTGTACGGATTTGTGTCCAAACAGAAATCATCCGCCCGCCCGGATATACGCCCGGGCAGTATTATGCGCCCGCATTCCATTTCGGCGACCGCGGCCATCAAATCGGCGGTGGCCGGCACGGACGCGGTGGAACCGCATACAATAACGCGGGAAAATCCGCCGCGGCGTATCACGTCAATCCACGCGCGAATATCGGCGTTGCGGCGCGCCGCACGCGTGACGCCCGCCCCGCCGCATGACGGCATGACGCTTGCGATAATGTTTAAAATCGCGGCCTTTGCCTGAAAATGCGCGGCGTATTTTTCATCAACCAGCGCCGCCCAGTCCACCGCCGCAGCATCCACCCCCTCGTTTTCCAGATAATCTGTCATGCGCACCAAATCGCGCGCCACCGGCAGTGCCGCCGCAATATTTCCGACATTTGCATCCGCCGCTATCAGCTTTGCCGCCATGCAGACGCGCATTGTATCGGACACGACGTCCGCCGCCGCTAAATCATCCCCGTCGTCATCCGGAATTTCATCCGCCCCTTCGCCCAGTGCAACCATGCGCGGCAATATGGCGGCGCCGCCCATCTTGTCCGCAATCATCTGCTCAACCGTGCGCACGGCGCGGCGGCTGGGCAAAAATATCAGCATGTCGTCAATCGGCGTTTTACCCTCGCCCATGACAATCCACAGCGCCTGTGCCAGCGCCGCCGGATTTGTCGCACAGAAAATGTTTTTATTTGATGCCAAGCGTCGTCCTTATCGCATCCAGCCCGGTTTTCTTTTCCGCGGATGTCTCCAAAATTTCCGGCACCATCGCGCCGTGCCGTTCATGCGTTAAAACATGCTGGTCCTTTTCACGCACACGCTTGTCCTTTTTGGTATAGACTATCTGATATGAAATTCCGTGCGCGTCGCAGAAATCCATCAAATCCAAATCCGCGTCGCGCGGCCCGATGCGCGAATCAATCAAAACGAACAGCCGCCGCAACTGGCGCCGCGTTGTCAAATATTCCTCCAGCCGGCGCAGCCACCGCATTGCATCCGCCTTTGACACGCGCGCATATCCGTACCCAGGCAAATCCACAATCATCGCGCGGTCGTCCAAATTAAACAGATTCAGCGTCTGCGTCCGCCCCGGCGTGTTTGACGTGCGCGCAACAGGCGCGCCGACCACCGCGTTAATCAGCGACGATTTTCCGACATTGCTGCGCCCGATAAACGCAAATTCCGCAAAATGGGTGTTCGGCAAAGATTTCACCGTATCAAAACTGCCCACAAATTTTATCATTGCGCATCCCCCTTGTCTATCAGGCGGCGGTACGCCTCCTTTTTTGAAATACCCGCACGCGCCGCCAGTTCCGCCGCCGCGGATTTCGTGGACGACCGTGCCACGTCGTTTACAATGGCCGTGATTTCTTCATCCGTCATTTTATGTTCCGGGGCCGGTTCAACAACCAGCACAATCTCGCCGCGCGGCGGCGTGATGTCCGCCAGTTCTGCCGGATAGCCTATTATCGCCTCCTCATAAATTTTTGTAATCTCGCGCACAATGGCGATACGGCGTTCCGGCATGACGCGCGCCAGTGTCGCAATCGTCGCCATAATTCTGTTGGGACTTTCATAATAAATTATCGTATGACGTATTTTGTTGTCGTCACGCACCTTCTTTTCATCAAAAAAGCCGCAGAACGTAAATCTGTCCGTCGGGAATCCGGACAGCACCAGCGCGGAAATCGCCGCCGTCGGCCCCGGCACGACAAACACCGGCACCCCGGCCGCGCGCGCCGCGCGCACCAGACGAAACCCAGGATCGCTTATCCCCGGCATTCCGGCGTCTGACACGGCCGCGACACTGTGGCCGGCCTGCAACATTTCTATAATATCCGGGACAACATCGCGCTCGTTGTGGTCATGCATGGCGCGTGACGGCGTATGTATGTCAAAATGCGCGGCCAGCCTTGCAAACACGCGCGTATCTTCCGCCGCGACCATATCCACACCACGCAGCACATCCACCGCACGCGGCGACATATCGCCCAAATTTCCAATAGGTGTTCCAACAACGTAAAGCCCGGTTTGCATTCAATATCCTTTTGTAGTAAAATGATACAGAATAAAATGGATTTTTCAATGCATATGAACAAAATTTTGACTTTTTGCGGATTAGTATCCCTGCTGGCGGGATGCGGCGGAACAGGGATGCGCGGCGGATGGCACTCGGAATACGGAACCGCCGCCACCGGCGCCCCGTCCCAGATAATGTACGGCACGCCGGCGACATCAAACGACACAGCCACGCGGCGCATGGCTGTGCTGTTGCCGACATCGGGCGAAAACGCGGCCACTGGCCGGGCGTTGCGCACATCAATAGAGGCGGCCGTCCTGCAGCGCGCCCCGCAAAGTCTGTCCGTGTCATTTTACGACACCGCCGCCAACCCGACGGATGCGATAAACCGTGCACTGGCGGAAAATCCGGCAATAATCATCGGACCGGTGTTCGCGGCGGAGGCACGCATGCTGCGCGCGATGAAACCAGGCGACATGCCCGCAATATCCTTTACATCTGACGCCACCGCAATCGGCGACGGGGTGATGACAATGGCGCTGATGCCAACCAACGGGGTAGAGACGATTGTTCAGGAAATGTCCGCAGACCGGGCCACGGCGATGGCTGTTTTGGCCCCGGATACAAACACGGGACGTTTAATGGCGGCGGCGGCACGGGCGGCGGCCACAAACTATGACATTCCGGTCTCAGGCGTGGTGTTTTACCGCGAACACGATACGGACGCGATAAAGAACGCGGCATCCGCCGTCGCCCTGTACCCGGCGCGCAGTGCCGCGAACAACCGCGCACGCGAAATTCTGTCCGACATATTGACCTCAGAACGTTTGACGGCGGTGGAAAAATCATCGCTTTCACGCCAGTTAAACCAGCTGTCCAGAACGGAAACCCTGGGGCGCCTGCCGTATGATACGGTTCTGTTTTTAGGCACGGGCGACGACGCAAAATCTCTGGCATCGTTTTTACGCTATTACGGCGTGGGTGCGCGTGACGCCAAATTTTACGGCACCGCAATGTGGGACGGTGCATCCGTGGCGGGCGACCTGACACTAACGGGGGCCAAATATCCCGCATTGCCGGACACCGCGCCGTCGTTTGTAAACATGTACGAACAAACGGCCGGCACCGCACCGACACGCATCGCGTCGTTCGGATACGATGCGGCAAACCTGGCCGTGGGAATGATTTATTCTGACAAGACAAACGCCGCATACCTGCTTGACCCCAGCGGATATGTCGGCATTGACGGCCTGTTCCGCCTGACCCCGGCCGGCGCATCCCAGCGTGCACTGCGCATAATGGAAATCAGCGGCGGCACCGCCCGTCAGGTAAAGGCCGCACCGGACAATTTCTTAAAGCCCGTCTATAATATTGACCAGCGCACATTGTCACCGGCCCGCGCAATGAACATGGAAACACCGGGGATAAACCCGCTGACATACATCCAGATTCCGGACCGTCTGCGCGGCAAGTACAAGGCGAAGACATACGGCGCCAACATGACGCAGGCGGCGCCCGTTCAGGAACAGAACATTGTGACAATCCTGCCCGAAGACGACAGCGAAGACATCGTCGCCAACCCGGAATTTACACCGCAGCCGTTGGAATCCGTAAACCGCACATACATAGACAGCGTGGAAATAACGGAATAACCCGCCACGATTTTCACAATAAAACACCGGCCGTTCGGCCGGTGTTTTTAATTAAGCCGAACAAGGGACGCACATCAAGAATGATGCCACCATCTCCACAAAGAATTTCCAATTCTACGAACTCGTGTTATGCGTAAATTATAACATTTAACTTTATAAGCAAACGTTTCTATACCAGGATGCATTCCATAAAGATGTTTAAATATCGGATAAAACATCTCGTAATTATCACTAAATATTCCACTAAGATGCCCTACCAGATAATTTCCGTCAGCTATACCGTAATCAATAGCAACATTTACTCTGATATAAAAATTAAACAACATTTTAACATCTTCTCCAAAAAAATTAATTTTATTTGAAGTAATATCCAGTCCTCTGTTAGCCAATTTCTTTTTAACAGATTCATCATTAATGGTATTGTTTTCTATTAAATTCTGCAGCTGCACAACATCAAGAACACCAGACGAAAAAAGTTCCTTCGTAACACTGGAAAAACGTCTGGCATGAGCCATACCGGCCCCTTCAAACTCTTTCATAAAATCCATAGCAACACTAATACGTTCCTTACGTTTATTGGATATATACGAACACAATGCTATACTTGCAGAAAGCACACCAACGCACGCCAACACCAGTTCCGGCAACGACATTGAACCTATAACATCTTTGTGTTTCCATATCCATACAGAACCAGGTATTGCCAATAAAGCAAAAGTTAATCCTGATAAAAATAAAATTTTTTCAATAAATCTTTTAACTATTCGTTTCAAAATTATCTCCTATTAATATTTACACGAAATAGCTAACAATAAAAAATAGAAAATTCAAGAAGTTTTCTCAACAATATAATATCACACAATTTTTACTTTACACAAAAATTCGGCAATAAAAGCACCGACCCATACGGGTCGGTGCTTTCTGGAGTGTTTTTCCTTGATACGGGTTATGCAGATTAAATCATGTCCGCATACTACTCGCCACGCACGACAATCTCTTCATCGCCTACAGTCAATGTCATTGTTTCCCCGGCCGATATATACACCTCATTTTTAGGCTCTGGGATGTGTTCTGCATCAATATGTTCTGCAATATATGAACGCAGACGCGCCGCAACATCACATGCACGCTTTGCATCTTCTGGATAGTTATTCATGTTGCTAAAATAGAAACGATGCGGTTCAATGTCTCCAAAGATTTCTTTTATTGCCACCGTTCCAACATACATTTCACGCCCGGTATTTTCATCATATACGCGCAGCCGCCTTTCCGTTGGCGTGTTATCAAACAGAACTTGCGAACTGACATAGTTCAAACAATTTTTGTCCTCGGCAGATAAATTGTTTTTACCCACATCGTTTGGATATAAAACCGGATTACAATGCGTGCCAACCATATATTTTCCGTCAGAGATTTTTTCACCGTCACTCATTGTTAGATTGTTGTCCGCCGCATGCCATAGTGTAAAATTAAGACCACCGGTCAAACTGTCATGGCTCAAATTCAATTTAATTTTACCTGGTATCTCATAATCGCCATGTTCATTGACATGAAAAACAAGTTCTATTGTATCGTCAATATTCGGGATTTGATTATACAGCCACACATGGTCAGCAAACCACATGTCGTTCTTTCTCGCTTTGTCGCGCAATTCTTTGTTAATGCGCTTTACAACCAAATCCGCATGTGATTTATAAATTTTTGCATCGACCAGTAACTCGCCACGTGCACCGTCTTCGCAAACCATTTGTAAATCGTATTTAGGACGGTCGCATGCCACCAATGCCAGAACCGGCAACAACAATGCTAGCTTTTTCATATTTTCTCCTTTTTATGAATTATATCATAAAAGTCAGAAAATCGGTAATATTCTACCGGTGATACTCTCGAACTGCAAAAAATCTTACAATTCCAAATAAAAACGACCGGATTTTGTCCGGTCGTTCATTCTGGTGGACCGTATTTTACCCACGATATTCGCACATACAACACGCCACACCAGAAAACAATTCTCGAAAATAACAGGGAATATCAGGGATTTTTTGCAAAAACCGCCCTATTTTACCCCAAATCACACAACCTACAATTGATTTTATACCACAATTTCCGCCATCTTTATGCCACCACCCACCAAAATTCCCTGCTTTTTATAACAGGGAATTTATTTAAAATAACAGGGATTACTTTCGGCGATTATATAAAAATTACTCATCATAAAATAAGTTTATATAATCTTTATAATACCACTTCTGAGCATACGTATTATCGCCAAGTTTGACCAAAATTCCCATTTCCACCAATCTGTCTATCATTTTATAACCTGACGGTTTCGTTGTTCCTGTCCACTTCATAATGTCTGATATACCAACAATTGGCATTTTATATAGATTTTCCAATACGTTCATCGTGGATTGCGATACGGCTTTTCCTAAAACTTTAACCTTATTCGTATCACGCTCACGCAATTTCGTAATCATGGCACACGTTTTAATCGCAGAATCCGCTGTATCAATTATTCCGTCCAAGAAGAAATCTAACCACCCAAAAATGTCACCATTATGGTAATTGTTTAGTTTTTGATAATACACATCCCTATGCTGTTTAAAATACGCGGACAGATATAAAATTGGCATTTCTAATAATTTTTTATACCACAAGAACATTGTTATCAGGATACGCCCTGTTCTGCCATTTCCATCATTAAAAGGATGAATGGTTTCAAATTGAGCATGCAACAAACCTGCCTTTATAAGAGGCAAATATGCATCATCTGCATGTATAAATTTTTCCAAATCACCAAGTGCACGCATCATATCATCAACCGGTGGCGGAACATATGTCGCATTATCAGGTCTTGTTCCGCCAATCCAGTTTTGGCTGGTTCTAAACTCACCAGGATACGAATTATGTGTGCAACGCGCTTTTATCATCAATTTTGAATGCAATTCCCGTATAAATCGTAAAGACAACGGAAAATCCTTTGCTCGTAACAACCCATAATTCAATGCGTTTATATAATGGATAATATCATCAACATCTTCTGGCAAGGAAGTACTTGGATCAACATTTTCTTTCTCTATAACATCCATCATTGTGGCATTCGTTCCCTCTATCTGACTTGACGAAGAGGCGTCTTTTCTTACAAACATTATTAAAAACCAATCTTTATCTGGTAATAATGCTGTTATACCATCTAATTTTCCTAACAATCTTATGGCTTCCATATGTTTAGCAAGTATCGCATTTGGTAAAGCCAACTCTTTTATTGGTGGAAAAGCATTCGGAATAAAAGCTTTAAACCCCGCGGATTGCTCAACAAAAGCGCCTATTTTTATACCATTCATAACAAATTCCTTTGCCATTCATTGTAAAGTAAAAACTTTACTTTACAAGGACAAAAGTAAAGTTTTTTATACAAAGTCTTTACTTTTTACATTAAAAGTAAACTTCTTAATGATTTATCATGAAGAGAACTTATTGTTTTTTTTAGTTTTTTTGCAAAAAAGCGCAATCCAAAGAAATTTTAGACAAAGCCCGAGCGTTATCGGGCACCCAATATCTTTTGTTCCATTTTATCCTCAATTTGTTGCCAATTAGGGATTTTTGAAGACAGAAGGTTAAAAAACGCTTTGGAGTGGTCTTTGTAATAATGATGACACAATTCGTGGGCTATCACTACATCAATTGCCGCCCTGGATGCCTGAATTAACTGTGGGTTTAAGATAATTGTATTTGATTTCAAATAACTACCCCACCTTTTTGCCAATTTTCTAACTTTCAATTTTGGCACCGGCATGTCTTCAAATAACTTCACAACTGACTTCAGACGTTCTGAAAACACTGTGTTTGCGCGCTCTTGCTGCCATTCTGTTAAAAAGTCATAAATATCGGTATGATTATTCGGCAACGGTGTATACAGAACAATTTTATTCTTTTCTACCACAATTCTTTTTTGAATGTTTTTAGTAATAATAAGTTGATATTGACGCCCAAGGTATAAGATACTGCATCCAGAAACAATTTCATGCCCCCGACAAGTATGAAATTGATTGAAATAAATCAACTGTTTCTTAACCCACAAACGTTTTCGTTCTATAAACGCGTCTATTTCTGCATCCGTTGCCTGGGACGGTGCCTTTACAGCAACACGTCCGTCCGGAAACACCCTGATTGACAGACTCTTTCTGGGTTCTCTGACAAGTTCTGCTGAACATATGCCTTTTATATCCATTATAAAGAATCCTTATTCTCTACTGCCAGCGTCCAGCATTTTTGCGCAATAGCCTCTGCCTGACTTGGCGATACCACAACATCTATGTCATCCAGCAGAAAATCTTCTATTTCTATCATAACACGACGTCTGACATCAATATTTGTCTCAAAATCGACAATCTTGTGTCCCTGGATAATTTGAACGATATGCTTTATAACTTCGGCAAAGTCCTCTTCGGTTATACCAGTATCTGCAATCATATCCCGTATATTTCTAAAGAACGGATGTGCGGCTTTGTATTCACGTAACGATTGTGGAATATCTGAATCTTCATAATTTTCAACCTGGCCTTGTATTTGTTTAATTTGATTAAACAGGCTGGCCACATCTTCGGCCTTAGCCACTTTTAGTTCATCCAGCAGTGCCCTGATTCTATCCGAGAATTTTTTATAAAACACTTCGTCCTGCTTATAGCGTTCGCTTATTACCTTGCTGGTCTGCGCAGCAATCGCCTTGGCCTGGGACCGTTTTGACAGACCGTTGGCATCATCCTCTATAAACTGATTAAATTCATGCATATCTGCCAAATTTATTTCCTGAGACAGGATTTCAACATCATTCGCTGTCACATATTTATCCAATAACTTTTTTAATTGGTCTTTATATTTTGAAAAATCCACCTTTTCGCCATCGGTCAACTGCGTAATTTTTTTAATTTCCACAAAACGCTTCAAATCTTTTTTATAGCGTTGCAGTTTTTCTTCATCAAACTTTTCATAAAAATCGTATAGACTGGCACACGAAGAAAACGTACGAATAAAGCTATTCACATTTTCATAAAACTCTTTTTTAATATCTTTGTTATTTTCATCCGTCAATTTGTTGACATACGCATCAGTGTTTTGAACGTCTTTTATATCTGCAAATGTCGCATGCAGTTTCTGGTACAGTTGTTCCAATACTGCGATTTGCTCAGATGTGTTTAACAACGCCCGATTGATATCATTTGGATCATAGTTAGAGAACAATTCCAGCGCATTCTTTAGATTTTTAGCGTTTTTTGAATAATCCACAATCAAGCCGTTTGTTTTGGACTGTTTCCCATCATCACCATCGAACAGACGATTAACGCGCGCGATTGCCTGTAGCAAATTATGGTCTTTTAACTGCTTTGCCAAATATAATACAGTGTCACGAGGTGCGTCAAATCCGGTTAATAACTTATCTACAACGATAAGCAATTCCACGCCTTCTGGATTTTTCTTAAAATCCTGAATAATCTGCTTTTCGCGACTTTCCAACGAGCCATATCTGCGTTTTTGTTCCTTCAGATACTCTTCTACCAGTGCTTTTTGCTCTGGTAATTTATCCTCGTCCGCTTCATTTATATGCGTATCGGAAATAACAACTTCTGACTGAATACCGTCTAATAAATCCAGTGCCTTTTTAAACAATACGGCCGCGTATTTAGACGATGCAACCAACTGCCCCTTTAACCCTGTGCCTTGATAATACTTTGTATAATGTTCATGAACATCGGCGGCAATCATTTCTATACGTTGTGACGTTTCTTCTAATACAGATTGTGACACACACTTTTTCTCAAAATCTTTGCGGACCGCTTCACTCATTGGGGCCGAAACCCGTTCATAGAACTTATCTAATATTGGATTAACAGATTGTTCTACAAATCTGCCCTGATACACCAATGGCAATATTGCGCCATCAGCCTCGGCCTCTGAAATAGTATAAGAATCTATAATGCCACCGAATTTCGCCTCGGTCGTGCGCTTTTTCTTGGTCATCAGCGGTGTACCAGTAAACGCAATCTGACAGGCATTAGGCAAAATCGTATTCATGTTTCCATTATCATCCCCACCTTGACTTCTGTGCGCCTCGTCAATCAATATAAAGATATTTGGGTCCGTGTCCTTAAACTTATTTACCTCAAACTTTTGAACCAGGGTTGTAATCACATCCGTTGTTTTTGATTTGATTTTCTTTATCAAATCTTTGCATGATGTTGCCTGCTGAACCCCAACCTTAATATTACAGGCCGCAAACGTCCCACGAATTTGATTATCCAAATCTGTTCTGTCGGTCACAACAATAATACGCGGATTTTGGACATTCTCAATCAAGTTCTTGGTCAGCATTACCATTGTTAATGATTTACCAGAACCCTGGGTATGCCATATAACGCCACCTTGACGTTTACCCTTGGCATCTGTGTTTTGAATCCGTTCCAATGTCCTTTTAATTGCAAAGTATTGTTGATAACGTGGCAGTTTTTTTACGCTATTGTCATAAATGGTAAAATTACGCACCAAATCTAATAAACGTACCGGATTTAACAGGCTATAAATTCCGTAATCTTGGGCGGTTGGGGTTAATCTTTCACCCTGAACATAATCGCCACGCATCAGGTCCGATGCAATCTCTCTCATAACCGCATCCGGCACAGGCGTGTTAATGGAACGCAAAACATCCTCCTCGTATGTATCTGACGGATATTTTTCTTTCCATACAGAATAAAATTCACGCGGGGTCAGCATGGTTCCGTATTTTATTTCACTAACATTTGTCGCAATCAGGATTTGCGGATAAATAAAGAACCGTGGTGTTTGATTGCCGGACTGATTACGTAGCATCTGATTTACCGCCTCGTCTACAGAAACAGACGTTTTTTTATTTTCTATAACCGCGAACGGGATACCATTCACAAACAGAACAATATCAGGGCGACGATTTTGTTCTTCTGAAATCTCAAATTCCGGCACAACGTGAAAAACATTATTTTCTGGATGCGCCCAATCAATAAAACGCAGCTGTGGCGATACCTTTTTCCCATCAATAAATTCAGATACCGCAACACCCGCCAACAGATTTGAAAACACTGTCTCGGATGCTTTGATGATACCATCATCCATTTTGATTTTTTCCAAATCCAATATAACCTCGCGGATGCTGGCATCTGATATTTTGGCTGGGTCATTGATGGCGCGCAACGCATTGAACGCAATATCACGCAGGATATATTGCCCATGCGATTCACGCATATTATCCACCACGCGCCGCCCGATATAGATATACCCCATATTTATCAACTGACGGATGGCCGGGATTTGACTGCAAGACGCCTCATCAAAATCTGGTAAATAGTATGGATTATCAATATTTGGCATTTTATTGCTCCTGCTTGTACGCCATTTGTTCTGCAATCTTTGATGCGTCATTCAGCCCTTTTGATAAATTCAACAAAAATTCACGTGCCGATTGAACAAATTGCTCGTCTTCTAATTGTTGCAACACCCCACAAATAAAATACTCTTTAACCGCATTAGACAAATACGGATTTGCACGAATAGATTCTATTTGAGATTTTGCTAATTCTGCATTGTGTTTTTTCTTAACATCAATGTCTTGTTTAAGATATTCAGATATAGAATCGTTTATAATGTTTATTAACCCCATTTTTTAATCCTTTTTATCCATACTTCCTTTAATTTCATCTATCTTTAACTTCAACAAAAGCTCTCTATCAAAATTATCTAGAGTCGGCTCGTTTTCAAGATTTTTTATATAATCCAGCAATACTATCACATTACTCTTAGAATTTTGATCGCTTCCGCCTTTTAACAATCTTTTCAAAACTGTTTTAATATAGTTAAGATATTCCATTTTTATCCACCTTTACCCGAATTTCTCCGGTCAGCAATTTTTGCATCAGACCTTTTTTCTGCTCTTTCAAAACATCTAATTTTTTGTTCAGCAGGTCAATTTCAGAATCTGCCGACATCAGAATATCAGCAATTGTCTTTTGTTCTTTTATGTCCGACGGCAATAATAATGTAGTTTTTTCAACGTCTCGTTTCGCAAGACTTAATTGGGCAGATCCTGTTGTCATGCGACGCATATGTTTATTTACCCCGTATGAATTTATCAAATATGAAATGAAACGCCCATCATTAGAAGATACGACAAGTTTAAACACATGGTCCCCCATAATGTATTTGTTATCCACAGGGACAACAACGGTTTTCCCTATAATATTGCCTCCACCAATATCATCCTTTGGCATTATGATATCGCCATTATTTAAGAAATCCTTGGCATAGTCAGTTTTCTTTTTAGCAATAAGTGTTGCATCATTGGAGACAGCCCCCATATCAACAATCAAATATTGCCCTGCATCATTTATGTATTGAGATTTGCTATTTGCAGTAAAAATTTCTGCAATATCTTTAATTGGTTTAGTTTTCCAAGGTTTAACAAACATTGGTAAGCGCATTTTTCCTGTTAACAGCTGTTGCATCAAACCGCGTTTGAGTTCTTTCTTTTCTGAAATCAGATTCTGCATCTGCTCAATCGCCGTGTCCCAACAACTTAAAATCCGCGCGATCTTTTTCTGTTCAGACAAGGGAGGAACAGCAACCTTATATCCTGCCACTTGTGGGACGGTCAATTGTGGTACACCTGTTGTTTCATTAAAGAATCTTATTTTTGAACAGGCATATGACATATACTTGGCAGAAATACCCTCTTTGGGAACCCCGACTACTAAACGTACTATTGGTGTATATTTCCCAGCGCGATAAAACACCTTACCTATATCGCCACGTCCTGTGATAGTTATAGATTCTTGTTCCACCCTGTAATTAGAACTATACCCATATAGCCCTCGGTCTGTTAACGCATTGGCATAAATAGGATATGGATGTTGCGCATCTTGTTTTTTTGAAAGCAAAGATTTATCAACATCTCCACCAGCAGACAGTGTAAAAATATCGCCAAGTTTTTTTATTGACCAATTATTTGGCAAGTTGAACTGTTTCATTGTTTAATTCCTTTAACAATGTTAGCGATTTGTTCCATTTTCTTTAGTAAATCTTTATCGTTTGATTTATGATTTGAATGTATTTGTGTAAAGAAAATTTTGGCCATTTCAAGCTTACACTTTTCTTTCTCATCATACTCATTACGACCATTTGTTTCGATATCCGCCAAATATGGGTTTATTGATAGTATTGCATTACTCAAATCTTTAAACTTAAACGCCCTTTCTCTATATGTTTTTTCAATTTGTGAAAAAAATAGCGCAGGCAATAAAGCCAAAAATGATACCGATATACGTAAAATTGCACCACCAAAAGACAAATTTAATATGTCTGACGGAAAAATTGTATGCCAGTTTCCTGACCAAACATTACATAGCATTGGTAATAATATTGGCAATCCGATGAATCCTAAAGCAACAAACATAGCAATATTGGTATATTTCAAAAATTTATCTGCCTTATCTTCAGATTTATCTGACAATTCTGCATAGTATTTAGCTTTCTCTTTAGTGGTATACTTTGATGAGAAATCTTTAATATCACCAACAAGATTATTTAAATAATCTTTATTTGCATTTGATTCGTTTAATGCATTATTTAAATTGTTTTTATATTCATTAAGCGCCTTTTGAGCACTATACTTAAATGCTTCCGCGTCTTTTTTATAGAAACTGGCTATTGTATTAAAATCACTGTTTACAATTTGTTTGTTTTTTGAAGGATATGCCGAAATAATTCTTGTTATATTCAGCAAATAGGTTCGAATCTGATCTTTTATATATTGTATATTACTATTCGGTCCAAGCTGCTTCAAAAAACCTAATATATTATACAAATAATTGGCAATATTATCCAAATCATTGGTACTAAGAAGAAATGCATTTATCTTTTTTAAATCTGCCTCTACAGAAATCACCGTATTTACAAGAAATGATAATTCAAGATCATCAGATGTCTTTAAAACTGAGCTATTTTTTAGTAGCTCTTTAATTTCCTGCACTATTTCATGAAATCTATGATTATTAAAGCTATCTAATTGCATAATTATTACCTTTTCTTCATAATCCCAATTCTTTCAAATACTTATCCATTTCTGCGGTGGTTTTGGCGAGTTCCAATTCCAGTTCTGTGATGCGGGCGCGGGTGGCTGGGATGTCCACCGGTTCTTCTTCCTCAAACGTATCAACATAGCGCGGAATATTCAGATTGAAATCGTTATCGGCAATTTCCTGGGGCGTTGCCAGATGTGAATATTTTTCAATTTCCGCCCGTTCGCGGTATGTTTGGACTATTTTCACAATATGGTCATCCGATATATTATTTTGATTCTTGTTTGGTACAAATTCACGGCTGGCGTCAATAAACAGGACGTCTTTGCGGTTTTCGTTTTTACCACCTGCCTCGCGCGTACGGTCAAATATCAATATCGCCACCGGGATACCTGTTGTCTGGAATAAACCCGCCGGCAAACCGATAACCGCATCCAAGATATTTTCTTCTATCAATACACGACGGATTCGTCCCTCGGCCGCGCCACGGAACAGAACACCATGCGGAACAATTACCGCCACACGTCCCTCTTTGGCCTTGGCCGTTTCAATCATGTGCGAGATAAAAGCATAGTCACCCTTACTCGCCGGGGGCATACCGCGCAAAAACCGATTATACTTATCATTTTCCAGTGATTTATCGCCCCATTTATCCAACGAAAACGGCGGATTTGCAACAACAACATCAAACTTCATCAGCCCGTCACCATCACGCAGCAATGGATTATTTAATGTATCGCCCCATTCAATACGTGCAGAATCCAGGCCATGCAAAAACATATTCATACGCGCCAGATTGTATGTTGCGCCGGTTTTTTCCTGGCCATAAAGGGCATAGTTTTTTGAACCAGCTTTTTCAACCTCGGCCCCGGCCATCAACAGCAACCCGCCCGAACCACATGCCGGATCACAGATACGGTCACCATCCTGGGGCGCGGCCAACTGGGCAACCAGTTTACACAATTGACGCGGGCTAAAAAACTCGCCTGCTTTTTTACCCGCCTGGGTACCAAAACGTTCAATCATATACATATAGGCATTACCCAGAATATCATCATCAACATCACTTAAATCAACCTTGTTAAAGTCGTTCAACAGGTCGCGTATCATTTTATTACGCTGGGTCGTTGGCCCCAAAATAGACTGGGAATTAAAATCAACCGTAAAGATGTCGCGCAGTTTTTCTTCGTTCGCGTCTTCTATGGCACGCAGTGCAATATTTAACAATTCACCGATATTATCCGCCGCCAAATTAGCATAGACATCATAAAAACTGGCACCGTTCGGCATAACAAAACGCGCATTCTTTAACCGCATCTCTACGCGTTCCGCATCATTGCCATAACGCGCCATCAGTTTTGCGCGTTCCGCTTTGTGCATATCACTCATATATTTATAAAACAACAAGGCCAGCACATAATCCTTAAAAATACTGGCGTCAACCGCGCCGCGCGCAGAATCAGCCGCAGACCATAACAGTTTATTCAAATCATCCTGCGTTATTTTAGCCATTTAATACCCCTTTCAAAACATTGTTAAGTAATTTGTCCCTAAGAACATTTATTTCATTTTGCAGCAATTTTTGACGCTGTTGCATCTCGTACAACCGAACCAACCGTTCCTGAACATCTAAATCCGGCACAGGCACAACAAGTTCAGCAATCTGTCGCATAGTTATCGCAGAAACCGTTGTAGATTCCTGACGCGTCTTTATTTGACGCCGACCCATTTCTGAATTTATATACATCGCCAAATATTCCGGCAAAACATCATCACGTACACGCAACACAAAAACCGCACTTGTTGTTATGGCCTTAAAACCCTTACGAAAAACATGCGCACGAATTGTCCCACGACTTGTTACCAACACAACCCCCGGTTTCAACAAGCACCTAGCATAGGAAGATTCCGCTTTTCTAACGACCAAATCTGAAAAATCGTTCGAAACAATATCACTCGGTTGAATCACACGTACCCCGGCGACCGCATTCGCAACCACTGCCCCGCGAAAGGCATATCCCGACCTAATATCTGTAAAATCCTTTAACAAATAATTACGTATCATCATAATATGATTATACCCCATATTTTACAAAAATCAAGAAAATAAATCAACAATATTACAATACTACAAAAACCAAAATAATATTGACAATATAATAATATTACTTTCCCCTTGACTTTCACTCCTTTGTAATCATTCATTACACAACACTACAAAGGGGTAAAAATGATACAAATACCAGAGACTTATGACCAGATGCGGCGGTTACCGTATGCGGTACGGTGTGGGTTATGGGCCCGATTTTCACCGCATCCATTTGTGCGGCAAAATATGGCCCTGTGGTACTATATTCAATGTGATCGATTAAAACTGCGTATATTGCCCAAACACATGGTTAAAATTCGCAAATATATGGCCAACCCCGACGCCTGTTTAACCCGTGTTTATCGCAATAAATATAACATGAACGTTGGTGCCACAATCAGCAAAACATTCCGTAACATCACGCATACCGTCACAGTTGGCGATAATAATACATTCATCTATCACGATAAAACCTATCGCAGTTTGTCGGCCATTGCGCGCGAAATAACCGGCATCAAAGTATCCGGGCCAGATTTCTTTGGATTAAGTACAAGGGGCAAAAATGACAATCAATAAGTGCGCCATTTACGTTCGTAAGTCCACCGAACATGGATTGGATATGGAATTTAATTCCCTGCAAAACCAGGAAGAGGCTTGTAAAGCTTATATCGCCGCACAAGCCTTTAATGGATGGAGGTACCAGAAAACATACATTGACGCCGCATTGTCCGGAGGCACAATGGCACGACCGGCATTGCAGCAAATGTTGGATGATATGGCGCATGGCCTGATAAATACGGTTGTTGTGTACAAGGTTGATCGCCTGTCACGGTCAATTTTGGACTTTCATAACATGATGAAATATTTTGAAAAACACGACGTAAATTTTGTGTCCATTACCCAGTCTTTTGATACCTCAAATTCCATGGGAAAATTGACGCTGAATATGCTGCTGTCCTTTGCCCAGTTTGAACGAGAGGTCGCCAGTGAACGCGTTCGTGATAAAATCCGTGCATCCAAGGCCAAGGGCATCTGGGTTGGCGTTAATCCGCGCTTGGGCTATGACATTGTGGATAAAAAATTGGTTGTTAATCAGACAGAGGCCGAAACAATCAAACAACTCTTTAAAAAGTATTTGGAACTGCAATCATTGGCGCGCCTGAAACATTTTACAGACGCGAATAATATCCATAACAAACAATGGGCAACCAAGACAGGAAAGTTCCGCGGTGGCCGTCCATTTCAGGCACAAACCCTGTTAAACATGTTGCGCGATAAGATTTATATCGGCATTACAGAATGCAAAGCCGCCGGCACATCTGTCCCGGGCGAACACGCCCCAATAATTTCCAATGAACTATTTGAGTCTGTGCAACGTGCGCTTGACAGAAATGGCAATAACAAAAACGAGCATGTACATAGCGCACCGAACCTGCTGACCGGAAAATTGTTTAATGACAATGGCAATAAATTTATCAATCAACAAACGCACATGCCGAACAAAACAACTAAATATTATTACGCAACGCGGGGGTGTTATATTCAATCGGGTGCACTGGATGAAATCGTTATGAATGTGATATCAGAATTCCTAGATGCCAATCTGGAACGCATCCAGACCGATTTTGTAAACGCCATAAAACATGTCGATTTTACCAATATGACCTTTCCCAGAAAGCGCGACTTTATTCGACGAATCCTGAAACGCGCGATTTATACAGACAATAAATTAACCCTGTTTATTACCCCCAATTCCGATATTAGGGAATTCATAACACCAGACTTTATAAATGAAAAATCCGCCCCGATGGACTATGTTGTTAGCGCCACAGACATTATCATCCGCCATGAATTTATATTAAAGAAATATACCAAACAAAACGAATACAATGCCGGAAAATCCGCCGCGGTCAGTATATCCGAAAACAATCATCTAATTGTCCGCGCGTTTGCGCGGGCATTCCGCTATCGCGAAATGTATGAAAAATGCGGTGATTATAAATCAATCGCCACCGCCGAAAAAGTGTCCGAAAGCAGCGTTTACCGCCATCTGCACATCGCCTATCTGAATCCAGAAACCGTCAACACCGTCATGTCCGGCACCCTGCAATGCAGTGTTGATCAGTTATTTAATCTGCCATCAAACCTGTAACGAATCTCCAGTTCGCAAAATGCCGATTGTATGTAATTGGGGTATATATAGCGGATTTTGACTACATACAAGATTTTTAGTCACCACAAAACCGCCCAAAATCCGGCAATAAAACACCGACCCGTATGGGTCGGTGGTTTCTGGTGGGAGTGGCTGGATTCGAACCAGCTCAGGCTTAAGCCAACAGATTTACAGTCTGCCCCGGCTCTCCAACTCCGGCGCACGCCCAATCTGCCAAGTTCAAACACTGTGTTTGAAATCTTGGTGCGGGCAGCGGGAATCGAACCCGCATTTCAAGCTTGGAAGGCTTGCATACTAGCCTTTGTACTATGCCCGCAACAAATCTAAGGCCTCGTGATTATATAACAATTTTTCCCAAACGCAAGCGTTATTTAGCGGCCGCGATTTCATAACTGGCATCCAGCAGGCTTTTTATTTGTGCAATATTCATGCGCCCATCCAGCGGAATTGTTATCCAGTGCCGCTTGTTCATATGCCATCCGGGAAACACGTTTTTCTTGTCCACGACAAAATCAATAAACCCGGGCGCGCAGCGAATGTCCAGAATTTCAATCGGGGCGCCGTCGGCGCCGGGCATAATCTTGTTGGCACCAACGGTTAAAATCACGCCAAACCATTTGCCGTTGTCACCGCGCCGCCAAATTGCATTGTTTGGCGTTTTTGGCCATAAATATTCCAGAGCGCATCCATACTGCAAATCAACATATTCTGTCAGCAGTTTTGCCTGAGATGATTTAAATCGCCCCTGCGACATTTTGCACCCATTCAAATTATTTCATCGGCGGGAAACATTCGTCAGTATCTTTCTTGCAGCATGCGAATTCGGTGTTTCCTAAATCCTTAAACACTTCGCCGGTACAGCATCCGAACTTGTTCGGTTTTGTTCCGTCACCGCACAGGCCCTTTTCTATGTTAGCCTTAATCTCGGCCGCTTTTTCCTCTTCCGTTTTCTGCGGTGCGGGCGGCGTCACCTGCATCGGCGGGAAACACACGTCCCCCTTGCAGCACATCTTGCCGTCATCGCCCAGATCCGCAAACTCTTCCCCCGGACAGCACCCGTTGTTATCCGGATTGTCACAGGGTTCGGCTATTATAGGCTCTTCGGCGGCCGGGGTCTGATCCGCGGATTCCGCCGGCGCGGCCGTTCGTGTTGCGGCGATTGTGCGCGCGCCGCGGCCCGATGCGCGCACCGCACAATCACGACGATACGCGCCGCGCAAATCGGTCAGCAGCGCACGGTCGCCGTCATTCAATTCACCTTGCGCGGCCAGTGCGTCAATACGCGCCTTAATATCCGTGCACGACTGGCGCTCTGTCACATCGGCGGCATGCGCAATGAAACACACGAGTATCCCGGCAAAGACAACTGCAATTTTTTTCATTGGCGCCCCCTTTTATTCCTCTATCACTTTTTGAACCTGCATGATAAAATCAATGGCCGGGTCCGTTAGTTTCTGCACCTTGTCCAGAACCTCTGACGCGGCCTGTTTCATTTGCAGACGCCTGTACGTTTCAACAACATCGTCCGTTTCCGCGCGGCTAAAATTGTCATCGCGCAGGGCGCGTGCAATTTCCAGTTCCTTGGCCGCCAGATTCACGTACTGCTGCGAATTTTCCGGGCATCCGCGCTCAGACAGATTGGCATAAATTTTGGCGCGTTCAATTCTGATATTGCAATCATTCATGTTATAGTCGGGCAACTGCTGCAGCAACAATGATTCTATTTCCATACAGGTCTGGGTGTTGTTGTCAGTCGTCTTGCCGGTCAGTGCCGCCAAAATTTCCTGTTCGCGTTGAATCATCGCCTGATACGTTTCCTTGTTTTCCGCACAGCCGTATTTTGTTAATTTTTCATACGTACGAATATTATCTTCATGAGGCATCGGCTCTTGAACATCTTCCGGATACAGCTGGCGGATCAACATTGTCTCTATAACCCGGCACGTTTCCTGGTCCGGCAACACAACCCCGGCCGCAATCTTGTTTGCGGAAACATGCTCTTTGTCCTTTACATCCGCAACATATCCGGCACAATTTTGTTCATACGTCTGATTAAGCTCTTTAAGCAAATTTAAATCGTCCGCACTGATGTTTGAATAAGAAGATATTTTTACAATCTGCTTTGCCAGGCCGCCGCACTGCTTGTCCCGGATGGTGTTGGCGCCGCCTGTCGTCCCCGAATTCAATGTCACGCCGACCATTAATCCGCACGCAAACAACCCGGCCAGTGCTATCACGCCCCAGATTTTCTGTCGCGTGCTGCAACAGGACGTTCCAGATGTATTTTGTTTTTTCATTTTCTCTCCTCCCCGTTTTTTATTCTTTATCCGACCATGCCGTCCTTAATCGTAATCTTGCGGTCGGCGCGCGCGGCCAGCGTCATGTCATGCGTGACAAACAGCATCGCCATATGATTCTTTCGCACCAAATCCATCAGCAGGTCAAATACGGCCGCCGCATGCGCGGGGTCCAGACTGCCCGTCGGTTCGTCCGCCAGCAGTATGTCCGGCGTGTTAGCCAGCGCGCGCGCAACCGCCGTGCGCTGCTGTTCGCCGCCCGACATTTCCCCGGGCAGATGCGACGCCCGGTGCGCGACACTGGCCGAACGCAACAGTGTCATCGCGCGCGCCGCGGCCGCGCCGTCCGACATACCACGCGCCATCATGGGCAGCATGACGTTTTCAAGAGCCGTAAAATCAGACAGCAGATTGTGACGCTGATAAACAAAACCTATTTTGTCGCGGCGGACGCGCGTGCGTGTCTCGTCATCCATTTTCTGGGCGGCAATGCCGCCGATTAAAATACTGCCGCCGGTGGGCCTGTCCAACAGTCCGACACACTGCAGCAGTGTTGATTTGCCGGAACCGGACTGGCCGACAAGCGCTATAATCTCGCCCCGGTGCAGGTCAAAACCGCCGCCGCGCAGAATATGCAGAGGCTGGCCGCCCTCCATGAAAGTCTTTTTAATATCACGCACCGACAGCACTACATCGCCGCGGCGCACCTTTGACAAAGAATTCAGTATGTTCGCCATTATTCATTCCTTAATACGTCAACGGGGTCTGTGGAGGCCGCCTTCCATGCGGGGTACAGCGTCGCCAGAAAAGCCAGCGCCACCGCCAGCACCGCAATCCCCGCAACCGTTGTCACAGACAGCTTGGACGGCAATTCCGACAAATAATACAAATCGGCCGGGAACAGGTCGCGCCCCGTAATCCGCTGCACCACGTGCCGTATGGGTTCAATATATATCGCGACAACAACGCCCAGAACCGTTCCGACCGCCGCGCCTATCACGCCGATACTGGTGCCTGACAAAATAAATATCTTCATCATTGAACGGCGCGACACGCCGAACGTGCGCAGCACGGCTATATCCTTGGATTTGTCCTTGACCAGCATTACCAGCGACGACACAATATTGAACGCGGCCACAATCACAATCAGCATCAAAATCAAAAACATCACGTTTGATTCCACCTGCAGGGCGCCTACAAACCCGCGGTTCAAGTCGCGCCAGTCGCGCACGACAAACCCGTCCGGCAACAGGCGCGACAAACTGTCCGCGACGGCGCGCGTGTCTTCCGGATCGCGCAGATACAGGTCTATGTGCGTTACCGCATCGCCTATGTTCAAATATTTCTGGGCCGTTTCCAGCGGCATGAAAATATACCCGGAATCATATTCGTACATGCCCATAAAGAACGACGACATAACCGGATACGCCATTATGCGCGGCATTGTCCCAAACGGCGTGGGCGTTGCGCCGGCCGCCGACACCAACGATATTTTGTCCCCCATCGTCACGTTCAGCGCACGCGTCAATCCCGCACCGGCGACCAGTTCGCCGTCCTTTATATCAGCAATCGGGCGGCCGTAAATTTTTGTCCCCCCGTCCACCTTTGCCTGCAGGTCCGACATGCGGATACCGCGAATCATGGCGCCCGCATTGTTGCCGCCGGCGGTGGCCATGGCCTGGCCCTCTGCAATGGGAACAATGTTTGTCGCGCGCGCGGCCACAACCTTGTTCTGGCGCATCTTGTCAATTAGAAAATCATAATCACGAATTGCGCCGTCCTGGTGATATACGACGACATGCCCGTTCATCCCTATAATCCGCCCCAGCAAAGTGTCGTGAAATCCCGCCATGACGGACATAACGACAATCAGTGTCGCCACCCCCAGCGCGATTCCAATCAAGGACACCCACGAAATCACGGATCCGAATCCGCGCTTTTTCGCCCACATGTATCTAAACGCAATCTTTCTTTCAAGCCTTGAAAACAGCATCTGTCCACATCCCCTATTCGTTTAAAAACGCCCGCAGTGCGTCACCCGACAACGGCGCATCGTCCGTCGGCGCGGGCGCGTCAACAACGGATATAATGCGCGGGCTCATAAACACGACCAGTTCCGCAAACGGACTGATTAACGTTTCCGGCGTCGTTACGAACGAATGCGTCGGAATTCCGATTATCACGTAATTGTCGCCGACACTGGACGGAATTGTAAACGACGACAATTCGCCCGCCCCGGTCCGCAGAACTATTTTTGCGTCTATCTTTTTATACCCGCCGAAATCGCCGTATTTTCCGGTTGCCCCTATAATCAGATCGGTTTCCAGACGTTCCTCTTTTCCGCACTGGCCGATGTCAAAGCGCGACTGCCACCCGTTCGGTACCGCAAATGTTCCCTGTGAAATAAGAACAACGTTGGCCTGCTGCGCCATAAATTCCTGCAGTGTTTTCGTGTTTATTTCCGGTCCCACAACCAGCGCGCGCCCGACAACACCCGGAATGGACATTTTTACATTCTTGTCGCCGAACGCCGGCAGCATGTTCATCCATATAATCGGGTTGTCCGTTTTTGGATACACCCGGTAAACGTCCATATCCCATGCAATCATGAATTTTTTGGACGATATGTCGGCAATTATGCGCGCCACCTCGCGCTCGGTCTGATAATTGCCCTCAAAGACAACCGTCTTGTCATGCCAGTTGACCAGCAGATTTCGCATATCCGCGCCGTGCATCGCATCCAACAGCGCCATTATTATCGTTTCATTGCGCGGCATCTTTATCATCCACTTTGCCCTGTGGGTCAGATGCAGCTCGCCCGCGGCCGCATCATACGAATAATACGCGCGGCCCATTTTGGTCATCAAATCCACCGCATCGCTCAGTGCGCCGGATTGAATTGATCCGGTTATTTTTTCTATTCCCGCCTCGTCCTCTACCACGGCGATATCCGTTCCCTCCAACAATTTGTCCAGGGCCTGTTTCACGGTTAACTGGCGAAAATCGTAGTCCGAGACCTGCAAATCTGGCAGCGCGTCGCCTGTCGCCAGACGCACAACCTCTATCTTTTCTTCCGGCACAACGGACACGACGCTTTGGTTGTTCCAATCCACGCTGCAGCGTTTCGGCAGTTCTATGGAAAACCTGCGCGCCGCATCTGTTGTCAGGGCCGCCTTTTTTGGAAAGATCGGAACGGAGTTTTCATCAATCACCAAATTGTCCACCACCGTGACGGTGTCATACTGCGGCATGTTTTTCTGCGCCGCACGCTGTGCGCACGCCGCACACAGCACCGCCCCCATCGCCAGGTATAAAAATCCGTTGTGTTTCATGTCACATCCCCCGCGTATGCTTATATGTTCATTAGCCTTTCAAATTCTTCCAGCGTCATCTCGTATATGGGCCGCTGTGACGGTGTCGTCAAATCCTTTACCCGTTCGTACTGTTCGCGGTACCGTTCCACCAATTCACGCACCTGCGGCGTGGCGGTGCCGGCCTCCACCAGGCGGCGGCCGTATTCATAAACAAATTCCAGCGTGTCCGCCGCAAAAAAGCGTCCGACATAATTTTCTATTGCAATTCCGCCCTTTTGCACGCATATGGCAGACATCATCATGGTCATCTGATTGTAAAAGTTCGCCATTTTTATAAAATTCTGAACAGTCAACGCCACAGCATTCCCCTTGCCTTGTTTATTTGCATTATAAAAAGTATTGCCCCGGTAAAGCAATTAAATTATAATGCACTACATGAGAATAAAATTCACCTTGGTATTGCTGTGCGTATCGCTGTGTGCATGTTCGTCGCCGAACCGCGGCAGTATTGACAACGCCACGGTTTTAAACTGGGAGAACGAGGCCGTAACCACGGAACAATTCGTCCGCGACCACAAGGCGTGCCTGGGAATAACAAAGCCGTCGTACCTGCCGCGGTCGCGTCTGGCCAAACTGCTGGCCCCGAACCAAAGCGGAATGATGCCCGACTGGGACGGCCTGTGGGTGACGTTTCAATCAAACGAGTACAAGGACGTGGGCCAGCGCAGTTTGATGAGCGTTCCGCGCAACACAACGTCAAAATCCGTCGGTTCTTACCGCAAATGCATGTTCAGACGCGGCTACCTGTTGCGGGCGATGTAATTTTTTCGCCTTCCCCTTTTTTCTGTGACAAAAATATGCTATAATTTAGGCCATGAAACGTTCCATATGGTTTTGGCTGTGCTTTGGCGCCTCTATAATTCTGGCGACATATTTCGCAACGCGGATAATAATGACCGTTCTGGGCCACGGTTCGGCGGCGCGCGTGCATTCAATATCAATATCGGCCACGTCGCGCACACCAGATTTGACATCTGTGGCGGCGGCCGCGGCCATTGCGCCCGGCACGCACACATATTCCGTTGACCTGGACGCCCAGGCGGCGCGAATTGCGGCGACCCCCGGTGTGCGCGACGTGGCCGTGCGCAGACTGCCGAACGGCAACATAGCGGTAAAGGTAAAAATGTACCAGGCGGTGGCCCAGTGGACCGATGGCGAGGCTTTCTTTCCATTATCCGCCGACGGCACGATTGTACGGCGCCCGACGGACACGCGCAACGCCGCATCCGTATTGTTCCGCGGCCCCGTGCCTGACGACATAACGGAAATAACAAAGGCCGCGCATACTATAATCAACCGCCTGGACTATATGGAATGGGTGGAGGGCCGGCGCTGGAACATGCACACCGCGGACGGAATTACGGTGTTACTGCCCGAAAACGGGGCGGCGGCGGCAATCGCGGCATTGCGTGTTCTGGATGAAAAACACGATCTGCTGTCGCGTGACATTCGTATAATAGACATGCGCGACGACGCCCGTGTGCTGGTAAAATAAATACAAATGAACCTGTTTGATTCATCTTTTTTGTGTCTGGATATCGGCGCGTCCGGCGTGCGCGGATGCGCGCACCGCGTGCGCAGCGCGCGAATTGACAAATCGGCCGTATTTTCCATGGACAGCCGCGATACCGTATACGCGCTAAAATCCGTCATAGACGAACTGGAACGCCAGATAGGTGCACATTTTGACACGGCGTATGTAACGGGCGATTTTGGTCCGGCCATGTTTGAGATGACGGCGAAAAGCACCACGTGGGGCGCCGAGCACAAAATAACGGCGACGGATGTGCGCACCCAGATAGGCCAGATAACACCGCCGGACGGCTTTTTTCCCATTCACATAATCCCACTGCGATACGACACCCCGGGCGCACGCAACATATTGTCGCCCGTAGGCCAGACGGACCGCGCATTAACATCGGCGTTCGGCGCGATATTTGTCCGCAGCGACGAAATGGACAAAATCACGGCGGCGATGCGGCGCGCGCACATTCAGGCCAACGGCTTTTTTGATCCGCAGTTTTTGTTAAACGCCCGCACCCGGCGGCCGCACGAAAACACAATGTTCATTGATTTGGGGGCGGAATTCACCACGGCGTCAATATGGACGGACCGCGGCCCGGTAATGTATAAAAAATTTCCTGTTGGCGGTGCTAAAATCAGCCGCGACATCGCGAACAAAACGGGCATAGACTTTGATTCGGCCGACCGGATAAAGCGCGCCGTCGCATCTTTGATTCCCCAGGAAATGGACCGTTTCACCCCGGCCGAGGCCGCATACGATTT
This sequence comes from uncultured Alphaproteobacteria bacterium, assembly GCA_949878575.1. GTDB lineage: Bacteria > Pseudomonadota > Alphaproteobacteria > Rs-D84 > Rs-D84 > Enterousia. The sequence goes on along the minus strand of CATLAX010000001.1, from coordinate 62,313 downwards.
CTCGCGCGCGGACATAAACGAAATCGTTCTGCCGCGCATGGTGGAGGTGGCGGCCCTGATAAAGGACGCGGCCGCCGCGGCGATTGCAAAATACAGACCTGTAAAAATAATACTGTCCGGCGGCGGGGCGGAAATGGACGGCGCGGCGACATTTTTTGAAAACGCTTTTTCAATTCCGGTAAAAAAACTGCCATATGACGCGGCGGCGCGCGCACTGGCCGCGCACGTCTGGAACGCAGAGGCCCCGCGTATCGCCGCCGCACGCGCACGCCAGGAAAAATGGGCGCGCCGCGGCGCATGGATGCGGCGCATATTGCGCATAGGCGCACGCCCGCGGCGCCGCGCCGCGCGCTTTATCCCGATAATGCCCAGCACCCTGTGTTTTGACATGCGCCGCGACGAAACGTACGAGCTGTTCAAATCCGGCGGCATATCCATGATTCACGTGGACATAATGGACGGTTTTTATGTTGACCGCATTGCGGGCGGGATAAAAGAATTAAAACAAATCCGCGCGCACACGCAATCCCATCTGCATGTGCATTTAATGACGGAAAGCCCGTCCGTCTGGGCGGCGGATGCAATAGCGGCCGGGGCGGACACGGTAATCGTGTCAACGAACACATCCGGCGTGCGGGCCGCAATCCGTGAAATAAAGGCCGCGGGCCGGCGGGCCGGCGTGGCGCTGCATCCGGATTCATCTGTCGCCATTTTAAAACCTGTTTTGCGCGACCTGGACGAGGTTATGGTAATGTCCGTCGCCCCGGGCGCCGCCGGCCAGTCGTTTGACCCCGCCGCGTTAAAGAAAATCGCCGTACTGGCCGCCACGCGAAAAAAATACGACCTGCACTTTAAAATCACGGTTGACGGCGGCATCAACGATAAAACAGCCCCCGCATGCTGGGCGGCCGGCGCCGATGCGCTGGTGTCCGGTTCATACCTGGCGCGGGCGTCTGATTTTCCTTTGGCGGTGCAAAGCCTGCTGCATCACACGGCAAAATAAATACTCATTGACACATATGTATTTTTGTACTAAGATAAATTGTAACTCAACCAAAGGGAGTTATAATGAATACAAACAAAATACTGGTAAATTTGAAAACGGGCGCACTGTACGCATTGCTGCCGGTAATGATGGCCGCATGCGGCACCAAGGACAAGGGCGACATTGACGGACAGCTGGCGGATGTAAACAGCCGCATCTCTGCGGTTGAAGCAAAACTGGACAGCATGCAGGTAAACACAAACGAACTGGTTGCGGATTCCGTTAAGCGCGACGCCCCGACTTTGGAAATTGTTGCAAATATTGAAAAGCATCAGAAACCGATGGCCAAATTAAAGGCGCCAAAAGACAGCGTTAAAATCAAAAGATTCACAAGAAAAATCAGTTCGCTGAAAATGGATTCAATGATGCGCGCCAACAAGGTAAAAGAGGCGATTATACAAATGCGCATGGACGAATTCAATGCGTTATACAAAGAACAAAGCGCATTAATTGCAAAACGTGACTCTTTAATGAAAATTAAAACACGCTAATATAAAAATCCCGGCATACGCCGGGATTTTTTATTGGCAAACAGCGCTGTTTTTTGGTTCCGGGCGCATTGCCCGGGAATCCGCAGGGATATGGGTTCGGGACCGTCTCAGTCCTTCACATAGCAGTGTTCGCATCGCGAATTTTCATCCGCATAAAAATTATTGCGCACAACGGATGGTTATGCAACAGGTAACGTTTCCCACAAAGCACAAACTTATTGTTTGACGACGACACGCCGTCCGTCACCGTCGGGCGTTATGTACACATGAACCGTCCCCGCAGGCAGCATGCCCGCCGCAATATCCGGCCACTCAATTAATGTTATGTCATTGTCAATCGCATGCTGCAGCCCGATTTCGGCCAGCTCGTCCGCATCCTCTATCCGGTATAGGTCAAAATGCGATATTCCGTCATAGTTTTGAACGATTGTAAATGTCGGGCTGGGAACCACGGTGTCCGCCCCGCGCAGTGTTTTGATAACGGCGCGCGCTATTTCCGATTTGCCCATTCCCAAATCCCCGTGCAGCGCAACGGTTGCGGGCGCCCGCAGTGAACGCGCAAAATCCGCCGCCCACGCGCGCATTTCATCAACATTTTGCAGTGTGTATTCCATAATCTTATTCCACCAGTAACAGGTCGTCTTCCAGTTTTCTTATCGCGTCGCGGTATTCGCCGGCCGATTCAAATTCCAAATCTTCGGCCGCGCGGCGCATCTTTTTTGTTAAGTCCTTTATCTGCCTGCGGATTGATTCCGCATCCATCACGCCGCCGGATTTGTCGTAAACAAAGCGGCGCTTTTTGTCCGTTTTTTCCGCCGCATCGCCCACCTCGGCAAAGACGGCCTTTGTCACAGTCTTTGGCGTGATGTTATGCGCCTTGTTATATGCCATTTGCTTTTCGCGCCGCCGCGCCGTTTCCGTCAGCGCCGCGTTCATGGAATCCGTCATGCGGTCGGCATACAGAATGACACGGCCGTTCGCGTTTCGCGCCGCACGGCCGATTGTCTGGATAAGACTGCGCGTGGAACGCAGGAACCCCTCTTTGTCGGCATCCATAATCGCGACCAGTTCGCATTCCGGAACATCCAGCCCCTCGCGCAGCAGGTTTATCCCGACCAACACGTCGTATTTGCCCAGACGCAGATCACGCAGCAGCTCTATGCGTTCCAGTGTTTCAATATCACTGTGCAAATACTTTGCACGAACACCGTTCTCGTTTAAGTAATCCGTCAGCTGCTCGGCCATTTTTTTCGTCAGCGTCGTTACCAGCACGCGCCCGCCGGTTTTCTTTATCTGGTCCAGCAAATCGTCCACCTGGTTTGCGGTCGGCCGCACATCGCAGACCGGATCCAGCAGACCCGTCGGACGTATAACCTGCTCTGACACAACGCCGTCCGCCTGGCCCATTTCCCATTCCGCCGGCGTTGCGGACACAAATATCGTCTGCGGACGCAGCGCATCCCATTCCTCAAACGTTAAGGGTCTGTTGTCAATGCACGCCGGCAGACGGAACCCGTACTGCGACAGCGTTTCCTTGCGCGCGCGGTCGCCGCGCGACATCGCCGAAATCTGGGGTACGGTAACGTGGCTTTCATCAATGAACAGCACCGCATCCCGCGGCAGGTATTCAAACAGCGTCGGCGGGGGCATCCCCGGCGCTCGTCCGGACAGGTAGCGTGAATAATTTTCTATCCCGCGGCACGTTCCCGTTGACTCCATCATTTCAATGTCAAAGTTCACGCGTTCGCGCAGACGCTGCTCCTCTATGTACTTCATGTTCTCATGAAAATATTCCAGGCGCTGCTTTAAATCGGATTTTATTTCCCCGATTGCCTGCAGAATACTTGGCATGGGTGTCGCATAGTGGGTGTTCGGATACACCGCAATCCGGTCCAGCCGGTGCAGCTTTGCCCCCGTCAGCGTGTCAAATTCCCATATCTCGTCAATTTCGTCGCCAAAGAACGACACCTTCCATGCGCGGTCCAGACTGTGCGACGGGAACACGTCCAGCGTGTCGCCGCGCACGCGAAAATCACCGCGCTCAAACGCGACATCATTGCGCTTGTATTGAATGTCAACCAGCGCGCGCATAACATCCCGCATTCCGATTTTGTCGCCGGAATTCAGAACCAGTTTCATTCCGGAATACTGTTCCGGACTGCCCATGCCGTAAATTGAAGACACGGATGAAATCACGACGACATCGCGCTCTTCCAGCATGGCGCGCGTCGCACTGTGCCGCATCCGGTCCAGCTGCTCGTTTATGGACGCGTCCTTGTCTATGTACGTGTCCGTCGTCGGCATGTACGCCTCCGGCTGATAATAGTCGTAATACGACACAAAATATTCCACGTGGTTGTTCGGGAAAAAGGATTTCATTTCCGTATACAGCTGCGCCGCCAGTATTTTGTTCGGCGCCATAATCAGCGCGGGCCGCCCCAGCTGCGCGATAACGTTCGCCATGGTGAAAGTCTTGCCGGACCCCGTCACCCCCAGCAGCACCTGGCTGCGCCGGCCGTCGCGCACCCCGGCGGTCAATTCCGCAATGGCCGCCGGCTGGTCGCCCATGGGGGCGTAATCACTTTGAAGATCAAACACGCTCTTTTTCATTTTCATTGCTAATATAATTCATTATAATAAAAATACAAGGAAAGAGAAAATGGCATTAAAACCCAGAAAACTGCGCAGGATATTTTTGTTCACGGCCACCGTGCTTGCGGTTTTGGCCGCATCTGTTGTATTGATTCCGCCAATGTTTACGCTAAACAGGCTAAAACCCCAGATGCAGGCCGCCATCATGGCCCAGATCGGAACAGATGCCGTGATAAACGGCGACGTTCATTTCAGCTTAATTGCCGGCGCCACAATCGTCGCGCGCGACATAACGGTACCCGGCGGCCGCATCGGCGCGGTTGCGGTGCGCGTGCCCATGACGGCGCTGTTTGACCTGTCGCATGCGACATTGGCGGGCCGCGTCAGCGTATACGACGCGGACGTGGAAATATCGCGCTTGACACCCGCCACGGCAAACCATGACATAGAAATGCGCAACTGCCGCGTTATGTTTCTGGGCAAGGAATACCGGATTATCAGCGGCTATCTGGGCAACGGGGAATTTCAGGCCACCGTCCGCACGGACCAGCATAAATACGACGTGACATTGACCGGTGATGAATTTGTCGTGTCAAACAGAAACAACGAGCTAACCGTGATGGGCAATCTAACCGCCACGGGCGGCGCACGCGGGACAATGTCGCTTAAAACGGACAACGTGAACAGGATGTTTGAATTCAGCGACCCGAAAATTCCCGGCACGTTTGACCTTGAAATGCGCTTTGACTGGGACGGCGGATACGGTGTTAAATTTTCCGACATCCACAGCGATAATTTCACCGGCAACATAGACATCGCCCCGGACGGACGCCGCCGCATACAAATAACGTCATCTGACATAACGTTTGATTTTTCGTTTCTGTTGTTTCCGTCACGGTTAATAAACGAAACATCGTTTGATTTGGATCTGCGCGGCCGTTTGACACTGGGCCGGCGCGAGTTCAAGCATTTGATGGTGCGCGCGGTCGGCACGCCGTCGGCGCTGACGATTGAAAAAATAGTCGCCGACGACATCGTGATCACCGGCGGTGAAATAACGGCGGACGGCGCAAAAGATTTAATGATAACAACCAGGCTGGCCGGGCGGCCGATAACATGCCTGATGTCAGGCACGCCGGATGCGTGGGGTTGTGAAAAATTCACATACCGCGGCATGACCGGCAGCATGCGCGTGGACAACAAGACATTTGAAATAACGGTTTCATCAAAATCGCCCATGCCGCCAGAAGACGAAATACGCACGCTGTTAAAACAGATTGCACCGCGCGGCACCGTGAAATTTATATTCTCTGACGCGGCCGGAACACTGTACATGGACGGTGAAAAAATTCGCCCGGAATTCAAGTTCGCGCACGACCGGCGTCTGGACTGGCTGCGCGGCGGTACGGAAATTCTGCCGGAATTCATGCACGATGAAATCGGCGATTTTGCATTAAACGACGGCCGCGTCACATTCCGCCCGCACAACAACCGCTGGGAAATAACAACGGAAAACGAGGCGTTCGCAATAACCGGGCGCAGCATGCACGACTGGTTCCCGGACATGGATTTAAGCGCAATCAACGACGACGAATATTTCATATCCGGCCTGAAGCGTGGCGATGCTATATCAAATCTGACAATACGCACCATGGGCCATGAATTTACCGGCAGCGCAACCGGCAAAAACATCACGTTAAAGACGGACACACTTAACATTGACGCCTTTGTCAGCCAGGATTTCATAGACAACTACGCGGAAATGGAATTCTTTACGGACGCCCCCATAATGCTGCCGTTCGGTTTGGGCGTGAACATATCTCTGCATGCGGACAATCTGATATACAACGGCGAAACGTACAAAAATTTTGTATACAGCCTGAAAAACAACACCCAGACATATTCCATAACGGACAGCGAACGCGGAAACCTGCTGGCCATTATTACAAAAAACAACAAGGATTACGACATATCCGTCCAGGTCAGCCGGTTTAAAACATCGGGCGCCCTGCTGGCGGCGGACATGCCGCTGAACGTGCGCGACGCCACCATTACCGGGGAAATTGAAATGCGCACATCCGGCGTCATCGCCCATGACATTGAATACAATTTAACAGGCAGCGCGGACATAACCCTGGCCGATGCAACCCTGGTCGGAATCGGAATTGACGACTTTTACGCATCGGCCGAAAATGTAACGACGCTTAACGCGGAATATGCGATTGCGGACGCGCTGACGGACGGCGAAACATATGTCAAGGAAATGCACGTCGCCGGTGACTTTGCGGGCGGCGATTTTGAAACGACGGCGCCGTTGACCATTGAAATGCGGCACAGCGCCGCCCGCGGCAGCCTTGCCATACGCGACGGGCGCATGACTGCGGATTTGACGATTTTGATGCGCGCCACATCGCCGGATCCGACCCCTGTATCGCTAACGGTAATGCCGGACGGCGCGCGCCGTTATTCCCTGTCAGAGATAATGCTGAATTTTGACCCCGGGTTTATGCGCCAGTTTATAAAGACCCACATGCGCTTTTAACGCGCGCCGCCGCCGGTGGCGCGGCGAAAGGCCTCGCGCGAAATTGCGGCGCCGCCGGCATCGGCGTAATACATAAACCGCCCTATGCGCACACAGTGAAATCCGCCGGGGAAAAATTTTATACGCCGCTGGGCCCGCAGCAGTGTTTTAGTCTTTCCAATCAGATCCGCACGCCGACCTGCAAACAGTCTGACCGCATTCTGCCAAATGCCGCGCACCGCGTGCGGGGCGTACAGGACGGGCCCGCGCTTTACCAGCCGCGACATGTCATATTTGTCGGCGCCGGCCGCCAAAACCTGCGCCTGATACGGCGTCAAATTCATTGTATGGGATAATTTTTCAAACCGTGCGTCCATTTTTTTCGCCCCCCGAATATAAAAAAAAGTATATATGGGAAAAATTGTATGCCAATAGGTTTGATTTCTTAAAAACAAACGGGGAACGGCAAGCGTCCCCCGTATTTTTGCATCACGAACAATGCGCGTTATCCTTTCTTGCGCACGCTGATATGCACCTCGCGCAGTTGTTGTTCCGTCACCTCACGCGGGGCGCCCAGCATCAAATCCTGGCCGCGCTGATTTGTCGGGAACGCAACAACCTCGCGCAGGTTGTCTTCGCCCAGCATAATCTGAATCAAACGGTCAACACCAAACGCGCATCCGCCGTGCGGCGGGGCACCGTATTGAAACGCGGCGTACATTCCGCCGAATTTGGCCTTTACATCCTCTTCGCCATATCCCGCTATTTCAAACGCGCGCACCATTGTTTCCGGGTTATAGTTGCGCAGTCCGCCGCTGCAAATCTCGTTTCCGTTCAACACCATGTCAAACTGATTTGCCTTTATCTTTAACGGATCCCCGTCCAGTTCGCCGCGCGGCAAAGAAAACGGATTGTGTCCAAAGTCAATCTTGCCCGTTTCCTCGTTCAATTCATAGAACGGGAATTCTTCTATCCAGCAGAAACGGAATTCCTTGTCGTCAATCAGTTCCAGGTCACGGCCCAGCTTGATGCGCAGCTTTCCGGCCGCCTTTGCGGCCGCCGCCTCTTCGTCACAGACAAAGAACAGCGTCGCGCCGTCGCCCGCGATGCCGCGCAGTTTTGCAATGCGCCCCGCATCCAGTTTCTTTGCAACCGGACCTTTTGCCTCGTCCCCGAACACTATGTATCCCAGACCACCCAGGCCCAGATCTTTGACAGCATAATCGCCCAGCTTGTCAAACCATGACCGCGGTTTGTTCGCTGACGCCGGCGCCGGAATTGCACGAACAACCGCACCGTTTTCAACGGCATCCGCAAATATGCCGAAATCGGAACCGCGGAAAATATCCGTTACATCGGATATTTCAATCGGATTGCGCAAATCAGGCTTGTCACAGCCGTACTTTAACATCGCCACGTCATACGGAATGTGCGGAATTTCCGGACAAATTTTGGCATCCGGCACAAATTCGCGTATCAGCGCCGGCATCAACTCGTTCCCGACCGCCTGAATATCCTTTAAATCAACGAACGACATTTCCAGATCCAGCTGGTAAAATTCCAGCAGCCGGTCCGCACGCAAATCTTCGTCGCGGAAACACGGGGCTATCTGAAAATAACGGTCAAAGCCCGCAATCTGCAGCAACTGCTTAAACTGCTGCGGCGCCTGGGGCAGCGCATAAAACATTCCGTGATGATGACGGCTGGGCACGATATAGTCGCGCGCGCCTTCCGGACTGGACACCGTCAGAATGGGCGTCTGAAATTCCGAGAACCCCATGTCCCACATTTTGTCGCGCAGAAATTTCATGACGCGGTTGCGGAACAGAATGTTCCTGTGCAAAGATTCGCGGCGCAGGTCAATATAACGATGCTTTAAACGCAGGTCTTCCGCCACGGTGTCGTCGTCGCCGAACACCTGAAACGGCAGCACGTCCGCATTCGTCAGCACTTCAAATTTATCGGCCTGCACCTCTATGGCGCCGGTCGGAATCTTGTCGTTTACGGCGTCCGCCGCGCGCGCGACAACAGTGCCTGTTATCTGAACAACGGATTCCGGACGAACCTTTTCCAGTCTTTCGTCGCCGCCGTCAAAGACAACCTGGGTTATTCCGTAATTGTCGCGCAGGTCAACAAACAACAGCGAACCATGGTCGCGCTTGCGGTGCACCCACCCGGCCAGCGTTACCGTCTGCCCGACATTTGACGCGTTCAGTTCCCCGCATGTATGCGTTCTGTATTTGGATTTAAGTGATAACATTTCGGTCCCTTTTTTCGTGATACCGGGGGCGCTGGGAATAATCCATGCGCGGTGCCACCCCGTCTTGTAACTTTCGTTTAATGTTTTGGTCCCGCTCGGTGGGTGTCAGTCACGTCATCACGCAAACCACAACTTTCACCGCATTATAATCAAAAAAAATCCAACCTCAATAAAATTTTAACAAAAAACCGGCGTTCGCCGGCTTGTATTTATTCTGGTGCCCTAAGCAAGAATCGGACTTGCGACTCGTCCTTACCAAGGACGTGTTTTACCACTAGACTATTAGGGCGTTGCCCGCTAATTATACGGGCGGCGCTTAAAATTGCAAGGATAAAATGCACCGCCCCCTTTAACGTTGCATCACGCAAAAATATGATGTATAATTTCAAAACATCCGGGGTGTTCCCGGATTGGGTATAGCAACCCATTGCTTTAAGTTGGTCTTTTTAAGACCGTAAAAATCCGTCGCTGTTGGCGACTGGATGGTGGCTAATATGTTGAATAACCACACTGTTCCTTAAAGCGCAGTTGCTAACTCCGGTCGCCACCTAAATTTTAGTGTGGCATAATTTTTTATCGTACAACAGGGTCACACTGATGAAAACACATATTTTTCTTATAATGCTGGCCGGCATAATCTGTACCGGATGCTGTTCGCTGTTTTGCGAATACAGGCCCGGCGACGATATAGAGGTTTGCAATATAAAAGGAAATGTGGACACATGCATAACCATAACGCTGCCATAAAAAAACGGGGAAAATCCCCGTTTTTTTATTCAATGCAGCAGTTCACCGCATTTTTAACCCAGTTTTTTAATTTTCCCATTTTTCCGTCCGGCGCCGGGGCGGACGCATCCGCCGCCCGGGCGGATGGCGCGGCGGAATGCGCGGACTTTTTTACATATTTCAAATCCGCGCCGTCATCGCTTAACATGCCCATGTTTAATCCCCAGAACATGCAGTACAGGCCGTATGAATCATCAAACAGTGCGTACGCCTGGGTCCGGTCGCCGGCGGCCAGTGCCTTGGTTCCGACCTCAAACAAACGCATGGACGCCGCCAGCAGATGTTTTGAAATACACCATACCTCGCCCTCGTACGATGGGATGATTTTCTGCATCATGCGTTTGCGCATGTCGCGAACCTCGTTAATCTGGTCGTAAAAAGCGTTCTTGCCGGTTTTCGCGCCGGAAAACATCAGATGCTCTTCTATGGAAATTAAATTCATGATGCCAATGGACAAATCCTGGTCGGACGACAGATCTTTGGGGTTAACCTTTTTCGCAGCATCCATTTTTTCAACAAACTCGCGCACGTTTTTTATCTTTTGCATTTCACATTCCCCTTATCTTTTATCTGCAAACCATGAACAGCGCACTGGCCGCGGCCAGCGCAACAACAGGCAAAACCACCTTCTCAAACGGAAAATGGGCGTGACCGTTGTTTTTTATCTTCATCCAGTCATAAATTTTTTCAACCGCAATGAATATCACGGCACCGACAATCGTTCCCATCAGCAGCGGGTCAATATTCAAAAAACCGAAATAGCGGCACGGACTGTAGGCCACGGTGCCCATATACGCAAACCCGATTGTCGCTACAGACAGCGCCAGAACAATCGCATTTCGTCCCAAAAACCGCACGCCGCGCCGGTCTAAAAAGCGTATAATCCAATACCCCATTATCGCCAGAAAGGCCCCGGCCCACAGACCGGCCACAACATCCGGCACGCCCATGCGCCGCGTAATCGGCAACGCCGCACCGATGGCGATTGTGCATACCGGACACGCCGGATTCGCAAACACCGCCGCCGGCATCATGCACAGCGCACCGGCAAACACCTTTTTCATAAAGTCTCCTTTTGTCATATATCAAAAACAATATATATAATAATTCATACATATTAAAAAGTCAAATTATTTGTTTGCCGCCCGCACAAATAAATGCTATTGTTACAGCATGAAAAAACATGATTTGCCATCGGCCCAGGTAACGCGCCCACTGCCGGACAAAATAATGGCCCGCGCGGCGCGCGGCATCGGATACATATCGCATCCGACGCGCCTGCGAATACTGGAATATTTGGATGTTGCGGGCGCATCGTCTGTATCGGCGATTGCGCATGCGCTGAATACGGAACAAATGATAATATCCCAGCATCTGCGAAAAATGCGCGATGCGGGCCTGGTAAAAACAACGCGGCGCGGCATATTTATTTTTTATGAAATAAACGCGGAATACCCGGCCAGTATTTTTGTATGCCTGCGCCGGCTGTTCGGAATAATGACGGACCAGCTGCGTTTTCTGCGCGACGGGTGCCGTGAAATACTGCCGGCGGATTACACGACCATGGCTGCAAACCGGATAAAGCTGTTTGCGCACGTGGAAAAGATGCGGATACTGGAATATTTAATGTGGCGCGGCGAATCATGCGTGTGTGAAATCGCGGCGGGCGTCGCCCTGCCCCAGTTAAAGGTGTCGCAGCATTTAAAGAAACTGTCAGATGATGATTTCGTGTCGTCGCGCCGCGCCGGGCGCTTTGTGTATTATACAATAAAGCCCGGCGTGCACCAGACCGCAATCGGATGCATACACCGGCGTTTTGCCGCCATCGGCGACAAATTTTAAACGCCGGCCCCCGTTTTTATTTACCAGTACATTAAGCGCAGTTTCCGCCGCCATGCGCGCACCGGCACAACAGACGCGGCCCCGCGTACGATTGTTCGCATGACATAAGAAATTTTACTGTCCGGAATTTTTTTATCCGTCGCCCCGCGCAGCCATTTTGTTCCGCCGTATTTGGGCGTGTTTTTTTCACGGCTAATAATCTTTACCATAACGGCGTTTGCGGCGTTTAAGTGTTTCAGCATCCGTTCCGGATACCCGTACGCGCGCCCCAGCAACAGAAAGTCGCGATTTGCCAGATACGCGTTCAAATGGCTTTCGTCGTCAAAAACCGCATTGATTCCGTTTTTCAAATCCGTCCGCACATTTTTTGCAAGCACGCCGCACATTTTCAAAAACGCCGCGGACGTGCCGCCGTTAAACGCGCCGCACACATAATACCGCCCCGCACCGAACGGCACGTACGCGGTTGAGGCCGGACGGCGCTCGTACGGGAAACGGTCCGGCGTGTCGCGCCACAGGTCCCCTTCGCGGCCCGGATGCAGACTGGCCGCCAGGCCGCCGTTCCATTCACGCGGTGCGATTTCCGTTAAATCGGTATCGTTTACAAACTTGAAATTCGCATTAAAAAAGAACAGATAATCATACGCCGCCAGTTTTTCACGCATTGCGAAAAACATTTCAAACCGCATCAAAGAATCATACGGCCATCCGCGTTTCTGCGCCGGAATAATCGTGACGTTTTTTCTGCGCATGGCGTCCGTCGGGTTGTCCGTCCAGACAAAATAATGCTTGTCCGCATGCAGCAGATGCTTTTCACAGGACTCGTAAAATTCGTCCCAAAACACCGTATATCGCCCCAGGGCGATGTATAAAATTCCAACCTTTGCATGTGCCATTGCAACCCCCTTATTTTAATACCAGCGCCAGACCACAGTGGTCGGTCGGCTTGTCCGCGGTGCGCGGTGCCATGTCAATCTCGCACGATGTCACCATTTCCGCCGCCGCCCGGTTGCACAGAAAATAATCCAGACGCAGTCCCTGGCCCTTGCCGACCGTGTCGCCGCCGCGGTAACCGTACCACGTAAATCCGACATCATCCGGATGCAGCGTCCGCCACGCGTCGCACCACCCCGCCGCCAGCCATTCGCGCATGATTGCGCGCGCCTCTGGCGCGGCAATGGCTATGCCGACATAATTCGCTGGCCTCCACACATCCCTGTCTTCCAGTGCGACATTGTAATCACCGCCGATGACGACCGGTTCCGGCGACGCCGCATATTGCGCGATATAATCCGTAAAGGCCCGCATCCATTCCAGCTTATACGGAAACTTTGGCGACGCCACCGTATCGCCGTTTGGCATGTAAACGTTTATAACACGCACGCGCCCGTCAATCACGCATTCAATAAAACGCGCGTTCACATCCGCAAACCCCGGCATGCCGCGCGTTACGTCTTCTATGGAATATTTGGAAAACACCGCGACCCCGTTCCAGCTTTTCTGGCCGAACACCTTTATGTTATACCCGTAATCGTCAAACAGGTTGTGCGGAAACGCATTTGTTTCCACCTTTAACTCCTGAACCATTATCACGTCGTATTCGCCGCCGCGCAGAATATCTATAAAACTTTGCGCATGCGCGCGGATGGAATTGATGTTAAGTGTTAAAATTTTCATATTTGCAATATTCCTTTACAGGATTATAATAATTCCTGTCCAATATAAAAACAACAAGGAATTTTTGTTATGAACATGTATCAATTACTGGAAAAAGCCGCCGCCACATGGCCGGAAAATCTGTTTCTGGTCCGCGAAGGGGTGACGTTTTCCGGATTTGTTGAACTGGTGAAACGGCGTGCGGCCGAACTGCATGCGGCGGGCGTTCGCCGCGGCGACATTGTGGGCGTGCTGTCTCACAATATCCCGCAGATGCCGACGACAATGTTCGCCATATGGTATCTGGGCGGCACTGTATTGCTGCTGGATACGAATCTGACACCGTTTGAATACGACAACATGACATCCACAACGGACTGTCACATGGTGTGTGCAGAAAAATCGTTTTTCTACAAAACCAAAAAATTCAAGTTCTTTGACATCACACAGCCGGACGGCAAGGCGAACGGCCGCTTGAAACCCGCCCCGTTGGAATCTTTGGACGTGGCGACGCTGTCGTTTACATCGGGTTCCACCGGCAATCCAAAGGTTGTGCCGTTAACGCACTTTAACTTGATTGAATGCTCCATATCCTTGGACGACATGCGCGATTATTTCGGCGCGGGCCAGATTATGTACGGATTTCTGCCGATGTACCACATATTCGGCTTTGCGGTGGAAATTCTGGCGACACTGCATTACGGCGCGGGCGTTCTGCTGCAGCCGACCGTCAATCCAAAGGAAATAATGGCGGATTTCAAAAAATACCGGCCGCACGCCATTCCGGCCGTGCCGCGTTTGTTTGAGGTAATCAGAAACCGCATCATAGACACCGCGAAATCACAGCACAAATGGTGGCTGGTAAACGCCGTGCTAAAATACGGCAGATTTTTGCGCATGATAGGTCTGGGCTTTGTCGTGAACAAGGTTCAAAACGAGATACGCGCAATATTCGGCGGCCGCGTGTCGTTGCTGATTGCAGGCGGCGCCGCAACAAAGCCTGAGGTGGAAACATTCTATGAGCGCCTGGGCATGAAATTCATCCAGGGCTACGGCTTAACGGAAACAGTCGGCCCGGTATGCATATCAAAGCCGTTAAAAAAGCGCGAACCGTTTGCATTCGGCGCACCGACCACAAACAACGAATGCGAAATCCGCGACAAGGACGCCGACGGCATCGGCGTGTTGTGGATACGCGGCCACCAGGTGTTTGGCGGCTATTTGAACAACCCCGACGCGAACGAGGTTGTGTTTGACGAACGCGGCTTCTTTAACACTGGCGACATGGTTTCAATGGATAAAAACGGCGAACTGCACTTTGCCGGCCGTAAAAAACAGGTCATCGTTCTTGATTCCGGCAAAAACGTTTACCCGGATGAATTGGAGGCGCTGTTTATGAAAATCCCGGGTGTCAACAATGTTGCGGTCTTTGAACACAAGATAAAGGACAAGACCGTTGCATACGGCGTGTTCAGCGTTGACAAAGACATGACGATGGAACGCCTGGCGGCGGCCGTTGCGAACGCCAACAAAAAAGTGGCCAGCTATAAATGGGTGACCCACTTTGCGATGACGACGGACGAACTGCCCATGACCAGCACGCAAAAGATAAAGCATCACGTCGTCCGCCAGAATTTGATTGACGGCAAATACCCCATGCGCCGCGAATAAAAACGGCAAAAAAAACACCGGGAAACCCCGGTGTTTTTATTTTTCCAATGTGCGTCTTTCCCACCACAGCGCCACCGCCGGCACCAGAAAGTATATAACCCCCAGCATCTGCCACAGTGCAATCGCCGCAATAATTGAAAAATACATGACCATGGGTGAAATGCCGGTTGCAACAACCGCCACATACAACAGCACCGGTATGTATGTCAGCACCAATGCCACCAGCCCCAAAATCAAATTAATGAAAAACGCGCGAAACAGCGTCCGCTGTTTTATACGCATTTTCATGTCCTGTTCCGCAATGAAATCTTTTCTCATTTTTTTACTCTTTTTTGTACACGACATTGATTATATCATAAAAAACAAAGGTAAAAAAACGGAATCTTGTCCCACTAAAAATTATACGTCACACCCAGACCGTAAAAAGCGTATGAATGGTTTTCCTCCGCCGTGTTGCCGTTGGAAAAATGCTGCACAAACAGCTCGCCGCCCCAGCGCTCGTTAAATCTGTATCCGCCGGAAATTTTGAACTGAAACAACAGTTTCGCCCCCAGGCGGTCGTTTTCTTTGGCCTGAAACCCGACACCTACCCCGGTTGCATAGTACCAGTTTTCACCATGCAACAGCGCCACGTCGCCGGACGCCCACAAAATCGGAATTGAAAAATCCGTCCAGTCCCATCCGTATGCACGCCCCATGCCGACAGTTTCCCCGAAATTCAACGACTGGCGCGCGGGCAGTGTGAAAAATGTCGTCGGCTGTGAATACTGAATGTTTGGCAGCATGTAAAACGGCACGAACTGCGACGGCGGCGGGATAAGAAAACCGCTGTTCACACCCTGGCCTATGTTCACGGCGATCTGATTTTCCGCCGTGCCAAAGAAAGGATTCCAACCCGCACACGCCGGTGTTACGGCGGTGATTATGCATAAAAAAACAATTCTCTCTAATTTTTTCATAAGCGGAAATATATACTATTTTAAAAATGGCCGCAACAGAATTTTATTAAAAAAAATAATAATTTGATATATGAATGAATTCACATGCCGCCCCGGGTGCGCTTTTGCCTTGCAATCAAAAAAAACTTTGTTATAATCGGGGTCGTCGGCGGGATAGCTCAGCTGGTTAGAGCAGCGGAATCATAATCCGCGTGTCGGGGGTTCAAGTCCCTCTCCCGCTACCAAAATTTGAATGCCCCTTGCGGGCATTTTAATTTTGGTAAATGTGATGTGAAGACTTGAAGCCCCGAAAAAAGGGGTTCAAACAAGCAAATAGGCAGACGGGCAGTATGCCGGTCGCGCGAATGCGCAAATTTGCGAAGTTCCGTCGTGCGGTGATGTGCCCAACATCATCGCCGACGAATTCCCTCTCCCGCTACCAAAATTCAAACGCCCCATATGGGGCGTTTTTTAAACTAAAAACACCGGCATGCGCCGGCGTTTTTATGCAGAATTTTATTATTTTGCATTTGCGGCGGACGCCTGCTTCTGCTCGTACAGCTGGGCGAAATCCACCGGCTGCATCGCAAAGGCCGGAAAACCGGATTCCGATGTCAAACGCGTAATCAGCGCGCGCACGGACGGGAACAGCAATGTCGGAACATCAATCAACAGCGTGCGTTTTTTCTTTTCCTCGTCCTTTTCCTCCTCCATCTGGACCAGGCCGGAATAAGTAGATTCAATCAAGAATATGGATTTGTCGTTCGCATCCAGCTTTGAATGAACCTTTGTAATCAGGTCCACCATGAACAGATTGTTTTCGGCGCCCTTTATCTGAATATCAATATTGATTTCCAGTTTGGCCTGGCCGTTGTCCTGTTTGAAAAACAATTCCGGCACATTCGGGCTTTCAAAAGAAATGTCTTTTAAAAACTGGGAAATGATGTTGAATTTTGCCATTACGATTGCTCCTTTTTTTATCCATCGTTTTATGATAATATAGCATCATAATAAATCTTTTACAAGTGGGGGAGTTACAAAAAATGGTTTTTGGGAAAAGATTACTGGCCCGCGGCCTGATTATGACTGTTGTCGCATTGTCTTTGACGTCATGCCGCGATTTGTCGCCGACGGGCGGCAATTACGGTCACACGGGCGACAAGTCCGTCATTCCGTCAAATTTAAAAAAGGTTTCTTTTTCCGCCCTGCCGGGATGGCGTGACGATGATGTCAGATACGCCCTGCAGGCGTTCCGTAATTCATGCAAGGCAAAGATACAGTATTCCGGCCGCGTCGTCCCGGACCGCGCGCTGTTTGAAGAAAAATGCAAGAACCTGCCGGCGGCATCCGCGGACACGGCGACCGTGCGCGCATGGTTTGAATCAAATTTCCAGCCGTACCAGATTCATACGGACACCGGCGCCACGCGCGGAACATACACCGGGTACTATTCGCCCGTGATACCGGCGTGCCGCACCAAAACGGCCGCCTGCAACGAACCGTTGATGGGTGTTCCGACCGACGGCCGCAATTACAAGGGCGTGCCGAAAAAGACGATTGTTGAAAAGCAAATCGGCCGTCCGCTGTACTGGGCGAACATAGTGGACGTTCAAAACATCCAGATTCAGGGCAGCGGCAATTTAAAACTGGAAGACGGCACGGATGTAAAATTGAACTTTGCGGCCGTAAACGACATGCCGTTTAAGTCAATCGGCGAAGAACTGCGCAGCCGCGGCATACGCCCGGCGGGCGGCTATTCCGCGGACGCGGTCTGGACGCATTTAAAGGCGAACCCGGCGTTGGCGCGCGACGTTATTTACAAGAATCCGCGTTATGTTTATTTCTATGAATCCGTCCCGCCGGATGTAATCGGCAAACTGGGCACGCCGCTGTCAAAAATACGCAGTATCGCAATGGATACGGACATATACACACTGGGGCTGCCGGTGTATGTAAGCACGAACCTGTCGGACGGCCGAGCGTTCCGCAGACTAATGATTGCCCAGGATACGGGCAGCGCGATAAAGGGCTGGATACGTGCGGACATATTCTTTGGCAAGGGTGACGATGCATACAAATACGCCCACGGCCAGCATGCCCAGGGTGAAATGTATATCTTAATGCCAAAGGTGTACAGCTATGTCAAACCAGGCCGATAAATGGACGCGGCGCGACGCACGCCCCGGCACGCTGGCGGGCGCCCTGGGGGGGCTCATGGAAATGCTGGGGGTGCGGGCGTCTGATGCAGATTTGGCGGCGCGATGGGATGCGATAATGGGCGCGGAAATCGCCGCGATTGCGCGGCTGGCCGCGGTTAAAAAAACGCGCGACGGGAAATACAACATCGTGGTGCGTCCCGCAAATCCGGCGTTTACACTGCAACTGTCATACATGGCGCCGGAAATAACGGCGCGCATAAACAAATATTTCGGCCGCGACGCGGTCGCAAAAATCAGCTTTCGTAAATAAAAATCCCCAGTTCGGGGGATTTTTTTTATTTCCAGTACCGTAACAATTCCGGCGCCCAACAATATGGCCCGGATTATTTTCGTGTTTGCTAATAATTACTGGATTGCTTCACTTGCGTTCGCAATGACAGACAGGCTAGACTCATTGTCATTGCGAGGCGAATGCCGAAGCAATCCAGTCAATAATGAACTATGACCCAACAGGTATAATTGAACCACTCACACAAACCGGGCCATATTGCTGTGCGCCAAGGCGATTGCGATTGCATCCGCCTCGTCCGGGGTTTTTGGATTGGCGGCCGGCAATAAAATCCGCACCATTTTGTCAATCTGGTCCTTGGTCGCATGCCCCGCGGACGTCAGCGCCTTTTTTATCTTGTTCGGCTCGTATTCAAACACGGGTATGTCGCGGTTTGCCACCGCGACAATGGCGGCGGCGCGCGCCTGGCCCAGTATTAGTGTCGTCTTTGGATTAACGTTTACAAATATGATTTCTATGCTGCACTGGTCCGGTTGGAACGTTTCGCACAGTTCTGAAACACCGCGGAATATTATCGCCAGACGCTGCGGAAACGGCAGACCCGCCGGCGGCAGTATAACACCGCTGGCAATATATTTACGGGACGAACCGTTTGAATCAATCACGGCCCATCCCGTATGCAGCAAACCGGGGTCAATTCCAAGTATTCTCATTACGCCGCCGCGGTGAACACCTTTTGCACATCGTCGTTCGCGTCCAGCGCATCAACCAGTTTTTCAATTTTTGCCCATGCCTCGTCGTCCAAATCCATCGGCATATTCGGTATCCAGGTTAATTCCGCCTGTTCCGGTTCGCCCAGCACATCCGCCAGCGCTTTTTGAACCGTCATAAAGTCATCGGGCTTGGTCGTGATGATAAAGCCTTCGTCTGACGTTTCCAGATTGTCCGCATTCGCATCCATGATGATTTCCATCATTTCATCTTCTGTCTTGCCAATACTGGCCGGATACATAATCTGGCCGGCGCGCGTGAACATGAAAACAACAGACCCTTCTTCGCCCATGTTGCCGCCGTTTTTGGCAAAGATATTGCGAACCTCTGGCACGGTGCGGCGCGGATTGTCCGTCAGCGCCTCTACAATCACCGGAACCGCGCCGGGACCGTACCCCTCGTAACGAACGGCGACATAGTTTTCCGTATTTGAACCGGATGCCTTGTCAATCGCGCGCTTGATATTATCGTTTGGCATTGACGCCTTGCGTGCCTGCAAAATCGCCAGGCGCAGACGCGGGTTGTTGTCCGGATTTTTATCCCCCAGCTTTGCCGCCATTGTGATTTCACGTGCCAGTTTAGTAAACAAACCGCTGCGGGCGGCGTCAACCGCACCCTTTTTATGCTGAATGTTGTGCCATTTGCTGTGTCCACTCATAATTTGACCTTTTAATTATATTGGATTAAAATTACCCCAAAAGGATAGCAAATGATTGGCAAATTGCAAGGAGTTGTTGATTACATCGGCGACGGCTTCGTAATAATCATGGCCGGCCCCGTCGGATACAAGGTGTACACCCCGGAATATTTAACCCCGAAATCCACCGCGACGCTATGGATAGAAACGGTCGTGCGCGAAGATTCCATCCGTCTTTTCGGATTTACCAGCCAGGCGGCACAAAACCTGTTCAACATGTTAACGGCCGTATCCGGCGTCGGACCAAAGGTTGCAATGGCCATACAGTCCACCATAAACACGGACACATTGATGACGGCGATTGCAACCGGCGACGCCAAAACGATTGCAACGGCGCCGGGCGTCGGTAAAAAGATGGCGGAAAAAATCATCGTGGAATTAAAGTCACGTGTTGGCGGCGGGGCGTTTGATTGCGGCGGGGCGGCCACGTCCGCCGGCGCGCTGGGCGACCTGCTGGCCGCGCTGGAGGCTTTGGGATACCGGCGCATGGATGTCGTGGAAATGGCGCAGCGCCTGGTCGCGGACAATCCGTCGGCGGATGTGGCGCGCCTGGTGCCGATGGCGTTGAAAAACATAAGCGGGAATAAACAATGAACAACGACACTATTTTCGCACTGTCATCCGGCCGGGGCAAGGCGGGCGTTGCGGTTATCCGCATATCGGGGGACGATTTATCCGGCATGGCCGCACAATTTATTGGCCGTGACGCGACACCGCGCCGGGCGTACTTCACAAATTTAAAGGATGCGTCCGGCGACGTCATTGACCAGTGTCTGGTAATATATTTCGCCGCGCCAAATTCTTTTACCGGCACGGACGTGATAGAGATTCAGTGCCACGGCGCTGATGCGGTGATACAGAAAATATTCGCACATTTGTCGTCCGCCGGCGCGCGTATGGCGATGCCCGGCGAATTTTCACGCCGCGCGTTTATGGGCGGGAAAATGGATTTAAGCGATGTTGACGGTCTGGCCGCGTTGCTGGACGCGCGCACGGAAATGCAGCGCCGATGGGCGTTGCGCAGCATGACCGGCGGGGATGGCCGCATATACGACACATGGCGCCGCGACATGATTGAAATTTCCGCATACGCCGCCGCTATTTTGGATTATGATGCGGACGACCTGCCGGCGGACATAGGCGGCGTGCTGCGCGCGCGCACGTCAAAACTGTATGATGAAATCACGCGCGCCCTGTCGCGGGCCGCGGCCGCACGCGCCGTGCGCAGCGGCGTCAACGTTGTTCTGGCGGGCACGCCGAACGTTGGCAAATCATCACTGTTCAACGCAATCATCGGCGCGAACCGCGCAATCGTGTCAGACATTCCCGGCACGACGCGCGACGTGGTGTCCGCGGACGTGGATATTGACGGATACCTGGTGCATTTGATGGATACGGCCGGCCTGCGCGACGCGGCGGCGGATGAAATAGAACAACAGGGAATAATGCGCACGCGCGACGTCATGACGGATGCGGACATAATACTTCGCGTGTTTGACGCGCCGGCGGACATCACGCCGGCACAGAATGAAATCGTTGTCATAAACAAATCGGATCTGCACGGCGCCGCACCGCGCGGCGCAATATGCGTGTCCGCCAAAACAGGCGACGGCATTGACGCGCTGACCGCGCAAATCGCGCGGCGCATGCACGCGATTACAGACGGCGCGGACGCTGACGTTGTGTTAAACGCACGCACAAAAACGCTGTTGGCAGACGCGGCGGAAAATTTAAGCGCGGCGCTGACCACGGGCGATAACTGGGACATATTTGCGGAATACACGCGCCGCGCGGCGGACGACATCGGACGCATTCTGGGCACCATCACCGCCACGGACGTAATGGACGCAACGTTCGGGCAGCTGTGCCTGGGGAAATAAATTGATTTTTATCACAAAACATGCCACAATAAAAATAAACCAATAGGGATATTGGTTTGGGGCCTTAGTAAGCCTCATCGTAGGCGGTGCGTTAACGCATCGGAATCTGTTTGATATGTACGGTGCAACGCACCGTTATGCCTCGTGCTGTATTGCCGGGGTGTCGTGTGTGTATAAAATACGGTTCGCCGAAAGACACACGAGGTCATGCTTACGATGATTTACTAACACCCCGGCCACCAAATTTTGGCGGCCTTTTCCATATTGTCCGGCGACGGCGGAACGGATATATGTCTGCGTAGGGCACGCACCATGTGCCAAACGATATTCCGCGCGGTATGCGTAAATCGCACATGGGCCATGCCTTCAGGAAATGTTTATTTTGCGCCGCCGGACAATTTTTACCATTCAATAGGCGCGCGGCCGTGCGCGGCCAGATATTCGTTCGCACGTGAAAAATGATGGTTGCCGAAAAATCCGCGATGCGCCGACAGCGGCGACGGGTGCACGGATTTCAAAATCAGATTTTTTTGCGCGTCAACAAATTCCGCCTTGCGCTGAGCGTAACTGCCCCACAGCATGTAAACGACGTTTTCGCGCGTCGCCACCGTGCGGATAACGGCGTCCGTAAACTGTTCCCATCCGCGCCCCACGTGCGATGCGGCCGCGTGCGCCCGCACCGTCAGCGTCGCGTTCAGCATCAGGACCCCCTGCTCTGCCCAGTGGGTCAAATCGCCGTGCGTCACGGACGGGCGGCCCAAATCATTTTCAATTTCCTTGTAAATGTTGACCAGCGACGGCGGCACCGGCGTCGGCGGCAGAACGGAAAAGCACAGACCGTGCGCCTGGCCCGGTTCGTGATACGGATCCTGGCCTATCATAACGACCTTGACCCGGTCCAGCGGGCACAGGTTAAACGCATTGAATATGTTTGCGGGCGCTGGATAAATTTGTTTCCCGGACAGGTATTCCGCGCGCACAAAATCGGTTAACCGCACAAAATAATCTTTATCAAATTCCGGGGCCAGCGCACTTTTCCAAGACTCTTCTATTTTCACATTCATACTTTTACCAACCCTGTTTGCAAAGATTTCCATAAAACAACGTCTATATACCCGCGCGGCAATCCGGTTTCCGCGCACAGATGCCCGAACATTTCATCACACGCGGCGCGCACCGCCGGGTCTAATTTTCCGTTGTCTATTTTGCCACGCAACGCCGCGTCGCCCGAATACAGGACGCCCAGGCGTTGAATCCATATGTCGTATTTCACCACATCCTCGCCCAGGTTTCGCGCCAGATGGTTTGCGGTAATTTTTCCAATAT
This sequence comes from uncultured Alphaproteobacteria bacterium, assembly GCA_949878575.1. Classification (GTDB taxonomy): domain Bacteria; phylum Pseudomonadota; class Alphaproteobacteria; order Rs-D84; family Rs-D84; genus Enterousia. The sequence goes on along the minus strand of CATLAX010000001.1, from coordinate 39,389 downwards.
GCGGCAGACGCGACAAAAACGCCACGCGCGCGCCCGTATCGGCCAGCCCGTAATACTCGGCGCAATATTCCGCGCGACGCTGCCATATTTTGCAAATGGCGTTTATCTTGTTCCTGTTTGCAAACAACGCCATCAAAGAGTCAAAATCCGCACCGTGTGCAAAAATTTCATCCATTATTTTGGCATGAATCTTTTTTGCGGTCTTTTGCGAAAAGCCGCCGGCCAAAATCACATAAGTGCAATGCACGGCAAATTCATCCGGGCCGCACACATGGCGCCGCGACAGGTTCGCCTTTATCTCGTCAAAACTTTGCGCATCGCTGTCCATTCCCATGTCGCGCAGCCGCCTGTCCAGCGCAAAAAACCAATCCGCCGTAAACATCCGTGTTAATCGTTCTGTTTCTGCATCGCCATCATTTCGGCCAGGGACATGTTGTTTTTATCGTTTTCCGGCATATGTGACCGCAGATTGTTCGTCGCACTTTTAAACGCGCTCTTTTTTTTGTTCAGCGGTTTCAGCGTTCCGTCCACGTTAACCTGCATTTCACGGCCGTTTATAACAATTATTTCATCCGAGTCCTTTACGGACGTCTTTTTCATGCTGTCGTTGCTTGCCACCATTTTGCACCCCCTGTTACACGTCCAGATTTGCATCCAGCGCGTTTTCAACGATAAAGTCGCGGCGCGGTTCAACAACATCGCCCATTAACATGGACACAACCTCGTCCGCGCGGGCGGCGTCGTCAACCTTTACCTGGAACAGCGACCGGTGGTTCGGATCCATCGTCGTTTCCCACAGCTGGTCCGCGTTCATTTCACCCAAACCCTTGTAGCGTTGAATCTTTAATCCGGTCTTGGCATATTCAAACGCCGTATCCAGCAGCGCCAGCGCCCCCCATATTTTCTGTGATTTCGCCTTTACGCGCAGCACGGCCGGGGCGGAAAAAGTTTCCATTAATTCATCGCGGCCGTCCAGACGACGCCACGCGCGAATTTCGGCACCGTTCATTTTGTCGCGCGACAACATGTGTGATTCCGTAACACTGCGCAGCGTGCGCGTTATCATGATTCCCGCATCATCGGCGGTGATGTGCCATCCGCGTTCAAATTCCAATTCCTCTTCGTCCAGCATGTGCGCGGCCGCGGCCAGATTCGCCTCTGACTCTTCATCAAAGACCCGGTTTAACGCCAGTGCCTCTATAAAGCGCAGCGGCATCACATGCGACAACGGCGCAAACACGTTCTTCATGCTTAGTATTAACGACAACAGGCGTTTTAAATCGTCACCGGAAATCTGTGTTCCGCCGGTTACCTCAATCATGCCGTCCGTCGCCAGAACGCCCATTAAATAATCGTCCATCTCTCGCTGGTTCTGCAGATAAATCTGCTGTTTTCCGCGTGTCACGCCATACAACGGCGGTTTGGCGACATAGATGTATCCGCGCTCAATCGCCTGCGGCATGTGACGGTAAAAGAACGTCATCAACAACGTCTGGATATGCTGGCCGTCAACATCGGCATCGGTCATGATGATAACCTTGTGATAGCGCATTTTTTCAATATCAAACTCATCCCGGCCGATGCCCGTACCCATTGCGGATATTAACGTTCCGATTGTCTCAGAGTTCAACATTTTGTCAAACCGCACGCGTTCCACGTTCAAAATTTTTCCGCGCAGCGGCAGTATCGCCTGAGTCTTGCGGTCGCGGCCCTGTTTTGCGGTACCGCCGGCCGAATCCCCCTCTACAATAAATATTTCACATTTTTCCGGGTTCCGTTCGCTGCACCCGGCCAGCTTTCCCGATATAACGTTTAATTCCGGGCCGTTTTTCTTGCGCGACAATTCGCGGGCGCGGCGCGCAGCCTCGCGGGCGGTGGCGGCCTCTATAATCTTGTCAACGATGGTTTTGGCAATGGCCGGATTTTCATCCAGGTATTCATACAGCATCTCTGACACGGTGCTTTCCACAATGGGGCGCACCTCCGACGATACCAGTTTGTCCTTTGTCTGGGAACCGAATTTCGGATCCGGAATCTTTACGCTGACGATGCTGGTTAACCCCTCGCGGAAATCCTCGCCGGACAGGTTGATGTCCTTTTTCGTAACTTTTTCGCCGATATATTTGTTTATCGCGCGCGTCAGCCCCGCACGGAACCCGGCCAGATGCGTTCCGCCGTCGCGGTTGGGAATATTGTTGGTAAAGCACAAAGACGTTTCCGTATACGCCGTCGTCCACTGCAGAACGATTTCAATATACGTGTCGCCCGTCTGCTTTATCATCTGGATTGGTTCCTTGTTCAACAGTTCCTTTGACTTGTCCAGATATGTCGCAAATCCTTTTAGGCCGTCAACGGAATGAAACTCGCGCTCTTTCTTTTCCGCCCCGCGCAGGTCTTCCAGTATAATCTTTACATTCGCGTTCAAAAACGACTGTTCGCGCAGCCATGTCTCCAACGTGTCAAAACTAAACTCTGTTCCGGTAAATGTGTCCGGCGACGGCAGAAATGTCACCTCTGTCCCGTGTTCGTGATGCGTCTTGTTTTCCGTTATCTGCAAATCGGATGTCGGAACGCCATCCGCAAACGTCATTTTGGCCTCTTTGTCACCGCGCCAGACGCGCACCTCCAACCATGTGGACAGTGCGTTTACCACGGACACGCCCACACCGTGCAGACCGCCGGAAACCTTGTACGCGCCACCCCCCTCGTTATCAAACTTACCACCCGCGTGCAGTTCGCACATAATCAATTCCAGCGCACTGCGCCCTGTTTCGTGATTTATGTCAAACGGCATGCCGCGCCCGTTGTCGCGAATTGTGACGGAACCGTCCGCGTTTAACGAAACATAAACCGTGTCGGCGTAACCGGCCATCGCCTCGTCAATGGAATTGTTTACCACCTCGTATATCATGTGGTGCAGGCCCGAGCCCCCCTCGCCCACGTCGCCTATGTACATTCCGGGGCGTTTTTTCACCGCCTCCAGTCCTTTTAACACCTTAATTGAATCACCGGTATATTCGTTGGTAACAGCCATTTAAAATTCCTTTCTTTTTTCTATGAAAACCATAGCAATTTATGCTATAATTATCAAGAAAAAAGGGGACAGGTCACCATGAAGTTCAAGCTGTTGTATTTTGGCGAAATCTTAATAAATCCCAAGAAACGGGCCCAGCACATATCGGACATCCGGATGCAGTTTCACCCACAGTTAAAAAAGCTGGTTCAACACCAGCCGTGGACCAACATGACCAAGTTTATGCAGCCCGGCGCCACAAAAAGCCCGGTGACCACGCGCCATATCGGCGGCATAGACTGGAACCCGATAATCACGCCGAATTTAAAGTTGATTGCGGAACTGGATATCCAGATGCTGCACCCGGAAATCGTGGGCATGGCGCGCAGTGATATTGACAACCGCATAAAAACGCTGCTGGACGGTCTGCGCGCCCCCCAGAACGAACATGAAATAGGCGCGAACACCCCGCGCGACATCGGGCCGATATACACGCTGTTGGATGACGACCACCTGATAACAAAACTGTCCGTCAACACCAGCCATTTGCTGGGGACGGACATGTTTGACCCAAACATCACCAGAACACCGGACACGATATTCATGATGATTGACGTAAACGTCCGCGTGGTGGAAGGTAATTTGGAAAACCTGCCGTTTATGGTGTAAAAACGGACTGGCCCCATTGTCATTGCGAACGCAATCGGCCCCCCCACTGTCATTGCGAGCCCGCAGGGCGAAGCAATCCAGTCAATAACCAATCAATCCCCGTACAAGTTCCACAGATATTCAAAACGCATGGAATATTCCGGGCCAAACATATTTAAAAATATACAGTTTTCACTGTTATATTGCGTGGCATTGCGGGTCCAGTTATAGGAACCCGTGACAATGCGCATACCGTCAAACACGGCGAACTTGTTATGCTCTATCTTGTGTTTCCGGTTCCGACGCAACGGAATGCCGGCTGTGCTTAAATCCGTTGCCAGGGAATATTTACCGCCGGACATCGTGCGGTCTGTTATAATCCTGATGCGGGCGCCACGTTTGTGCGCGGAAAAAATAGAATCTGCAATTTTTTTATTTGTAATGGAATAAACGGCAATATCAATTTTCCGTGCGCGGTTTATTTCATTAACAATATGATTTTCACATTCCGGCCCCGGTGTAAAATACACCCCGCCAGAAACCACTTTCGCATGTGCGGTTGCATATCTGCACGCAATAAATGCGACAACAACGGATGCGGAAATCAATAAAATCCCAATTCTGTCTTTCATTCAACACCAAACAAAAGACCGCAAAAATATGCGGTCGGGATGTTGATCGATTCACAAACTAGAACCCCGCGCTTTTGGGCAAGCCCTGTTATATAGCAACGGCATCCCGACCAAGTCGGGACATTAAAAAGTTTTTTGTTTGTGGGCGATCAAGCCCGATTTTTAACCTTTAATGTCTTGTACGGTTGCCCGCACATTGGGAATTATATAACAAATTATGCAAAAAATCAAGAACGGCGCCCCGGCTATTTTTTCTTTGAGAAGGCGCAAGACCGGGGCATTTTAGCACGCATGCCGGCACCCAAAAAAAGTACCGCCATACATATAAGGCGGTTGGAGGGTAGAAATCATGCAAAAGTTCATGTCCGGTTTATTCAATATATTCGCCGGCCTCCAACCCCACCGGGCAGGAGCATTTAACGCCCGCGCAGGCGACTTTTGCCGCGAGATTTCCACACTCGCATAATAGATGCCCTATTACAACAGGAATTATATCTTATTTATATTAAATTTGCCAGCATTTTAAGACAGCGCCGCCGTAATCTGGTCCTGCATCTGAAACGTGCCCAGAACAACCCACGCAATGACCAGCGACACCAGTATTATCCCCACACTGTTCATCGTGCTGGAAATGGATTCCATGCGCCGCACGGATTCGTCCAGATAATCGTTCGCAACCCGCGACAGGTTCTGGTCAAAATCGCGCATTTCCGCATATATGGCCAAATCGCCTATAATCTCGTCATTTGGGAAATCGCGCCCGGTATTGGCCAGCGCCACCCCCAGATTGTCGCCGTTCGCTATAAAGCGCAGCGCCGCCTCCAGATTCCCGCGCAGATACCTGTTCCCCCCGTCGGCCAGCATGCGCATCGCATCCGGCACGGTCATCCCCGCCGCCGTTAATGCGGACAGCGCCATCAGCCATGAAACGGATATGCGTATTTTATAAACACTCCACGGGGGTATTTTGTCAAACGCCGCGCGCACCCGCCCCGACCAGTTCGGCAAAGACACCCATATCACGGCAACCGCCGCCGCAAACAGCGCCGCGATCAAAAACCAGTATTTGTGCGCCATGTCACTAACCCATATCAGTGACGCCGCCGCGCCGCGCCATATCACGTCCGTGCCGGCCGCATCGGCCAGTGGCGGAACCAGATATATCCCCACCATTATTATTATCCCAAACGTCAGCGCCATCAGAAACAGCGGATACGCAATCGCGGACATCATCGCACGACGGATGCGGCGCGTTCCTTCAACCACGCGGCCAACGTTTTCCAGCGCAACCGCCAAATCGGAAATGTTCCCGGACGTTACCAGCATTGTTTCTTCCGGCGGAACCCATCCGCGCGTGGCCTCTGAAAAGCTCATTCCGCGTTCCAGGCTTTTCTGCCACTGGCGCATGACGATTGCAAACGGTTCGCCCGGATTTCGGCTGCCGTGCGATTCAATCATCTCTATCCGGCCCAGCGCGTTCATCAACGTGAAATCATTGCGCAACAGTGACGCCAGTTTCCGGCACGTGGCCATTCGTTTTGACGTGCTTAATCTGAAAACAATCTTGGCGTAAAGCAGTTCCAGACGGTTCATCAATACACCCCCGGCCTGTCAAGAAGTCCGACCCAGCGTTCCAGTTCATCCACCCCGATAATCCCCTGCAGCATTAATGCCTCGGCCGCCTCTTTCAACGTGCGGCCGTCCATTTCTTCCAGCCAGTACCGCACCGCGCCGTCCGTGTCGCCCGACAGCGCCAGACGCAAAAATTCACTGTTGGTAATAATAATCTCGCCCGCCTTTATCCGCCCCAGCGTTCCCGTGCGCCCGCACTTTTCGCACCCCGGCCCGCGGACAAACACCTGGGCCAGGCCGATTTCGCCGAACGCGTCCAGCACGCGGCGGTATGCGGGATGTTCCGGATGCCGTGACAACGGTTCGCGACAATCCGGGCACAGCTTTTTAAACAGCCGCATTGAAATTAACCCCCGCATCATCGTTTCTTCTTTTAACTTAAACCCTTCAACCCCCATGTCCAGCAGACGGGTCAGCGCCGCCATCGCGGAATTCGCGTGCAGCGTCGTCCACACGTTGTGCCCCGACAACGCGCCCTTTACCGTCAACTGGGCCGCGGACAGGGTTCGTATTTCCCCCACCATCAGCGTGTCCGGGTCACTGCGCAGTGCGGCGGCCAATGCCTCTGTAAACTTTTCCTCGCGCTGTTCCTCGTTCATGGTGTTGACAACCGGCATCTGGTGCGCGCCGAAAATCTTTTGTTCCGCCGGGTCTTCAACCGTAATTAAATTTATTTCATAGCGGCGCTCTTTCAACATCAGCGACATGTTCCGCACCAGTGTCGTGGATTTTCCGGAACTGGTCGGCCCGGCCACCACCACCAGTCCTGTCGGGAACGAGCGCAACTGCATCATTAACTTCTGCTCGTACGGGCCGAATTCCTGGCCTGATTTTATACCCTCTGACGGATTGTCGTACAACAGTCGCATGACGACATACCGGCTGCCGAACGCAATCGGGTTAAACTGCATACGTATCGCCAGAACGCCCGCCGGCAGATATAAATCCTTTGTCCCGCGCAGGGGCGTGCGGCCGTCTTTCTGGGCCGTCTGATACTCGTTCTGGGCATAGTTGGCGTTGGATATGTCCGCGGATGCGAACGCCGCGCGTACAAATGATTCCCCCCACTGGGTGTTGTATTCCAAAACAGGCTGCATGCTGCCGTCTATGCGGAAATATATCGTCGTCTGGTCGGCAACCTCTATATGGATGTCGGACACGCGCTGGGCGGCGGCGCGCGCAACAATGTCCACAAAATCCTTTTGCATCTGGTTGTCGTAATCGTTGCGGCCGCGGGTAAGGCCGCTGCGCCCCTCGTACGTTTTGTAAATCGTGGACAACAGGCCCAAATCGGAATAAAACGGGGTGCGCGCCTGGCGGCCGCGCCGCGCCAACAGGTCAATAAAGGCCAAAACACGCCCGTCGTAACGGTGCGTGCGCGATATGATTAGTTCACCGCCGGAAAAATACGCAATCAAGCTCTGCGTGTCCTTGGACAGTTCAAATTCCCCGCCCGCCGCCGTCAACAGTCTGTTTCCGTTTTCAAACAGATAATCCGCAATGTCGCGCGCCGTTGCGTTTTCCATCGCAACCGGCACAGAAGACGTCGCCTGAAAAGGATTTAAAAGCGTTTTGTCCGTGGTCGCCATATGCAATATTCCATCAGCGTTAAAATTAACGCGAAGTCCCTATGTTCAAAGTTTCCGTTTTTCCGTCTTTGACGAAAACAACACCGTCATCCAAAGATATGGATTTGATTGAATACCCGTCCAGTGTTCCGCCCGTGCGGATTCTTTTTGTCTGGCCGGTGGTCAAATCTTCCACCGTCGCCTGCAACTGCGACCCGGCCCCGATAACATTAATTAAACGGAAACTGTCCGCGATGGCACCTGGCGCCGGCTGGGCTGGTGCGCGAACGGCGGATGTTTCCGCCGGCCGAACCTCGGCCGCCTGCAACGCTTCCTTTTCACGCGCCAGACGCTCGGCCTCGGCCTCCAGTTTTGCCTTTTCCGCATCCAGTTCCTGCTGCTGGGCCTCGGCCCGGCCGGACAGCGTGTCAATTTCCATATGCAGCTTTATCTTTTCCGCCGCCAGCCGGTCCAGTTCCAAATCCAGCTGCGCACGCTCTTTTTCCAGCTGCATCAATACTTTTTCCTGTTCCAGTTCCGTAATCTGTTCAAACAGCGACCCTTCCATTTCATATTCCGAAACGGCGTCCGCGGACACACTGTCCATGTCCGCCGCATCCGTAATCACATCCGCGTGCGCCGCGCCAAAGAACAACGCGCCGGCAAATGCCGCAATGGTCAATAATTTCTTATTTCGCATATATTATCACCTCATAGTTCCAGATGCGCCGCGTCGCATCCCATGCACACCGCGTCATGTAAACACCGCCGAAATCGGCGAATATTTTCATAAACTGCGGCGGGGTTAATTTTGAAGACGTCGCTATTTCAACCACGTCAACGGTGGCCGATTCAACATCGTTGCTAACCGTGTCCGCGACAACACCTATTTCAACATCGCTGTCGGTTGCCTGAAACAGGCTGTACACATCGCGCATAATCGTGGACGCGTCGCGTTCATCGCGCGATGCGTGCGTTTCCACCTGTGGCAGGCGCGCCCGCACAGACAACGCGTTTTCCGATTCCTCTGTCACGAAACCGCCCGGCATCAAAGTGTTCGCAACGTCGTAAAAATCCGTTAATGTTCCGAAGCCTCGCCGGAAATTGGCGGTGGCGTATTCTTCGCCGCATTCCGCGGATGTCTGGTTCCATCCCGGCACCGGCTGCATCAAGAATCCGATGGCGCGGTAACATATGTCGGCGCGCGCCGCCGCATCCGGCAGATAGTCGTACGGCATTCGCAAAGGTTCCGGCGGGGTGGCCTTTTTAATGTCAAACACCTCGTCCAGTTCCTTGTTTTTTTCCTCTATTCTGCGCTTGTATTCTGCGGCCAGTTCCGGATTGATTTTTGAAATCTGGGGCCGCGGCGTCATTATCTGGGCAATAGGCGCACGGAACAGATACAGCATCCCCAGCACGAACAAAGACACCAGCGCAACCTGAACCAGGCCCACGCGAAACCTGCTGATATAGCGCAACGCCGTCGGCGCGCGTCCCGTTATCACATCGTCCAGTGCGCGTTCCACCGCACGCGGCGCGCCCCATGCAGCGGGCGCGAACAGCGCGGCCCAGTCCGGAATCTGAACCAGGCGCATGTATTCCGCACGCGCCGCGCTTTCCAAATCAAACAGCCTGTCCTGCAGAATTATTCCGTTTCTGACCGCGACCAGATAAAACATCCGACCCGCCTGGAACACGCCCAGAAAAGACGAATATTCCGTCATTGAATCCATTATTTCCGCCGCCGCGCTGTGCATGCCGCGGCGATGCCCCATGCGGCGCGACCCCAGTCCGACCATCGCCCGGTAATCAACATATAAATTTAGCTTGCCCCCAACGGAACGCGCCAGACTGCGCGCGTAATTGCGCGCGACAAACCCACTGGCGACGGGCTGCCAAAACAAACCCGCGGCGTATTTTTTTCTTTCAACGGTTATTACTTGATTTGTCAAACTCTCTCCCGCATATGCTGAATTTAATTATAACATAAAATGCGGGCGCATGGCAAACACAGATTATCAAAAAAAGCCCGCCAAAATACAGGCGGGCAACAACAGCATATCCACCGGCTTACATGCACTGAGCGGTGCCGTACCCGGCCGCTTCGCATGTTGTCGTCACAACGTCCACCGGATACGCGACAGTAGCCGAACCGCCGTCACGTGCTGTTCTGACACTGCGCGGATGCGGACAGTCATAAACGTTCGCCACCAGAACAAAACTGCGTTCCGGCCCGAAAATCACCCATTCGTTCGGCTTGGTGCGCGAACTGGTTATCCAATACGCGTTTCCCGGCCGCGCCTGGTCCGCTATGCGGTTTTCCAAATAACGGCGCGCGTCATCGGCGTCATAAACAGAAACCTCCGATTCCAGCTTGTAAAGGAAAGTGCATCCGATAGGTTCTGCATCCAGCTGAGTCAAATACTCGCTGCCGTTTTCATTTTTTATCATTCCGCCGCACCCGGCCAGGGCGGCAATCGCCAAAACGGATAAAAATTTTTTCATCACGTAATCCTTTTTCATATTTTATTCAACTATATCATAATTGCGCTCATCGCTGAACAGTTTTTTCAACACAATGTTGTTCATCGCATGACTGCCCTTGTACGATTCCAGGCGCCCCGCGACAAATCCGCCGGACGTCGCCATGTCGCCGACCGCGTCTATGATTTTATGACGAACGAATTCATCCGGCCACATCAACGGGTTCAACGTTCCGTCACCGGCGTCGTTTAACGCGATAACGTTCGTTTCATCCGCACCGCGGCCCATGCCGTGCGCCTTTAGATATTCCCACTCGGAATACTTGCCGAACGTGCGGGCGCGCGCCACGTCTTTTACAAACACGTCCGCGGTCTTTTTTGTCCCGTCAAAGGTGTAACAGTAACTCTGGCGTCCTATTATTTTTTCCGGATAAACCAGTGTCGCCGATATTTCCAGCGCATCCCCGCCGTTCGGCGACAGTTTGACAAACCCGTCCGCCCGACGGCCGGACACCATGTCCATAATCCACAGACGCACCCGCAGTCCAAATGGCAGCGTGCGGCGGACATCGCGAACGGTCGCCGTTACCTCGCGCCGGACGATTATCTTTTTCATTGCGCCCTTTGTCACGCCGGCCTTTGCAAAGGCGTCTATGAACATAGCCGCACTGCCGTCCAGAATGGGCGTTTCGCCCCCGTTTATTTCTATTATCGCACTGTCCACGCCGCATATAAACAGCGCCGCCATCAAATGTTCCACCGTCTGAACGTGCGCCCCGCGCGCATCACCGACGGTTGTGTTGCGCATTTTTGTATCGCCCACGTTGTCAAACCGCGCCTCTATCGGGGCGGCGTCCGGCATGTCTGTGCGCACGAAATAAACGCCGCGCCCATCCCGCGGTTTTACAACAATATCCACCGGGCATCCGGAATGTATTCCGCGACCGGACAGTCTAACCTCTTTTTTTAGCGTCGGCATGTATTTTCTCCTTTAACCAGGCGTAAAAATCATCATCTATGACAGTGTCCAGACGCGCAAACTTTATTTCTTTCTGCGCCGCCGCCGGCAGACGAACCCAGTCTTTTTCCGTTGTAATTAATTTTGCACCGCGGCGCGCCGCCGCCGCACGCAGTTTTTCAATATCCCCGTCCGTATACTGGTAATGGTCGGCAAAACTTTTCTTTGCAACAACGTTGTCCAGCGCGGAAAAAAACTTTTTCGGATAACCGATGCCCGCAAACGCAAACAGTGGTGTTTTATCCGCATACGGCGACACGGTTTTGTTGTGCGCGTAAAACACCGGCATACCACTTGGAAATTTCAAAGCGCGCCGCGCAGGCCTTCCGCTTTTTATAACAATCACCGCATCCGCGCGGCGCACCGCCCGGAACGGTTCGCGCAGCGGCCCGGCCGGCAACATAAATCCGTTCCCGCGGCCCATCGCCTCATCAAACACCAGAACGGATATGTTTTTGACTATGCCCGGATTTTGAAATCCGTCATCCATAACAATAGGTGCATCGGAATTCTGGGCGTTTAACAAACGAATGTTACTTTTCCGGTTTCCGGTATGCACCAAAATTCCGTCCCGGTTAAGCATTAACGCCTCGTCTCCGACGTTGCAGGTACCCGCCGCCTTTTTATACCCGCGCATTACGACCGGTGCGTTTAGCTGCCCCGCAACCGCACGGACAATCGGCGTTTTTCCAACGCCGCCGGCAAATATGTTCCCGATGCATACAATAGGCCGGCGCGATTTATACGCCCCTATTCTGCGCACATTGTATACGATGCGCGTTATCCCGTAATACAATACAGACACCGGCCACAGTAAAAATGCAACCGGTGTCTTTCTTAAAAACCACCATGGTGTTTTCATTTTTTTCCCCGCCGTTTGGCGTTCTTTCTGGCCGCCTTTTCCGCACGCATCTTTTCCTTGAAACGCCGCGCGGTCTGATCCTGCTCCACCGGTGGCAAACCAAACTCCGCATCCATTTCGCGCATCTGGGCAACCATAAAATCCTCCAGATTTTTGCGCGCGATTTCAAAATCCTTGTCCGTGGCGCGCCTGTCTATGAATACCGGCTCTCCAACATTACAGGTAATCTTGCCAAAAGGCAACGCGACCAAATACCTGTCCCATCTTTTTTGCAGCCGCGCATTTGACGCGGAAAAACATACCGGAATTATGGGCGCCCCGCTCATCTTTGCAAAATACAGCGCCCCGTCCTGAACCCGCAGTGACGGCCCCCCCGGCCCATCCGGGGAAATGCATATGGAATACCCGCCGTCACGCAATACCCGCACCCCCTGGCGCAGAACGGAAATGCCGCCGTCTGACGTGCTGCCGTATATTGTGCGCAGGCCGAACAATCGCTGCAGTTTTGCCATCATGCGCCCGTCCTTGTGCTTTGACGCCACCGCATAAGAACGCATTCCGCGTATGCACACAATCGGCGACAACATCATGCTGCGCCCGTGCCAGAACACAAAAATTGCCGGTTTTCTGCGATATTTTTTAAACACTTCTATATTTTTTATACGCAGGCGCGATGTAAAATAAACACCCCAGATGGACACGGCCATCATTGCGGCAACAATCCATTGAAATATGGGCAAACGCAGAATGGGTTCCCAAAAACCTTTCCATAATTTTCTAAAAGTAATATCCATAACAAACAAGCCTTATAATTAAACGACAAGGATTTTAACAACAAAAAATCAACAATTCAAGAAAGTATAGGGATATAATCATATTTCCGGCATATTTGCAGACAAATATTTTTTATTTGACAGTTGTATATATAGGTATATAATAATCCGTACCTAACGCGGAGTAGAGCAGTCCGGTAGCTCGTCAGGCTCATAACCTGAAGGTCTGTGGTTCAAATCCACACTCCGCAACCAGTTTTCCCCGGCCCGCCGGGATTTTTTATTTATATTTTTACAAAAAAGCTATTTAAAAAAAATTCTCGTATTAGTTGAATAATTGTAATTATTCTATTTTTTATTTAATATAAACACGCACCGCATAAGATGAAAATCTTAATCGGTGGCCAAAAGCGGCGGCATTAGAAACAATAAAAAAATAAAAGTCAAACGTTTTATTCGCTGTTGCCAACATTGCTCAAAATCCATAAAATATGCAACATTATGAACGTACGCAACCTGTCTTTGTCGTTTGGCACGCAAACCGTTTATGACGCGGCGGAATTTAACATAGGCCCACGCGACAAATGCGGTGTTGTCGGTGTAAACGGCGCCGGGAAATCAACCCTTTTTAAAATATTGACCGGGCAAATCAAACCAGATGCGGGAAAAATAGACACCGGTGGCCGGCGTATGGGATTTCTGCCCCAGACAATAGAGATTCCGTCCCAGGACATCAGTGTTTTTGATTTTTTATTAACAGGCCGGCCCATAGACAAACTTAACGCGCGGCTGGCGCGCCTTTACACGGAACTGGCCGAAAATCCGGATAACGAACAAACGGCGGAAGAAATAGGCAACATACAACAGGAACTGGAATATTACGACGCATACGGCGCCGAAGACGCCCTGCTGGCGCTGATTGAAAACATGAACATAGACGCGTCGTGGCTTGATAAAAAACTCTCGGAATTGTCCGGCGGCCAAAAATCCAAAGTCGCGTTTACCAGAATGCTTTATTCCATGCCGGACATAATGCTGCTGGACGAGCCGACAAACCATCTGGATGTGGCCACGCGCGATTTTGTTATAAAATTTCTGCAGAAATATCGCGGTTGCGTCATGATAATCAGCCATGACAACAATTTTTTAAATTCTGTGGCCAACAAAATTATGCTGATAGACAAAACAACGCATAAAATATCCGTTTTTGACGGAAATTACGACACGTATAAAACAAAGGCGGCCGCATTAAAGCGCGCCCGCGCGACAAAAATCGCGGCCGAGGAACGCCGTATTGAACACCTGTCGGATTTTGTGGCGCGCGCCGCCGCTGCCAGCCCAACACGGCACGCCATGAAGCGCGCGGGACACGTGCGCGCAGCAATTTTGCAAAAGATATTAAACAACCGCACACAGCGCGAACAGACGTACAAAAAAATAAAAATGGAACTGTCGCCATTGCGCCCCGGTGCGCGGCACCCCATACGGATAGACGATTTATGGTTCAGGTATCCGGGCGCACGACTGTTGTACAGAAAACTGTCCTTTATAATCACGGGCGGTGAAAGGTTTTTGATTGTCGGTGAAAACGGCGCGGGGAAGTCAACCCTGCTTAAAATTATCATGGGCGAACTGGCGCCGGAACGCGGATACGTTGAAATAAACCCAAAAACAGACATCGCATATTACGCCCAGGAACTGGGACAGTTAAATCCGAACGAAACCGTTCTTGAATCCGTTGCATCAGACGAATATACGGATATGCAGCTGCGCGCTGTTTTGGGCAATTTTCTGTTTTCAGGAACGGATGTGTTAAAAAAAATATCTGTTTTGTCGCCGGGTGAACGCGCGCGCGTTGCGCTGTGTAAAATAATATTGCGGCGTGCGAACATGTTAATTTTGGACGAGCCCACAAATCACCTGGACCCGGACACCCAGGCGATAATCGGCGACAATTTCCGTGACTTTGCAGGCACCATAATAGTGGTCAGCCACAATCCTGATTTTGTGGAACAAATCGGAATAACACGGATGCTGGTTCTGCCGGCCGGCCGGATAGAAGACTATGACCATGAAAAACTGGAATATTATTATTCAATAAATAAAGAAAATGATGATGATTAAACCTTTGTGCAAATATTTTTCAGATTCCGAAAAAGACGATATTGAAATAATTGTGATTTCAAAACGCAAAATTAAACAAATATGCCCGATTTATATTCGTTACAGGCAAAGTGCAAACGTGGAATCCACGGTAAACGACGTAAAAAAATATCTTAAATCAGAATTTGCCGGCGATAAAGACTATATTATTGCGGCGGCAAACGGATCGCATATAATCGGATTTCTGCATTATGAAAAAGAATATTCCACCCTGCGTCCGGCATACAGGCTTGTTTTAAAGGCAATGTTTGTTGACGCGGAATACAGAAAGCGCGGAATTGCAAAAAAATTGATACAACACGTTCAGAACACTGCCGGGAATTGTGAAATACGGGTAAAGGCCCGCATGTCAAATCCGGCATCGCCACAATTATATAAAACAAACGGTTTTTGCGAGGACACGGAATACATGCATCTGGTGTATAAATCAAACAAATAAAAAACACCCGGCCTGTAATATCAGGCCGGATGAAATAAAACCGTGCAAAAACGAATTATTTTTTCTTAAAGCCCTGCTTTGCCTTGAACTTCGGATTATCAGGGTCAATCAGAATGACTTGCTTGCCACGGCGAATTTGTTTAATGTTGCCGCGTTTTTTCCAAGCCTTTAAAGAGCTTAAAAATTTCATATCTAATCCTTTTTGTGACCCGATTATAAACGCTTTTTGTAAAAAATCAAATGATTATTATATTTTTTGTTGTTTTTGTTGGGCCTGTTAAAATTGTTAATAAAAGTTATTGTTATTTTTTTAACAGGTTTTCAACAAAAAAATCCCGGTATTTGCCGGTGTTTTTGTAAAATTGTTGAAAAACGTGCGTGTTAAATTAACAGTTAAAAAAACACATGTTTTTAACAATATTAACAATAAAAACGGTCGGCTTTTTGTACTTGTTGAAAATTGTTGAAATTGTTATAATTCGTTTATATAGAGGAATGTAGGCAATGAAACAGCAGGTTTTAAAGGCTTTGGCAAATCCGGCGCGTATATTTTATGTACCGTATTCTTTGGCCGTCATGAACTTTGCAGTCCTGTTTATACTGTTTGTTGTCGTGTTTGTGGCATCCCTGATATTGAATCCGAAAAATCCAATAAATCCGATGTGGTTTTTGCTGGTTTTAATCGGCACTCATTCAATTCTGGCCGTTTATTCAAAACGCGAACCTCAACTGGCGCAGATAATATCGGCAAAGATCAGATTGTTTAAAGAAAAAATTCCACGGAGGCTGGTTTCATAAATGAACAAGTTTTTTGAATATTTTGCCGGCGGCCAGTTTCCTATGACCATAATGATTTTGGTCATGATTGCCATTTTCTTGTTTATAATACTGATGATGTACATGCCTGCGCTGGCGCGGCGCGTGTTTCCGAAATTCGGCTATGTTCATTATGCCCAGTATCTGCCGTTTAAAACGGTGTTCAGCGATGATTCTTTGGAATTGGCGGACGGGGCGCTGTTGCGCGTGTGGCGTGTCGCCGGCATTCAGACCGGTATTCAGGACGAGGCTACGCGGGAAAAATTTTTGGATTTGCGGGCGTCCCTGTTCAACCAGATACGCGAACCCGGTGTCGTTCTGCGCTTTTTTACCGTCCGCGACGCCAATCCGGAACGTACAAATTACGAATTTTCACAGCCTGTTCTGCAAAAGATATACGACAAGTGGCGCGGCCAGGGTCTGCGCATTTATGAAAACAATTACTATATAGTAATGACCGTGCGCGGTGCCGGCGCGCGCGACAAATTGAATCAGTACGGAAATCTGCTGGAATCAATTCTGGCGCCGTACCGGCCGGCGGTCATGCGAAATGCGTCGCGTGAAAACATGGCCCGGTTTTTCGGCCGCATACTGTCCCCTATTTCAAAGCCGCAGCCATTGACGTGCGACGGCGACATTGCATCCGTTGCGACGGTTGACGATGTGGAATTCATGCCCGGCGGCCTGGTTCGCTATATCAGCGGCGACAGCCAGATGTTTGCGGCAATGCTGTCGTTCAAGGCGTCGCCCGATTATTTGGACGAGGAATTTTTTGACACCGTTTCCACCATTCAGACGGAAATGATATGCATGAACGCCATAACAACAATGGGTGCAGCCGATGTTGAAATGGTCATGCGCCAGCGCCGCAGCACCGCCCGCGAAGAGGATGATTCCGCGCACGAACAGATTGCAGAGGCGACCATTGCCATGGATGAAAACATTTCCGGCAATCAGAGTCTTGTAAATTATTATCCCCTGTTCATATTGTTCGGCGCGTCCCGCGAAGAGCTGGAGGCAAAGGTTGATGAATTTAAAAAGATTGCAGCCCAGTTTGGAATTTCGCCGGTTGTTGAAGACTTTGCTGCCCAGGTTTCATGGTTCGCCCAGATTCCAGGTTTTGACGTTTTTCCGCGCAGCTTCAAGATGCTGTCAAAAACGGCGGCAATCAGCATTCCGATGTCATCCACGCCGCGCGGCGTGGCAAATTCAGACTGGGGCCCGGGGCCGCTGGTGGTGTTTCCGACGGCCCAGGGAACGCCGTACATGTTTCAATTTCATGTATCGGACAAACCGGCGGCGGTGGCGCATACGCTGACCATCGGGCCGACCGGCGGCGGTAAAACGACACTGTTTAGTTTTTTGATAGCCCAGTCTTTGCGTTATCCGAAACTAAAGGCGTTTTTCTTTGACCGCAACAAGGGTGCGGAAATATTCACACTGGCGGTCGGCGGAAAATACATAACGATGCAGGGCAAGGAACGCAACACCGACCCCATGGAACAGACGTTCCAGACACATTTGAATCCGTTGAAGATGCCGGACAGTGCGGCCAACCGTGCATTTTTGCGCCGCTGGTTTGCGATTATATCCGGGCAGAACGACGCCATGGCCGCCGATGAAATAGCACGCGCGGTATCCGTTAATTTTGATTATTTGGCGCCGCGCGACAGACTGTTAAAAAATTTGTGGGAAAGCTGTTTTTCATCCGCCGGCAACATGCGTCCCGCTTTAAAGAAATGGGTGGACCCATTGCAGTACGGTCACATGTTTAACGAGGAATCGGATACTCTGGATCTGCAGGCGCGCTTAACAACGTTTGACTTTACAGAAATACTGCAGGACGAGGTCTTGGCCCCGGCCGTTATATCTTACATTTTGCACAGAATAAACACAACGACCGTTGCCGGCGGAAATCCGTCGCTGATTATGATAGACGAAACGGCGCCCATGCTTGAAAACAAGATGTTCCGCGATAATTTTATCGCCGGCCTGCAAGAGGGTCGTAAAAACCGCCAGGCATACATGGCCGCGTTTCAGCGTGCAAATGTTCTGGACAAGCTAGGCATCGGCGACGTTGTCCGCGGCCAGGCCCAGACGGTTCTGTTTTTCCGCAATCCGGCGGCGGATGCCAACGATTACGCGCACTGGAATTTAAATCCGCTGGAAATGGCGTTTATTCAGGGCAAGGCGTATCCCAACCTAAAACGCGCGGTTTTGCTGTCGCGGCCCGTAACCGGGGAATCCGTGATATTGAACACGGAACTGGGCGGTCTGGGCAACATGCTGCGTCTGTTTGAATCGGGGCGTTCGTCTGTATTGCTGGCCGAAGAATTGTACAAGATGTACGGCACAAACTTTGTCTCGGAATATTTAAAGCGTCAGGGCGGCGATGTATAGGTGTGCGTGCCTTTGTTTGTTAGCTATAATTGCGCCGTTCGCGGCGCGCGGCGATGACGATTGCCTGGCGTACAAGACCCGCCCGCGCATAACGGTGGCCGCGCCCGCGTGGACGAAACAGGTGGTTCAGCCCCTGCGGCAAATGGATCTGCTGCACGGCGACGTAATAGCAACGCTAAGCGACAATTACGACATAACAGGCGATGTTACCGGCATAGAGGACGGTTTTTGCGTATCGTTGAAATCTGTTGCCGCAACTGTCGGATACAGCGATTTTTTAGTTCAGATTGACATTCGCAACGCCCCGGATACATGCCGGTATGACGCCATTCTTGCGCACGAGGATGAACACATCCGCGCATACCTGTCAATAATAGACGACTTTCAAACGGAACTGCACGACGCCGTATATTCCGCGGCCGATGCAGTTATGCCTGTATTTGTCCGGACAGAGGCGGAAATAGACGGCGCCATGGACCGGTTGAACGAAAATCTGCAGTCGCATCCGGATCTTGTTTTGGTCAAACAAAAGATAAGGGCGGCCGAAGAGATAAGAAACAAGCGTATTGATGACAATGACGACGGTACGCGCTTAAATCAGTGCATGTAACCGCGTCCGTTTTTTGTGCGGGCGTTTTTATTTGCACTTTGCATATGAAAAGATTCCCATACCGCGGGAATCCGGAACAAAAAAATGAAAGACGTGTTAAAAAAGATTTTGGTGTGGTTTTTCTCTGTGGTGATATGCGGTTTCCTGGTCGGGGTGCTGGGCAACCGCGCATATTACGAATACTTTGAAAAGACCAGCCTGGCATACGCCCAGGAAACATTCCGCATGGCGTACAAGGATAGCCAGCTGCGCAAAAAATTAAAAATCACAATCAACGGTAAAAATGTAAATGAATTGTACATAACGACAATATCGCTGATAAACAACGGCAATTCCGCTTTGACCCGCCCCGATTTCAAAGAGGAAAGCGATCCACTGCGCATAGAAGGCCGCCGTATGGAAAGCGTTTTCGTTGACAAGATTAACACGACCGCGAATTCAAAGGTAAAACTGGTAAAGCGCCGCGGCGGCGTGCGAATAAATTTCAAATGGCTAAATCCCGGTGACAAGATAGTGTTAAAGGTTGTTCACCACCGCCCCGGCGACAATATTCGTGTCCGCGGATCCTTTAAGGGAATATCGCGCGTGACCAGAATGGATGACGACGGAAACCGTCTGGCGTACACGCGCCGGCACATGCTTGTTGCATGCCTGTCGTCCGTATTTGTCACGTTGCTGGTAATTGCTGGCGTGATCGGGGCGGTTGTGCTGGCCGGCCGGATAAAAATGTCAAGAATTTCTAAAACAAGGTAAAGTTGTTGCGGAACGCGTCGCACATGGCATCATTCGCCTCTGCCACGGTCAGACCGGATTGGCGCAAATATTCAATCTGAAACGCGCCCGGTCGGTATAACGCCGCACTGTGCCCGGCCGATTTCGGCACGGCGGATATATATTGTGCTGGCGTAAATTCCACCCGCGCCGATTTGTCGCACAGCGCGCTAAACGAAATATCTGATTCGCATTCATTGCAGCCTGTATCTATTTTTGCGGCGCCTGATATTTTTGACACGGTTTTTTCCCCGGCCAAAATATTGTTTTGAACCAGAATTGTTGTGTTCGGCGCCATATGTTCCGTCCTGCAGTCATATGTCAAATCAGCGGCGTTTTCCAACAAAACATGACCGCGTAATTCGGAATTTTTCCCGGTGTTTTTGATAAAAATGTTCAAAAAGGCCGGCTTTTTATTTTTTGCACGAACATCCAAAAACACCGGCTGGTTTTCTGCCGATATGTTTATATCCAGCCGGCAATTACCGGCAATTTCGCCGATATATATAATGTGGACGGGCAATTCGTAACGTGTGTCAACATCACCGTTCGGCAGTGTTGACAATTCCGGACAAAACACGCCGTTGCGGTAAACGATGGTTTCCGCCGCAAAGGTTTTTATATTGAATTCGTCCCACATGTATGACATATTGTCACCATTATAAAGGATTTGTATATGGGATTCAATTGCGGAATTGTGGGCCTGCCGAACGTGGGCAAGTCAACATTGTTCAATGCGCTGACGCAAAGTGCGGCGGCGGACGCTCAGAACTATCCGTTCTGTACAATAGAACCGAACACGGGGCGCGTGGTTGTGCCTGACGCAACGTTGCATAATTTGGCAGCGACATCCGGTGCGGCTCGCATTATACCGACCCAGCTGGAGATATTTGATATTGCCGGCCTGGTAAAGGGTGCGTCCGCGGGCGAAGGGTTGGGTAACAAATTTTTGGGCAACATACTGTCAACAGATGCGATAATTCATGTTGTGCGCTGTTTTGAAAACGACGATATTGTCCATGTTGCGGGCCGGATTGACCCGTTGGCCGATATTGATACGATTGAAACGGAATTAATGCTGGCGGACATGGAAAGTCTGGACAAACAGATAAAGAACCTGGAAAAAAAGGCGCGCGGCCTGGACAAGGATGCGTCAAAACTGCTGTCCGATGCGACCGCACTGCGCGCCGCGCTTGCGGCCGGCACGCCGGCGCGCGCCGCCGGTACGGATGCGTCGCCGTTTAATTTGCTTACGGCAAAGCCCGTGATATATGTCTGCAATGTTGATGAAGATTCCGCCGCCACCGGGAACGAGTTTTCCAACCGCGTTCGTGAAAAATTCGGCGGGTCAGCACCCGTGCTGGTAATATCGTCAAAGATAGAAATGGAAATATCCCAGATTATTGACCCGGCGGAAAGAAAAATGTTTTTGGATGATTTGGGGCTGTCCGAATCAGGCCTGGATCAGGTTATAAAGACCGGGTACGCGACGCTGGGGTTGCAGACGTTTTATACCGTTGGCCCCAAAGAGGCGCATGCCTGGACAATAACAAAGGGATGCACCGCGCCCCAGGCGGCCGGCAAAATCCACACCGATTTTGAAAAAGGATTTATCAGGGCAGAGGTAATATCACCCGCCGATTACATAGAACTGGGGGGTGAGGTTGCGGTCAAAGAGGCCGGCCGCATGCGTCTTGTCGGCCGCGATTATATAATGAATGACGGGGACATATGTCATTTTCTGTTTAACAATTAATATAAAAAATGTGTAAAAAAGCCGGCGAATGCCGGCCTTTTTATATGTTTATACATATCGTTAAAACAGCTTTTTTAGCGTAATTATTTAATTGTCTTGTTTGTATTAAGGTATTTGCATGTTTTTTTACATGGGTTAAAATGTATAAAAAATGCCGGTATTTGCCGGCTGTTTAATAATATTATATACTTAATGAAAATATATTTTTGCCAGAAACATGTTTGTGTGTGTTTTATGTAACAATTACTTGTATAAAATGTTAAAAAAACACCGGCATTTGCCGGTGTTTTTGATGTTTTTTATTAATGAAACTGATTAAATAAGAACCAGCATTTCCTGTTTTTCACGCACTTTTTCAATATCCGCATTAATTTGGGCCAATCGCCCCCCAAGATCCGCCCCGGCCAGCATCTGTGTCATGCACTCTTTTTTTTCCGCAATCAACTGCGTCATATATTTTTGCAGTTTTAAGGATACAATGTAACGTTCGGCGGTTTTTTCGTCCATCTGCATTCCGGGGCGCGGCGCGTCAAAATCAATATTCAGTGTTGCCAGAAAATCGCCGTATCTTTCAACCAGTTCCGGAAAAGTGTTCACAATGTGGCAAAGCGTTGCCCGCGTTATGTCATCCGCCGCGGGCAAATCAACGCTATGTGCATTATTTCCGGACTTTTTCCATTTATGCCACTGATTGAATTTTCGCGAATTGTATTCGTTTTCAAATTCACGGCGCAGTGTTTCATCCTTTATTTTTGCAACCTCTGCCGATAAAAATTTTTCCGCCCCGGCCCGTCCCCCCGGTGTGGACGTTATATAATTTTTGTTTGCCAAATCCCACAGAAAATCAGTGATGCCGACGGCGTCATTGATAATTTTCCGCATTGCGTCCGCCCCGCCTGTTTTTATAACCTCGTCCGGGTCCTTGCCGCCGGTGACAAAGGCAAACCGGACATCGGACGTGTCGCGCAGAAACGGCATCACAATCGCGCACGCGCGTGCGGCGGCCTTTTGCCCGGCCGCGTCGCCGTCAAAACAAAACGTGATGTTGCGGTTTGATTTGCACAGCAGTGTTATATGATCCTCGGTCAGGGCGGTGCCCAGTGGCGCCACCGTTTCACCGAAACCGTTGCACTGCATGCGGATGGCGTCTATCTGGCCTTCCACCACGATGCTGCGTCCGGCGCGGTATATTGCATCGCGCGCAAAATTTAATCCGAACACCGTCGCGCGCTTGTGAAACATTTCCGTATCCGTCGTGTTTATGTATTTCGGTTCAGACCCGTCCAGACTGCGCCCGGAAAACGCGACAATCTGTCCGCGCGCATTGAAAATTGGAAACATTAACTTGTCCCGGAAAAAATCGTACATTCCGTAATCGCCGCGCCGGCACAGGCCGGTTGCAATCAGTTTTTCCTGGCGCATGTTTGAAAAAGTATTCGCAATTAAGTTGTTTTTCGGCGCGTATCCGATACGGTACTTTTTTATCATTTCATCCGTGAATCCGCGCCCGCGCACGTATTCCAATGCCGCCGCGCCCGCCGGTTCAAACAGTTTGCCCTGGTACAGCGCGGTCGCCTTTTCCGTAATCTGCAGATAAGATTCTTCCGCCGCGACAACACGCGGGTCGCGTGGTTTGTATTCCGGCATTTTCAAGCCGGCCATATCCGCCAGTTCACGCAGCGCGTCGCGGAATTCCATATTGTTCGTTTTCATTTGAAACGATATGATGTCGCCGTGTTCGCCGCATCCGAAACAGTGATAAAAGCCCTTTTCCTCGTTTACGGAAAAACTGGGGGTCTTTTCATTGTGAAAAGGACAGCAACCCCAGTAATTCTGACCCTTGCGCACCAGCGGCACGCGCCGGCCCACCACATCCACGATTGACAGCCGTGCCCGCAGTTCGTCTGTAAAATTTCTGTCGTATGACGCCATTATTTCTTTTTCTTGAACACCCCGCGGCGCGTAGACGGCTTTTTGTTGTTAATCAATTCCGCCGCGGTCGCCAGATCCGGCTGCTCTTTAACGCTGACGTTAATTTTGTTTGATGAAATGTACGCGCCGTACCGGCCCGTCGGGTAATAATAAATCATCTGGCCGGTTGCCGGGTTTTCGCCTATTTCAACCGGTTCCGCTTTTTTTGCGCCGCCCGCCAGCAGTTCGCGCGCCGCGTCCAGCGTGATTGTTTCCGCCGTGTACCGCTTTGCCGCCGCATTCTTTTTCCCGTCCGTAACATACGGGCCGAAACGTCCGACCTTAAACGATATTCCGTCGCCCAGATCAACCGCTGCGGGTGCCGCGGCAGTGCCGGCGCCGTCGTCCCCTGATTGTGCCGCATCGCCCAGGCGCCGTGTATAATCGCATTCCGGATAATTTGCGCATCCGACGAAGGCCCCGTATTTGGACAGTTTTATTCCCAGTTTTCCGCCGCATTTCGGACACAAACCGTCACCGTCGCCAAACAGGTGCGAATGCATCACGTCGTTTATGGAATCTATTATTTCCGTTGTTTTGACGCCGCGGGCCGCCTCTATCATTTTGTCTGTCGGCGTCCAGAAATTGCGCAGTGCCGCGATTTTTTCAGCGCGTCCGTTTGACACGTCGTCCAGTGTGTCCTCTGTTTTGGCGGTAAAGTTTACATCCACCAGATCCGTGAAATATTTCCCCAGATACGCGGCTATAACCCATCCGCCGGGCGTCGGGTGGAAACGGCGCTGTTTGTCCTGTTCAACATATTTTCTGTCAACGATTGTGGACATGATGGCGGCGTATGTGGACGGTCGGCCGATACCCAGCTCTTCCAGTTTTTTGACCAGCGACGCCTCCGTATAACGGGCGGGCGGCTGCGTAAAATGCTGTTCCGGGGCAAGTGCCGTTATATCCACCGCATCCCCGATGTTCAGCGCCGGCAGTTTGGATTCCGTTGCCGCGTCCGCGTCGTCGCGGCCCTCTGTGTAAATTTTCATAAATCCGTCAAACGTTCGCGTTGTGCCGACGGCGTGAAACACGGCAGATTTGTCCGCGGTTTCAATGTCTGCGGCGACACTGTCAAATTCTGCGTTCGTCATCTGGCATGCGATTGTGCGTTTCCATATCAAATCATACAGTTTCGCCTCGTCCCCGGCCAGATCCGGCGACGCGCCGTCAAAATGCGTGGGGCGTATGGCCTCGTGCGCTTCCTGGGCGTTTTTGGATTTTGTAACATACACGTTGGGCGATTTCGGAACAAACCGCGCGCCGTATGTGTTCGCGATATATTCGCGTATGGCCGCAACCGCGTCCGCCGCCAGGTTTGTCGCATCCGTTCGCATGTATGTTATCAAACCCTGTTCATAAAGTTTTTGCGCCGCGCCCATTGTGCGTTTTGATGAAAAATAAAGTTTGCGCGCCGCCTCTTGCTGCAGTGTGGATGTGGTAAATGGTGCCGCGGCCCGTCGCGATATTTTTTTCCTGTCAATACTGGCAACATGCGCTTTTATCGTTGGGTTTCCTATGCGGGCGGTTATTTTGTCCATTTCATCTTTGCCGCCGATGGACATTTTATCCAGTTTTTCGCCCATAAACGCGGACAGTGCGGCCGAAAAAGCGTCATCCCCGCGCACGCACTGCGCGGTCAGCGACCAGTATTCAACCGGTCGGAAAGCCTCTATCTCGCGTTCGCGGTCCACAACCAGCTTTACCGCAACAGACTGTACCCGGCCGGCGGATTTGCCCAGGTTGCGCCGCCACAACAGCGGTGAAATTCCAAATCCGATTAAATAGTCCAGTGCCCGGCGCACCAGGTATGCGTCAACCAGGTTCGCATCAATCTCGCGCGGGGATTTTATGGCCTCCAGCACGGCCTTTTTTGTAATTTCATGAAATGCGACGCGGTAAACCTTTTTCCCAGCCAGCAGTTTTTTTGCCTTTAATATGTCCAGAATGTGCCAGGCGATGGCCTCTCCCTCGCGGTCGGGGTCGGACGCCAGGTATACCGCATCGGCCTTTTTAACCTCATCCGTGATAAGTTTTATCTGCTTTTCCTTGCCCGGCATAATCTGCCAGCGCATTGCAAAATCTTTGTCCGTGTCAACACTGCCGTTTTCCGGAACCAGGTCGCGCACATGTCCGACAGACGCTATAACGCGCCACCCGGCCCCGAGATATTTTCCGATTGTTTTGGCCTTTGACGGAGATTCAACGATAAGCAGGTTCATTTTTTCAGCTCCCCTTGGCAGATAATTGCTGGTCCTTGTGAATATGCGCGTTCTGTGCCAGTCCGAATCCAAACATCAGCGCAATCAAGCTGCTGCCGCCAAAAGACATCAGTGGCAACGGCACGCCGACCGTCGGCATTAATCCCAGAACCATGGAAATATTTATAAAATAATAAATGAAAAAGTTCAACATAAAACCAAAGCATATTAACTGGCCGAATCTGTTCCTGCACATTTTCGCGCACCAGAACAGCACGATGATAATCATGCTATAGAGCGCAATCAGGGCAAACGCGCCGATGAATCCGAATTCTTCGCCCAGCATTGTGAAAATAAAGTCCGTCTGTTTTTCCGGCAGAAATGACTGCTGGGACTGGGAGCCCTTCATGTAACCCTTGCCTATTATTCCGCCGGAACCGAAAGCGATTTTTGCCTGGTTTATCTGGTATCCGGCGCCGCGTGCGTCGTGGTCGGGGTTTACGAATGTTATGATGCGCTGGCGCTGGTAATCGTGCAGGCCGCCAAACCATACGACCGGCGCCGCGCACACGGCCAGAACAGCGCCGATTATGAACCATTTCTTGTTCGCGCCGACAATGTAAAACATTCCCGCCGTAATCATCGCCAGCGACAGTGCCGTTCCCAAATCCGGCTGTGCCACAATTAAACCGAACGGCACCAGCAGCATCACCGCCGGAATGACATAGTTTTTAAACTGTGACAGTTCCACGGAATTCATCCATGCAAAATACCGCGCCAGCGCCAGCACCAGCGCAATTTTTATAAGTTCTGAGGGTTGAATGTGGATAAAGCCCAGATTCAGCCATCTTTGCGCGCCCATGCCAGTATGCCCCACAAACGTGACCAGTATTATCATGATTAGCGCAACGGCATAAATTACATACGCCGATTTTATCCATGTTTTTATGTTTGAAAACGCGGCGATGAAAAATATGCCGAATCCGGCCGCTATTTTTGCCGCCTGGGACAGTGCGAACGGGCGCCAGTTGCCGCCGCCAGCCGAATACAGAACAACAATTGAAATCGCCAGTATAATGCACATAGGCACGAACAGCCCCCACGAGAAACGGGCCATTTTCTCGGAAAAAGTCATCATGTTTGCATTTGATACACGTGTCTGGCGCGCCATTTTATTTCGCCTCTTTTAACAATGTTCGCATTACGGCCGCCGCCGTGCGGGCGGCGGGCCCGCTGCCGCCGCTGTGCTCTGTTACGATGCATACCGCGTATTTCGGATTGTCCGTCGGCGCGTATCCCACAAACAGCCCGTGGTTTCGCATGCGCCATTCCAGTTGGTCGTTTGTCAAAACCCCGGACAGTCGTTCCGCCTTTGAAATGCTGCGAACCTGTGACGTTCCGGTTTTTCCGCCCATTTTTTTCCCGTCAACATTGATTGCGCTGCCGGCGGCGGTGCCGCCCGGTTTTGTAACCTCTTCCAGGCCGCGGAACACAAACTGCCTGTTTTGTTCCTGCAGCCCCAGTGGCGCAAAACTGGGCTTTGCCGCGACCTTTATCAGGCGGGGCGTAACCTCCCGGTTTGATGCGACTCGCGCCATCATCACGGCCAGCTGCATCGCATTGGCCAGAATGAATCCCTGGCCTATGCCGGAAATGACTGTGTCGCCGTGCACCCATCGCACGCCGACATTTTTTTCCTTCCACCGGCGGTCGGGAACGACGCCCGTCATCTGGCGCGTGAAAATATCCGTCAAATATTCCTGGGTAAAGCCCAGTTTTACCGCCATTGACTTTATCGCGTCAATTCCGATTTTCAACGCCAGCTGATAAAAATAAATGTCACAGGAATGCTTCAGTGCGCCCGCCAGGTCAACGTGTCCGTGACCCTTGTCCTCCCAGCAGTGATAGCGCCGGTCGCCGTAATCCCAGTGGCCCGGACAAAACACTTTGTCCTTTGGTGAAATCGCGCCCGCCTCCAGCGCGGCCAGCGCAACAATTATCTTGAACGTGGAACCCGGCGGATACAGTCCCTCCAGCGGTTTGTTCATAAACGGTTTCGCCGGGTCGCTGCGCAACGTGGCCAGATATTCGTCCGCATCATCCTGATCAAAATTGTTCGGATCAAAACTGGGGGTGGAAACCATGGCCAGTATGTCGCCCGTTTCTATGTCCAGCGCAACGCCGCATCCGGCCGTGTGCGCGGCCAGTGCGTCGTACATTACGCGCTGGGCCGCGTCGTTTATCGTTGTCGGCACATTGTCGCCGAGCACCGGCGCCTTGTATTGCGATTTATCCTCGCCGGTGATGCGGCCGACGGCGTTTGTAATCATGACGGTTCTGCCCGGCGTCCCGGCCAGCTGGGCGTTGAAACGTTTTTCAAGACCGGTTACGCCCTCTGTAAAAAACGGCGCCCCGGGAACGGTTTGTGCCGGCGCCCCGACATATCCGAAAATCTGGGCGCCCGCCGGCCCCATTTCATACACGCGCGCAAAACCGTTTTGCACGTGCAGACCGGGCAGATTCTTGGCCTGCAGCGCGGCCAGCATCGCCCAGTCGGTGTTTTCACTAACCAGCACCGGTTGAAACTTTGGCTGTTTTTTTATTTTTGCGCGTATACGGTCAATTTTTTTTGGGCCCAGGTTTAAATCCGCCGCCACAATGTCCAACAGGCCCGATATGTCGTCTGTTTCCTCTGGCACGATGTATATTCTGTAAATCGGGGCGTCGCGTGATATGGGGGTGCCGCCCGCTGCCAGAATTTTGCCGCGTTCCGGCATGTTTATCTGAATGCGGAACGAATTGTTTGCGCTTTTTCTTTTGTACTCGCGGTAACCGAACACCTGCATCTGTAACATGCGCAGAACCAGAACGGACGTCAGCACGGCGCCTGCGGAAAAAAACAATGCCGACCTGCGGTCAAAAAGACGTGAAACCTCTGTATCAATCATGCCGCGTCCTTTCTATTATCGCCGTTATTGGTATGTACATTGCGCATACCCACGTAATTGTCCACAGTCCTGTCAGCGCGCCCGTAATGCTGTTTATGTGGCCTGCGCCCAGTATAATAACGCTTAACCCGAACAGAACCGCAAACGATACCGCGCCGCGTGCGCGCGCCTGGGTCAAATCAACGACGGACTGAATGCCGTTTGCCGCATAACACGCGCAAAACACGGATGTCCAGTACAGAATGGTGTTGCAGTTGTAATCCACCAGAAAGCACATTACCGCCCCGAACGGTGCAAACCACGGAACAGGCCTGATAAACGTGCAGAAAAAAATCGGAATCAGCGCCAGCATTCCGCCCGGATTCAACCATGCCGCGCCCAGGCGCCATAAAAATAAGGTTATTGCAAACGGTGCGGCGCCGCGCAGAAATTTAATTAGTCTGCCGTTCTTCATCGTATTTGCCGTCGCTGTTGAATTTTAAAACCATTACCCGTGACAGTGCGTCCGGGGATTTTATCTCCACATCTGTTTCGTTTGCCAGTGTGCCGACCATGACGCCGTTCGGCAAAACGCCGCTGATACCGCTGGTGACCAGTTTGATGCCGGCGGCGGCCTGAAATTCCGGATCGCTGAAAAATCCGACTGACGGCCGCGGCGCGGCGCCGCGCATGAAACCGTACACCTCTGAGCCGACGACACGCACCGCGATGTTCGTGTCGCCGTCGGTCAGTGCGCGCACGCGCGCAAACCCCGGCGCCGCGTCAATCACCACGCCGGCCAGCATTCCGTCAAACGTAACCACAACCTGGCCGGGTTCTATGCCGTCGCGCGCGCCCTTGTTTATAAAATATGTGTTGTGGTGCAGCGCCCGCGTGTCATGAACGACATCGGCCGCGACGGACAGCGGTGTTCTTTGGACCAAATCCAGTTCCCGGGCCAGTTTTTGATTTTCCAAAATTGCCGTGTCACACTGGTCCCCGCGCCAGCGCAGCGCCGCCAGTTCCGCGCGCAGTTCCGCGTTTTCTTCCCGCAACCCGGACAGTTCGCGTATATTTTTTATCATTGCGCCGACCCCGCGCACGGGCCATGTGATGATGTCGCCTGCGACATTTGCAACCGGCAGCACGACATGTGCGGCGGCATTCATTATTCTATAGTCCGGTTTTGCAACCATTATGTATATGAAAAACACCGGCAGCGCGGCCCCGGCCGCCGCCGCCTTTGCAATGGAATATATGCGCGAAGTCAGCTTTTTTTGATTCATTTCGGCACCAGTTTAGACTTTAAAACACCGATATTCAATAAAAACTTGATTTTTCGTTTAATTGTGTAAAAATACATCCGGCTGTACCGAAATGGCAAAGGCATTGCCATCAGGGAACAAAGCAAAAAGGATAGAAAATGCCAAAATTAAAAACAAAGTCGTACTTGAAAAAGCGCGCATCAATGACTGCGACGGGAAAAATTCGCGTTGCCAGAAACGCCCACAAAAAACTGCTGCGTAAAAAGTCTGCACGTGCAAACAACGCCGGCTCTAAACCGCAGTATTTAAATGACAACATGGTCGGTCAGGCGAAAATCTTGGCCCCGTATGGTTTGAAATAATTTGGGGGTGACAAAAAATGGCAAGAGTTAAACGCGGAACAACCGTTAAACAGAAACACAACAAGATACTGGCGCGTGCCAAGGGTTACCTGGGCCGTCATCATTCAACATATCGCGCCGCGCGTGAAAAAACGGAAAAGGCGGGTCAGTATGCATATCGCGACCGTCGCGTTAAAAAGCGCGAATTCCGTGGTTTGTGGATTGTCCGCATCAATGCGGCATGCCGCATGAACGGTCTGACATACAGCCAGTTTATGAACGGTCTGAAAAAGGCCGGCGTCGCCCTGGACCGCAAGGTTTTGGCGGAAATGGCGTATAATTCCGATGCGAATTTTGCGCGTCTGATAGAAACTGCAAAACGATTTAACAGCGCCGAATCCAAATAACGCTAGGCGGCGGTGTATTGTTTTGTAATAATAAAGACCGTCACACGACGGTCTTTGTTTATGTTTAAGGAAAAATTATGCTGGGAAAAATAGAAAAAATAAATTCGTTGGAAGAACTGCAGGCGTTGTATGCCGCGACATTCGGCAAAAACGGAACGATGACCGCGCGCCTGCGTGACATGAAAAATTTGGATGCCGCCGCGCGCGCGGAATTAAACGAACAGAACGCCGCGCTGCGCACTGCGTTCAAAACGCGCCAGACGGCGCTGGAATATGCGGCGCTGATGTCAAAACTGGCGGATGAAAAACAGGATGCGACGCTGGATGCGGCGCCGGAAAACCGCGGAACACTGCATCCGTTGACGCAGGCCCTGGCAGAGGTGGCAACAATTTTGGAGTCTTTTGGATACACCATGCACACCGGGCCAGAGGTTGAGGATGACTGGCATAACTTTACGGCGTTAAACACACCCGCACACCACCCGGCCCGCGACATGCAGGATACTTTCTTTCTGCCGAACGGAAACGTGTTGCGCACCCAGACGTCCGCAATACAGATTCGCACGATGGAAACCGCCGGCGCCCCTGTTAAAATATTTGGCGTCGGCGCCACCTATCGCAAGGAAATGGACGCCACCCACGGGCCCATGTTCGGTCAGATAGAGGGATTGTATATTGACCGTGATGTCACAATGGCGGATTTAATCGGCGATGTCCGCGCGTTTTTGGAACGCTTTTTTGAACGCGACGACATAGAACTGCGCATACGCCCGTCGTATTTCCCGTTTACCGACCCCAGTATTGAAATAGACATGAAATTTCGCGGCGGCCGCTGGCTGGAAATAATGGGGGCCGGAATGGTGCACCCGAATGTTTTGCGCAACTGCGGCGTGGACCCGGAACAGTACCAGGGGTTTGCGTTCGGATTCGGCTGGGACAGGCTGGCCATGCTGAAATACGGTCTGCCAGATTTGCGTGAACTGTATGGAAACGATGTGCGCTGGCTGCGCCGGTATGGATTTTAAATGCGGGGGAAATAATTATGAAATGGACGTACGACTGGCTGACTGAATATTTAAAAACATCCGCATCGCCGGATGAAATTGCGGATATATTGACGCGCACCGGGCTGGAGGTGGACGATGTATCCGCACCCGTTGCACCGATTGCGGCGCGCATCCTGGAATGCCGCCCGCATGAAAACAGCGACCACCTGCACGTTTTAAAGGTGGATGACGGAACCGGCAATCAGCGCCAGGTTGTGTGCGGCGCGCCGAACGCTCGTGCGGGGATTGTATCCGCACTGGCTGTGCCGGGATGCGTCGTTGCGGGACATGAAATACAAAGCGGAAAGCTGCGCGGGGTTATCTCTGACGGCATGATGTGCAGTGAACGTGAACTGGGGCTGTCGGACAATCACGACGGAATAATTGAACTGCCCGCGGATACGGAAATAGGCGCGCCTGTCATACCGGCCCCTGTTGTGTTTGATGCCGGCATAACGCCGAACAGGCCGGATTATCTGGCGGTGCGTGGTATTGCACGCGACCTGGCCGCGGCGGGTGCGGGCGAATACGTGGCGGCGGAAATACGGCCGCTGGCGGAAAAGGCGGGTGCGCGCCGCGTGCGTTTGGACACCGATAAATGTTCCGTTTACCGCATGGCGGAAATCCGCGGCATAACAATGGGGGACAGCGATGAAAAAATCGCCCGGCGTCTGCGTGCAATCGGTATAAACCCGAAAAATGCGCCGATTGACGCGACAAACTATGTCTGTTATGACATGGCCCAGCCGATGCATTGCTTTGACGCGGATGAAATTCACGGCGATATTATTGTGCGCATGGCCGCGCCACACGAAGAGTTTACGGATTTGTTTGGCACCCGGCACGAATTAACCGCCGATGACATGGTTGTGTGCGATGCGGACGGCATTCTGGCACTGGCCGGGGTCGTGGGTGGCGCGCGTGGCATGACAACGGATAAAACGCGCAACATATTGCTGGAAAGCGCTTATTTTGACCCTGTTTGCGTGCGCAAAACAGCAAAGCGCGCGGGGATGTCAACAGATGCGTCATACCGTTATGAACGCGGGATAAATCCGACCATGACGGGTCCCGCACTGAGTGCGGCGGCGGAAATCATAACGGCCGCCTGTGGTGGTGAAATTGTGTCCGTCGTATCATCCGGTGCGGACCCGGTGCGCAATATCTGCATAAAGTATTCGCCGGACATGTTCCGTAAAAAGATGGGTATTGAGGCGCCTGCGGACGTGCAGCGTGATATTTTGCGTGCGCTGGGCTATTGCGTGACGGAAAATGGTGCCGTGTGGGATGTGACGCCGCCCGCCGCCCGCGTGGATGTGGAGATAGCTGATACGATAATTGCCGATATTGCGCGCATTTACGGTTATGACCGGATGGCGACGGCGGCCGTGCATCGGCCGTGCAACCCGGTTGCGCCGCATGCGGATCATGCGCTGGAAATCAAGCGTGCGCTGGCTGCGCGCGGCTTAAATGAATGCCGCTCTTACGGGTTCGGATGCGCCGCGACGGAACAGTTGTTGTCGGATCATGCGCCTGTTATGGTTGCAAACCCGATTGTAGCCGATTTTAATACGGCGCGCGGCGGTCTGTTGGGGGGGCTGCTGGCCGCGGTCGGCGCAAATGAAAAGCGCGGCTATCCGGATCTGTCTTTGTTTGAGGTCGGAACGGTGTTTGACGGCGACATGCCGGGAATGCAGCGAACGGCCCTCTCTATTGTCCGGACGGGTGACGCGTCGCCGCGCCACTGGGCCGGCCGCGGCCGTGCGGTTGACATTTATGATGTAAAGGCGGACATAGCATCATTAATGGCGGGCCAGAAATACACCGTTGCGACGGATAATCCGCCACGCTGGGCGCATCCGTACCGTTTCGGCCGCATTATGCAGGGTAAAAAGGTAATTGCGGAATTTGGCGAACTGTCGCCCGTTGTTGCGCGGCAACTGCGCATAAAGACGCGCGTGTGCGCGGCGGTTGTGCACGATATTGACGCCATACCCGCCCGTCACATGGCAAAATATGTGCCGGCACCGGAATTCCCGCCGATTAAGCGTGACTTTGCCTTTATAGTGGATGATGCGACACCGGCGGCAAACATCATTGCCGCGGCAATGTCCGCCGACCGCCGCATAACGGATGCGATTGTATTTGATGCGTTTGATATGTCCGGCGGTGAAAAATCTATTGCGTTTACCATCACGATACAACCGGATAAAAACATGACGGACGGCGATTTGATGGAAATACAAAACGCGGTGATAGGCGCCGTTGAAAAAAAGTGTGGCGGCAAGATTCGCGACAAATAAAAGAGGGGGCGTGCCCCCTTTTTTTATACGGTTTTACACGCCGCGGTGCATATGTGCGCAACCGGGCATTTTTCGCATGCGGGCCGCAGCGCACGGCACACGTACCGCCCGTGCAGAACCATGACGTGATTTACAATCCCGTGATATTTGGCCGGGATGACGGCAATCAGCGCCGCCTCTACCTTTTCCGGGGTGTTTGCGTCCGCCCCGACCCATCCGTAACGGTGCGCATTGCGGAAAACATGAGTGTCCACGCCAATGTTTGGCGCGCCCCACAAAACGTTCATAATAACGTTTGCCGTTTTCTGTCCGATACCCGGCAGTTTCATCAGCGCATCCCGGTCGTGATATTTTGCCGGAAACTTATAGTCCGCATCCGCCGCGCCCGCATCGTCCATTAAACGCGCGGCCAGCCCCATGATGCTTTTTGCCTTGTTGTTGAAAAAGGACAACACCTTTATGTGTTTTTTTAACCCATCTTCGCCCAGCGCCGTCATCGCCGCCGGCGACGGGGCCGCACGGAATAACGCCGGCGTGACCTCGTTCACTTTTTTGTCCGTTGCCTGGGCCGACAGGATTACCGCCACAGCGAACGTAAACTCGTTGGTGGAATACAGTTCACTGCGGATGTTCATATCCACGGATTTCGGCACACATTCAAAATATTCGGTCGGTGTCATTGTTATTTCTGCAGTTCGTTTAATTTGTGCAAAATTTTTTCCTGGTTTTCCAGAATTTTTTCCTGGTTTGCCAGAATTTTCCCGTTATAGAGCAACACTGAGTCCAGTGCTGGGATTGAATATCGTGATACATAGGCGTATCGTATTTGTTCGGAACATTTGAATCGGTCTTTTCTACATGTGCCCTCGAAATAATATTCACAGTTTGTAGCTGCTTTTCCGCAAAAACTCATTTTTATTCCTTTTATTTTACCTTTTCCACGGACACGGACAGGGAATAGCCCTCTATCTCCGTATCGTATTCGCCGGCGCCGGCCGTCATTTCCGTTATCAGCGCATCGCGCATAATGCGTTTTTTGTGCGCCTCTATCGCCATGGCGATTGCCGGGTCGGCACTGTAGGTCAGGCGTATGCGGTCCGATACATCCAGACCCGCCGCCTTGCGCGTGTCCTGTATAAAGCGCAGGGCGTCGTTCGCCAGACCCTCTGCAACCAGTTCAGAGTTAACCTCGGTATCCAAAACGACAACCGCCCTATTGTCCGGCAGCGCGGCGCCCGTCACACCCGGTTTTACGGTTAAACGTGTTTCAAATTCATCCGCGTTTAACGTGTGGCCCGCCGCGGTTAGTTTGTCGCCGCTGATTTCATATCTGCCCTGCTTTACCGCCGGAATGATTTCGCGCAGCGCCCCACCCAGGCGCGCCCCGATGCGCGGCGTAATCAGATACACAAAACTGTCTGCAACGGCGTCAATGCCGTCTGCAAACAGCACCGATTTGACGTTTAGTTCGTCCTTTATAATATCCGCGTATTCCGGAATATTCACGCCCGCCACAGTTATCTTGTTCAACGGCAGACGGTTGCGCAGACGGTAATTTTCGCGCAGCTGTTTTCCAACGGATACTATTGTCTGAACACGTCGCATGTCCGTAACGATTTCGTCGTCGTATTTTTCCGCCGTCGGAAAATCCGTCAAGTGTACGGATGCGCCGCCTGTCAAATTGCGGTATATATAGTCCGTTATAAACGGTGCAAACGGCGCCATTGCGCGGCACACCGTCACCAGCACGTGGTGCAGAACGTTAAACGCCGTCTGTTCTTCGTCCCAGAAACGGGCGCGCCCGCGGCGTATGTACCAGTTGTTTAAAACGTCCAGGAAACGCACGAATGCGGAAATGGCCGCGTCCGGCTTGTATTCCGCCAGCGCCGCGTCAACAACAACAATCAGTTCGTTTAATTCCGCCAGTATGTATTTGTCCAGCGGGTTGTCGCCGTGTACGTCGTCTGTGGCGGTGATGTTGCCGGCGTTCGCATACAGCGTAAAGAAATGATACGCGTTCCACAGCGGGGTTAAAATGTTTTTAGATGTTTCTGCAAATACTTTCCCCTCTTTGTCCACGGGAACTGGTTCCGCCTTCATAAAGTTTGACCCCAGTATGAACAGCCGGATTGCGTCCGCGCCGAATTGTTCTATCTGGGCCTCAGGATTGACAAAGTTTTGCAGTGACTTTGAAAACTTTTTCTTGTTTTCATCCACCACCATTCCGTTTGCGGAAACGGTGCGGAACGCCGGCGCGTCAAACATTGCGGTCGCCAGCACCATCAGCGCATAAAACCATCCGCGGGTCTGGTCCTGGCCTTCTATGATGTAATCCGCCGGGAATGTCGCGTCAAAACGTTCCTTGTTTTCAAACGGGTAATGCAGTGACGCCCACGGCATGGATCCGGATTCCACCCAGCAGTCCAGAACATCAGGTATGCGTTCCCATCCGTCTTTCTTTAGCGCATCCAGCGTCGGCCGGTGCAGATCGTTTATTTTTGTTCCAAAGAATTCTTCCAGTTCCGCGATTGAACCGAATATTTTGTATTCGTCCCCGCGCTGCCATATCGGCAGCGGCGTTCCCCAGAAACGGTTGCGCGATATTGACCACGGCCGCGCGTTTTCAATCCAGCTGCGGAATCTTTCGCCGGCCGACGTCCAATGAACCTTTGCATTGTTCGCCAGCAGTTTTTCCTTTATCTTTGGCACGTCTATGTACCATGAATCCGTCGCGCGGTAGATTAACTTTTCCTTTGACCGGTCGCCATAGGGATAGCTGTGCTTGTACTGTTCTTTTTTTACGACATGGCCGCGTGATTTCAGCAAATCAATTACCCGGCCGTTTGCAGCGAATATGTTTTCGCCTGCGAAATCGCGCACGGTTTCGTCAAAGTTTCCGTAATTGTCCACGTTTAGCAGAACCGGAAATTTCGGATCAACGGCTTTGGCCGCCCAAAAGTCGTCCGCACCGAATGCGGGTGCGATATGCACAATGCCTGTGCCGTCGCCGTCTGATACGTATTCCGCCCCGATTACCTGGTAGAGCAAATCGGACGTGTTCGCATAATAGTCAAACAGCGGCTTGTACTTTTTCCCGACCAGGTCGGAACCCATAACCTCGCCTATTTTTTCCGCCGCGGCCAGCTGTTTTTCATACGCCTTTATCCGCGTTTCGGCAATTATGTAAACCATGCCGTCAGCGTCGCGCATGCGGACGTATTTCATTGCCGGATTCACCGCCAGTGCGCTGTTCGCCGGCAGTGTCCACGGTGTTGTCGTCCATGCCATGACCCTGTCGCCATTTTCCAGTTCAAACCAGACGGTAACGGCGTCGTCCACTACGTCGCGGTAATCCTGTGACGCCTCGGAATTTGATACGACCGTCCCGTTTACCCAGTCAAACGGATTGACGCTGTAATCCTTGTACAACAGGCCCTTGTCATACAGCGACTTTAACGTCCACAGCATGGATTCCATATAGTTTTTATCCATAGTCTTGTATCCGTATCCGTCGCCGACATCAACCCAGCGCCCGATGCGCGCGATAAATTTTTCCCATTCCGTGGTATAGCGCATTACATCCGTGCGGCACATGTCGCAGAATGCGGCTATGCCGTCGTTTGCGACAATGTCCTTGGCGCTGCGCTGCTGCTTTTTCTCAACAGAGTTTTCCGCCGGCAAGCCGTGACAGTCCCACCCCAGTTCACGCCGGACAAAGCGTCCTTTCATCGTCTGATACCGGCATACCATGTCCTTTACCGCGGACACGCCCAGATGGCCCCAGTGCGGCAAACCGTTTCCGAACGGCGGCCCGTCGTAAAATGAAAAAGGATGGCCCTGCTTTGTTTTGGTCAGTGATTTGTGGAATGTGTCGTCTTTGCGCCAAAATTCCAGTATTTCCTGTTCCAGTGCCGGAAAGTTCGCCCGCGGGTCTGTCTTTGGGTATGCCATTTGTTCTGCCTTTTTGTTTTTTATAAAAACGGGCGCCGTATGCGCCCGGACAACGTGCCAAAGCGCGGTGCCGAATTTATTTAATAATTATGGTGTTTTTATTCATATCAATGCTGATTTTATAATGAATTTATATTGAATGCAAATAAATATTCCTTGTTTGCGGGCCCGTGTGTTGGTATATATGTGGAAAAGGAAATTTTTCCTTAATAAACGCGGTAAAAAATGCAAAAAATAGACGTCGTATATTTGTGGGTTGACGGCGCGGATCCCCTGTGGCGCGTGGCGAAACAGCAATGGCAAAGAAAAATAAACAAATCGTCAGGCGGTGTTTACAAAGACGCCCTGTCAGCGGCGCGCTGGGCCGACAATGACGAATTGCTTTATTCTTTGCGCAGTGTTGAAAGATTCGCCCCGTGGGTAAATCATATTTACATTGTCACCGGATTTGGACAGGTTCCGCGTTTTCTGCGGACAAAGCATCCAAAAATAACGATTGTTCCGCATGAAAAAATAATGCCGCGCGACGCAATCCCGACGTTTAATTCCAATGCAATAGAAAAATGCGTGGCAAATATTCCGGGTCTTGCGGAACGTTTTTTGCTGTTGAACGACGATGTTATGTTTGGCCGCCCCGTTTCGCCGGAATTTTTTTACGACAGGCGCGGTCGCGCGATTGTCCGTTACAGCGGGCATGTTTCGCGCCGCGGATTTAAAAGTAAAAATCCGTCCGAATGGGCCCGCACAATAATTCACAGCGCCGATGTAATAAAGGAAATATTCGGCAGGTCTTTGTTTAATATTTACCCGTCTCACGGCATAGACCCGTGTTTTAAGTCCAGTTTTCTGGAGGCTGCATCCCATCCGCACGTACGCGACAAAATACAAGGCGATATTCGTAACAAATTTCGCACCGTGTCAGAACTGCAACGCTGGTATTTCAATCTGTATGACGTATGCACCGGGCGTGCGGTTTTGTACCGCTGCCGCAGCAGAAAGCCATCGGGCGGGATAACGGCAAAACTTCGCAATTTTTTGCATAAACGTGCAATAAACAACTCCCCCGT
Organism: uncultured Alphaproteobacteria bacterium; assembly: GCA_949878575.1. Classification (GTDB taxonomy): domain Bacteria; phylum Pseudomonadota; class Alphaproteobacteria; order Rs-D84; family Rs-D84; genus Enterousia. The sequence continues at coordinate 326 of CATLAX010000001.1, read as the reverse complement.
TTATTGCACGGATGCGGTAAAGGTGTTGCGGGGAATAAATCCGCCTGTTTTCTGTATAAACGACGAACCTGGCTTGTCGTGCAGGGTAAAGCGTTCAAACAAGCGTTTTTTGGCGCAGAAATTTCCGAACAAGTCATCGTTTGAGAAATAAAAAGCATCGGATAAGAATCCGATGCTTTTATTCTGGTGCCGGTTATAGGACTTGAACCTACGACCCCCTCATTACGAAGGGATTACATACCAGCCTAACACCGGCGACTGTTCAACAGTTTGCAATACTTTATAACAAAATGCAACAAGAAATCCGCCGCTTTTTTAAATTAGGT